>QZKQ01000083.1 GCA_003599535.1 Candidatus Zixiibacteriota bacterium | reverse complement strand
TGGTCCACCCCTTCAGGGTGGCACAGGAGGTTGGGGTATCCTTCTCCGGGGGTTACCACGCAGTGGTCCCTTCGGGAAAACGCCCCGGCTACTAAAAGACCACCCTTTCAGGGTGATATTCTGGCTCCGGACTCCCGGCTCCTGGCTCCTGACTTCTGTCTCCGGACTCCTGGCTCCTGGCTCCTGACTCCTGTCTCCTGTATTCTTCTTCTGGCTTCTGGATTCTTCTCTTTGCGTTTTTGCGGTAAATTTTACTTCAGCTTCGTTCCCACCACCACGGGGGCGGAATCCACGGTGGTGCGGCCGTTCAGGGTGGACTGGAGCTGCACGATGTAGACCCCCAGCGGCACACGGCGGTTCAGCTCGTCGCGGCCGTCCCATTCGATCTCGTAGCCGCCTCCCGACTGCCCGTCGCGCAGCATGGCCGCCATCTGTCCCCGCAGGTTCAGGACCCGCAGGCGAATCCAGGCACCGGCCGGCGCATTGTAGCGGATGGTGATGGTCTCCCCCCGGTCGGGGACGAAGGGGTGCGGTTCCACCCAGACTTCGGCTTCGGGCGAGGCCGGCGCCACCGGCTCATCCCCGTGGATGTCCTCGGCGTACCCCGCCTCGATCTGGAATCCGTTGTACCATGAGACCGCCCCGGATACGGAAAGGGTTTGCCCCACCAGGTTGGCGAAGGCCACCGTGTCCCCATTGATGATTGCTCCGGGGACGTTCATGTCGTCCCAGATGCGGATCACCACCGGGCCGGAACCATCGTTCAGGGTGAGGTTGGTGCCGCCCCCGGCCCATTCCGCAGCCAGCAGGTAGCCCTTGACCTTGCACCAGGTCCCCGCCGCGGTGACTCCGGGCGTGTCGGTCAGCAGCAGGTCTTCGTTGTTTGGATCTCCGGTGGGCAGGAAGTCCGGCGGTTCCACGAAGGAAATGGGGTATCCCGAATAGATGACGGTCACGTCGGCGGCGTCGAAGCCGGAGATCTGCGCGGATCCGTCGAATTCCCCCACCTCACCTGTCAGGCTGATGTAGTTCCCCCGCCGCAGCCCCGGGAAAGTGCTGAAGGACCCCGATTCCGACAGTTCGAGGCCCCGCCCCGAGGCGTCCTGCAGGTAGGCGGAGATACGCGTGGACCCGGTGGAGGTGGTCCACTGCATCATGTAGGTGATCAGCCCTTCCACCGTGACGTCCTGGTTGTTGAACTGGGAAAAGTGCGTCACGATGGAATCCATGGGCACGCTGGCCCGGGGCGCGCCAACGCTGTACCAGGCCGGCGGTTCCGGTGCGGTAGCGACCGCCCCTTCGTCGTCCTCGGCCTGGATGAAGTACTGCACCACCGTCCCCTGCACCTGCGCCGGGATCCACCCCGCGTAGAGGTCGGCTGTGGCGCCCGGTTCCAGGTCCACGGATGTCCAGGTCGCCCCGTTGTCCAGGGAATAGTGCAACTCCGTGCGGGTCAGTTGGCCGTCGTCGGCGATGACGGCGCTGACCATGACGGCGTCGGAGGCGGTGGGCTGCTGCGGCAGGCGCTGCACGTTGCTGATGACCGGGCGGATGTTACCGGAAAAGACCAGGTCTTCCCCCGATCGCGGTTCCAGGCGGAAGGCCGCCCCCACGTAGGCCACCACGCCGCGGATCTGCTCCAGGGTATCTCCCAACGCCGGCTGGTAGATGTAGTCCCAGGTGTGGCCGATGGAGGCCTCCCCGCTGCCGTCGCTTACCTTCCAGAGGCCGTTGGCTTCCGGGGCGGTGACGGTCACGTCATGTAACGCCGCCAGCACCCCTTCGTAGGCTTCCTGGGGCAGTTCCGCGGCGGTGATTCCCTCCGGATCCGGCAGGGAAGCGGTCCCCAGCACAGTCAGAAAGGGGAATTGCAGGGAGGTCTGGCCGCCGGTCTCCTTGACCTGCCCGGTCACCTGCACCCAATCGCCCACGGCCGCAGGCAGCGTGGTGAAGCTGGCCACCAGCAGACCCGACCAGGGACCCCCGGTGGTGTCGGCCAGGAACAAGCTGTGAGCGTAGGGCGGAGCGTTGTATTCCACCGCCGTGACCACGCCCTGCACCTGCACCGTCTGGTTCAGGCGGGGCGAATTGCCGGAGGGGTCGGTGGTGTACTGCACGTCGCGCACGGAAAGCTGCGCCAGGGCCGCAGTGGATAGAAGGCCAGGCAGGAGGAGCGCACCCAAGGCGCGCTGGAGATAGGTCGGCATGGCTTTTCCTGTTTATCCGTTCGCCGGTAATTCTATGGATACGTGGTTACGTAGATACCTGGATACCTGGATACGTGGATACGTGGATACGATTAAAAGGGCGTCTGCGGCTTGCGCAGATCCTTCAGTACCCGGTCCAGGAAGGCCACCTTGTCCTTGTAGGACATGAAGCTGCTCTTGAAGCCCATGATGATGATGTTCTTCAGATCCTGTTCCGACAGGCCGAAGGTGCGGCAGGCGGTCAGGTATTCCTGGGTCACGGTGGTGTTGGAGAAAAGCCGGTTATCAGTGTTCAGCGTCACCCGCAGGCCGTAGTCGTAGTAGAACCGCAAGGGGTGGGATTCCAGGGATTTGACCGCCCCGGTATGCACGTTGGAGGTCAGGCACAGTTCCAGGGGAATGCGGTGGTCATTGACGTAATTCAGCAGGTCGCCGTCTTCCTTCAGGCGTACTCCGTGGCCAATGCGGTGAGTGTTCAGGTTGTGCAGAGCCTGCTTGATGGAGTCGGGGCCGTAGGCTTCCCCCGCGTGCACCGTGCAGTTGATGTTGTTCTTGCGGATCAGGTAGAAGGCTTCCGTGTGCTCGCGGGCGGGGTACTGGTCTTCCATGCCCGCCAGATCGAAGCCGACCACCCCCTGGTGCCGGTAAGCCACGGTCAATTCCGCCAGCCGCAGCGAGACATCCGGGGGAATATTGCGGATCCCGCAGACGATCACCCCGGTCTTGATGTCCAGCTCCCGCTCGGCTTTGCCCATTCCTTCCAGCACCGCATTCATGACATGGGTCAGGCGCATTCCCTTGCGGGTGTGCAGGATGGGGGAGAAGCGGACTTCCAGGTACAGAACCTTCTCGGCGGCAGCGTCGGCGCATAGCTCATAGCAGGCACGCTGCAACGCTTCGGCGTCCTGCAGCACGGCCAGGGTGTATTCGAAGCGCTTCAGGTAGGCCGGCAGGCTGGGCGCGGCGTTGGACGGCTGGAAGAACTGGGTTAACTCCTCGACCGAGGCCGCCGGCATTTCCACTTTGCGTTCCCGGGCCAGCTCCCAGATGGTCTGCACCCGCATGGATCCGTCCAGGTGGCAGTGCAGATCCACCTTGGGCAGGGCGCGGACCAGCTCTTCGGAAGGGATGGCCGTCGGCTCGGGGTTGTGCTGCAACGAATCGTACTCTTTGTGATTGTCGGACATGGTTGACTCGGGTGAGATAACAGAATGAATATGGCGTCGGATGACCGGCTGAGACACCGGTCCCATTGTGATGGTGGGGCAAGCGTCCCTGCTTGCCATGAATCATTCTCTGACCGGCAGGGACGCCGGTCCTCCTGGTAGTGGGGCAAGAATCCCTACTGGCGGCCGGAGTGCCTTACGCGATCAGCAGCCCCGCCACCGTCCCCGTCAGGTAGCTGGTCAACGCGCCGCCGAACATGGCCTTCAGCCCCAGGCGGGAGAGGTCCGAACGCCGCCCCGGCGCCAGCGCTCCGATGCCCCCCAACTGGATGCCGATGGACCCGAAATTGGCGAACCCGCACATGGAATAGGTGGCGATGGTGGCGGCCCGCTCGCTCAACGCTCCCGAATGGATCAGTTCGGACAGCTTGACGAAGGAGACGAACTCGTTGGCCGTGATCTGGATGCCCAGCAGGTTGCCCACGACGCCGGCTTCTGCCCAGGGGACTCCTATTAGAAACGCCAGCGGCCGGAAGATGGTCCCGAACAGGATCCGCACCCGCCCCGGGAAGATGCCGCTGTAGCCGTCTTCCAGGGTCAGCGTTCCACCCAGAATCCGGCCGTCAATGATCCCGTCCAGCCAGCCCAGGATCACGTCCAACAGGGCCAGCAGAGCCAGGAAACTGATGAGCATGGCGATGACGTTGGCGGCCAGGCGCAGCCCGTCGGTGGTGCCGCGGGCGGCGGCGTCCAGGGCGTTGTCATAGAGTTTCTGCCGGGGGATTTTGGCGTCCCCGGAAGTCGCCACGCGTTCGGTCTCCGGAAAGATGATCTTGGCCATGACCAGGGCCGCCGGCGCCGACATGACCGAGGCGGCAATCAGGTGCGGCGCGGGGATGCCCAGGCTCATGTAGCTGGCCATGACTCCGCCCGCGATGGTGGCGAACCCCCCCACCATCACCGCGAACAATTCTGATTGAGTCAGGCCGTCCAGGAAGGGGCGGATGACCAGCGGGGCCTCGGTCTGCCCCACGAAAATGTTGGCCGAACAGGAGAGCGATTCGGCGCCCGAAGTGCCCATCACCCGGCGCATGAACCTGGCCATGGTCTCCACCAGCCACTGCATCACTCCCAGGTAGTAGAGGATGGCGGTGAAGGCGGAAAAGAAGATGATGGTGGAAGCGATGATCAGGGCGATCTGAACGCCGTATTCGGCGTAATTGGCCGGATTGCCCAATTCCCCGAAGAGGAAGTTGACGCCCACCTGGGAGAGTTGCAAAAAGGCGTGTACCTGCCCGGCAAACCAGCGGAACGCCTGGTTACCCGGCTGCCACCACAGCAGGATCACCCCCAGCCCCACCTGCAGCGAAATCCCCGCCGCCACCGTGCGCAGCTTGATCTTGCGCCGGTTGTTGGACAGCAGGAAAGCGAGGCCCAGCAGGGTGGCCATACCCAGGAGGCTGTTCAGTCGTTCCATGGATACTCTGGTATTTCCAATGATCGAGGTAGCGGGCTTTAAGTCTCCGCCGGACTCAGGCTCTAACGGCTGCCTCTAAAACAGGCCGCGGAGGAATTGTAAGTCGCTCCAATCCCACAACCGCTCAGGATGTTTATCCACATTGGCAGGAACTTGATTCCATTTTACCGCCTCGGTCATGAACGCCCCCCGGCTGTGAATAAAGATGCTTAATCCGAGAAGCACGGCAAATACGGGCAGTACTACTCTTTTGAACGGCAGGTTACCAAAAGCGTTGAAGAAGGGGATCAGAAAATAACAGAAAAAGGGCACCATATCCGCCCAAAGCCGGGGGCCGTAACTATGACCACCCCACCAGTGGGGAAAATAGGAGATCAGGAGCCAGTGTGAACCCATGATGGCGAGTAAAAAGAAATCCAGCGGGAGGAGCTGTCGCCGCGATATCTTCAGATAAATTCCGGCCAGGGAAAACAGAAAAATGGGAGAAAAAACCAGCAGCCCCCGGGCCGGTGAAATGACATGACCAATCAAAGCTTGGGTGAACCTTTGAGTTCCATCGAATAAATGCGGCGTGAAATACTTGGGGAATACGGCACCGTAAGTAATGAAGTTGTAATAGAAGAAAAAGAGGAAAACCGGTAGCGCCATCATACCGTAAACCAAGAACCGGCGCCGGTGGTAGAGCAGGATGTAGAGAGTGAAGAACATGGCTGGAATGACGTTGGTCGGCCGAATGAAATAGGCGTATGCCAGGATGAAACCGGTATATTTCACCCATCGCTCATCTTTTTGGGCCCGAATAAGGAAAAGGAGTGCCAGTGAAAGCAGAAACATGGAAGGACCGTGCTGCCACATGGCCCGGCTGGCCACAGACCATGCCGAAGTGGCGAAAGCGAAAGCGCCCGTCAACAGCAGGGAATATCTCATATTCAAATATTTTCTCGCTATGCGAAATATGATCAGGGCCGCCATGGCGGTGAAAAATGACCCGAGGATCACCCCCATTCTATAGCTATACTTGACAATCAGATCCATATAAGAAGTAATCTCCACGGAACTGCCAATTCCCAATAACTGCATTGCTTGGTGTCCGGAAAGTAAAATTCCATCATGAATGATAACAAAAGGGACCAACAGCAGAGAAAGGCTTATGGGGTACTGCATGTAGTAGTGGCCGTTCACTTTTTGAATCCGGTAATCGTGGTCCAGAAGCTCATGATCAGAGAATTCGTCAATATCGAAGTTTCCCTCTCTAACCAGGCTGATCGCCGTGGGCCAATACCAATCGGAATCTCCCGAGTCAAAGAAGGGGCAGAGGAGATAAATGATATATACTGTCAAGGCGACGGCGATGGAGATTTTGAGTTCCCGACCGAGGGTCATTGTGGGTTTCCCCAGTAAATTTCAACCATGCAAAACATCAATGGATTTTCGCCATCCATGATCCCGCTATGCCGGATATTCCGCCGCCCTCTTCACCGCTACCCACCCTGCCGCCGCAGCCAGGATCACCAGTACCACGCCCAGCCGGAAGCTGTGGAAAATCATGGAGCCGATGCCGAAGGTGGCCCCATAGATCAACACCACGCCCAGCGCCCAGTTGATCAGGTGCGTCCGCAGCGGCGTCCCGCCCCAGGTCTGCTTCCAGGCCGGCGGCCAGAAACCGCCCGGGTGCACCCGCTGGTAGAAGGCCTTCAGCTTCTCTTCCGGTTCCGGCCGGGTCAGCAGCGTCACCGTCAGCCAGGTCAGGATGGACACCGGCACGATGATCAGCGCCTTGTGCTGCACCGCCAGGGGTACCCCCATGATTACCGGGGCGCGGCCGAACAGAGTATACGGTAACCCCGCCTGCAGCGTCTGCACGGAGGCGACCACTTCCAGCACGATGGTCACCACCATGGACGACGCCAGCGCAGCGATTTCCGACCAGGCGGAAATCCGCCACCAGAACCAGCGCAGCACCAGCACCGGCCCGATGCCGGCGCCCATGGCCCAGATGAATTCCCAGGCCCGGGCGATGGACCCCATGTAGGTGGCGGTCAAGCCCCCGCCCAGCATCATCAGCGCCGTGGCCAGGCGCGATACCCACAGGTATTGCCGTTCACTGGCGTCGGGTTTAATGAAGCGGCGGTAGACGTCGTTCAGCAGATACGAGGCGCCCCAGTTCAGGTGCGTGGAGATGGTGGACATGTAGGCCGCCAGGAAGCTGGCCATCAGGATCCCCAGCGCCCCGGGCCCGGCCAGCTCCTTCATCACCCGCGGGTAGCCGGACTTGTCCCCCAGGGGATCGTCCGCCAGCGTCGGGAACATCACCAACGAGGCCACCGCCACGATGATCCAGGGCCAGACCCGCAGGGCATAGTTGGCCACGTTAAACCACAGCGTGGCCAGCAGGGCGTGCTTTTCATCCTTGCAGGACGACATCCGCTGGATGATGTAGCCGCCGCCATCGGCATTGTGCGACGCCCACCACATGATGCCGATGAAAGCCAGAAAGGTGAAAAAGTTGGTGGTGAAGAAATTTTCCGACCCGGTTGGCAGGCTGGGGAAGAAACTCAGAGTATCGGGTTGGAATCCGGGGGCTTGCCGCACCCGATCCAGTAACTGGTCAAAACCGCCGAACCGGCCGAGGGCCAGCCCCGCCAGCAGGATGGCGCCGCCCAGCGCCAGGCTGAACTGGAAGAAATCGGTGACCACCACGCCCCACAATCCCGAAGTGGTGGAATAGATCAAGGCGATCAGGGCGCAGCCCCACACCGCCCAGCCCCGCCCCACATCCAGAGTCACCGAAGCCACCGCCGACATGCCGTTGATCACCCAACCCATGACGATGAAGTTGTACAGCAGGGCGAAGTACAGCGCCTTGAAGCCGCGCAGAATGGCGGCCGGGCGGCCGCTGTAACGCAGTTCGATCAGTTCGTTGTCGGTCACCACCCGGGCGCGACGCCACAGCCGGGAGAAGAAGAACACCCCCAGCAGGCCTCCCAGGGCGATGCACCACCAGTACCAATTGCGCCAGATGCCGTCGGACCGTACCAGCTCGGTGATGGCCAGGGGAGTATCCGCCGCGAAGGTGGTTGCCACCATCGAGGTGCCGGCGATCCACCAGGGCAGCGAGCGGCCCGTGAGGAAGAATTCTTCCGTGGAGGCGGAGGAGCGGCGGGTGAAGTACCAGCCGATGCCCAGTGATATCAGCAGGTAAAGGGCGACCAGGGCCCAGTCTATGGGGTGCAGATAATTTCTCCCATATGGCTATGGTGACGTGGCGGGCAGGATCATGGGCAGGGGGAGCAGCTCGCGGCGCAGAGGGTCCAGGGCCAGCCCCAGGGCCTCCAGGGTGAAGGCGCCCAGCAGTATTTGACCCCCTTTTTCACCGAAGATGACGTCCGCCCCGCCAATCTTATCCATGTATTTGAACAAGGCAATGCCAATTTCGGGCGTGGAGGGGCTGCCCACCTCCATTTTCAATACGGTTATTCTAATAGTGATCTCCGGAAATACGCAGTCCACAAGATATACTTATCGGCGCCAGGGAGATCAGGGCTTCTCCGGCTGGGATCTTTCGCTCCGCACCATTTCCGCCGACAAGGAGAACATCATGCCGTTGCCGCGGTGGTCCAGCGGACCGACGGTCACCTCGAAAGCTTCCACCACCAGGGGGATCATCTCCTCGTGCAGCAGGATCAGGACGGTCTTGTTCTGGGGACGCGCGCCCGTGATCAGGCTGCGCAGGCCCGCAAAGATGGGGATGTCATGCGCCAGGATCCGCCCCATGCCCATGCTGTCTATCACCGTGGCGCCTTGAATGCCGACCTCAACCAGCACCTTGATGAAATCCTGCAGCGCCTCCGGACGGTTCACGATCACGAAGAGCAGCTTGTTGTATTCGCGGCTTTCCGGCATCAGGCCCCCGGCCAGGTTATTAGGGAAGGTTAAGTTTAAAATATACATCCGCGAGGGGGAAAAGGCAAGCGAAATCTGCCTCTTCACTCGGAAGCCTCCGGATCGCCCCCGGAGAACCATCCCCCCGGATGCCGGGCGCGGAGTGCCTGGTATTCCGAAATCAGCCGCGCCACCCGGGGATCGTCCCGGTAGGTGGAATCCAGCAACGCTTTGGAGAAGGTCGCCGCCAGGCTGTCTTCCGTCACCGGCGTCAGTCCGATGGTGGTGATGGCCTTTCCCTGGCGGCTGGTGCCGGCCACCCAGGCTTGACCCACGCGGCGTAAGCCCTGGGTCGGAGTCAGCTCCATGGTGGAGATGACCAGGTCAATCTCCGGAATGGTGCGGGCGATCTCCCGGGTGGCCCTCGAGGTCAGGTCGGTCAGCAGGATGACCCGGTCGCACTGCGGCCGGACCTGGTCCAGCGCCCGGCGCAGCGCCGGTTCCGGGGCGGTAAACTCCAGTGAATCCACCCGGGCGCGATGCATCTCCAGCGGCCGCACGGCCCCCAGGCCGACAACGCCAATCGTCAGGTCCCCGGCCTGGCGGATCACCCAGCCGGGGAACACCAATCCGCCATTCTTGGAGGCCAGGTTGGCGGAAATCAGGGGGACGCGGAGCGAGTCGGCCGCCCAGCGCAGCGTCTCCACCCCGGCCATCAGGTCCTGGGCGGTAACGTTGACGGCGTCGTAGCCCAGGAAAGACATGGCCTGCAGGAGATAACGGTTCTTGGGGTCCACTCCGGGGGAGGCGAAGGCTTCGGCGAAATCCCCGGCTTCCAGCAGCAGCTTCGGTTCCGGCCAGAGGTCCAGGCTGTCCCGGGCCGCGGCCGACAGCCGCGCCAGGCCGCCCACGCGGCCTTCCCGGCAGCCGCACGGTTCCAGGTAGCCCATCATCGCGCCGCTGTAGACCAGGCGCAAAGTCTGGTCGGAAGGCCGCGAGCAGCCCCCACCAGCCGCCAGGATCAACAGCAGGAGGAAAAATGAAATGCAAGGTTTACGCAGCGGCATTATTTTGATCCCTTCGCCAACGGTTGCTCCAGGAATAAAGTACTAAATGTAAATCCCAAAGGCAAGTCATTCACGATGAGCTTGATATGTGGTTTCCGGCCGGCGAAGTTCCTCCTCGCTTGGTGCGCCGGTGTATCCTGGTGGATCTGCACTCTCCTGTTGGAGGTCTGCCCGTGCGGCGTCCGCCGGCCCAGGGCGCTTTGCCTCCCCCCGCCTCTCCTTAATGTCCAGCCCCTTAAAAAGCCGAAATCGCTTTCCCGCTTCCTCTCTCCTGTCACACGTTTTGCAGTAATGCTCATTTGATCCGGGCTGCTCCGGCTTGACTGCGCCTGAAGATAGAGCGTTTTTTGTCTTGCAATTTTAAGGTGAATTAGCTATCTTAGTTCCCATGCTTCGGATTAAATCGTATGAGGTATGATGAGACGACAATTCATCTCATTGGCGATCCTGGGCTTCCTGCTCCTGGGGTGTTCCAGCGCCGGAAAGTTCTTCTGGCTCTCAGACAAATCGGAATCCGCCTCTTCCGCGGAAGATGAAGCCAGTCTGGTGATGCTCGACGCAGAGGCCCCGATCTACCTGACTCCGGAAGAACGGTTCGATGACGTGCTGCGGCACTACAGCGACGCTCTGGACAGCTCCCGGACCCAGCGCAACGTGGCGGCGCAACGCTTGTTTGAATTTGCCATTGTGAACCTGGCCGACCTGCAGGCCGAGAGCCTGAACGTGGCCGAAGATGATTTGGACGTCCTGCGCGAACAACTCGTCTCCGACTACGCTCACTTCCTGAAAAGTCTCCCGGTGCTGCCGGCGGAAACTTCGCCCTCGGCAGTGTACCTGAGTCTCTCCGAATTTCTGGGGGATTCCATCACCAGTTGGGAGGACCTGCTCGACGTGGTCCTGGCTCCGGAGGTCTGGACGCCCGATTTTGATTCTCCCGACTCCCTGCAAACCTATCCTGATATCCCCCTGGTGATCAATTCCTACGTGGAAGAAGCCCTGGTCTTCTTCCAGACCCGGGGGCGCAAACCTTTCAGCAAATGGCTGGAACGATCCGGCGACGCGGTCCCCTACTTCACGGAGCTGCTGAAGAAGGAGGGAATGCCCGAAGAGCTGGTGTACCTGTCCATGATCGAAAGCGGCTTCAGCAACATTGCCTATTCCCGGGCCCATGCTTCCGGCCCCTGGCAGTTCATCACCTCCACGGCCCGGATTTACGGGCTGAAGGTGGATAAATACTACGACCAGCGGCGTGATCCGGAACTATCCACCCACGCCGCCGCCCGCTACCTGAAGAAACTGTACAATCAATTTGGCGATTGGTACCTGGCCTTCGCCTCCTACAACTGCGGCGAGGGGCGCGTGGCCAAAGTGGTGCAACGCATCGGGTCCTACGATTACTGGAAGGTCCGCCCGCACCTGCCGCGGCAGACCCGGGATTACGTCCCTTACTACCTGGCGGCGCGGATCATCTGCCAGGATCCGGAAAAGTACGGGTTTGAAAAGCCCACCTTCCGCAAGCCCAGCGAAACCGGTCTGGTCTACGTGGACGGGTCGGTGGACCTGCGGGTCATCGCCCAGTGCGCCGAATGCGATTACGAATCCGTCAAGGCGCTGAATCCCGCTCTGAAGAAGGGCTGTACTCCGCCCGGGGCCAAGAATTTTGCCGTGCACCTGCCGGCGGGCGCCGGTCAGAACTTCCAGGAGAAGTTCGCCGCGGTGCCGCAGAGCAAGCGGCAGCTCGCGGTATCCGCTGACGACCGCAGCGAACGCAAGGATTGGGTGCGCCATCGCGTGCGCCGGGGTGAAACCCTGGCCACCATCGCCCGCAAGTACGGCGTCAGCGTCAAGGCTATCTCCGGGATCTCAGCCAACAAAATCAGCAATCCCAACCGCATCTCGGTGGGCAAATACCTGCTGATCCCCGTGCGCGGCGAGTACGTGGCTGCGGGTAAGGAACCGCCCATCGGCACCCCCCAGCCGCCGCAGCTCACCTCCTCCGACGGCCAGACCCGCTCCATCTACACTGTGCGCCGGGGCGACACCGTGGCCGAGATCGCCCAGAAGTTCCACGTTCAGGCGTCCGACATCAAGACCTGGAATCATCTCTTCGGGCAGAAGTACATCTATCCCGGGCAGAAACTGATCGTCTGGACCCGGTCTACCGGCGCCGCTTCCACGGAAATGGTCGCCTCCGCCGAGAAATCCTCCTCCCGCAAGGCCGCGGCCAGCGCCCAAGTGCACGTGGTGCAGCCCGGCGATACCCTGTGGGACATTTCCCGGCGCTACGGGGTGTCGGTGCAGAACCTGAAGAAGTGGAACAGCCTGCGCTCCACCCGCCGGTTGATGCCGGGTGACGAGATTAAGCTAAGCCCGTAGTGGTCATGGCCAGCGAGGTTGCGTCAGGTCCCGGCCGCGAGAGGCAGGTAATCTGGTGTGCAGCGGTGAACAGATCTGTGTTTCGTTACCACAAGCGGTGAGAACTGACGCCTGAATCCTGGTTGCCATCACCCGTAGAAAGGAGAGCGATAATTGAGCCGTCGCGCTGATTTGTTGGTGCTCCTCTTCTTCCTGCTGATTCTGTTCCTCTTCTTTTACCTCAGTTTCGGGATCATCCGCGGCCCCGGCGAGCTGGGCGCGCTGCCCGGCGGGGGCGACCGCATCGCCCTGGTGCGCATCACCGGGCCGATCTACGATTCCCGGGACATTCTCGACCAGCTCCGCGAGGTGGAGGATCGCAATTTCAAGGCCATCCTGGTGCGCCTGGACACCCCGGGCGGCGGGGTGGCCGCCTCCCAGGAGATCTACGACCGCCTGGCCTATCTGCGCGACGAGAAGGACGTCGTCATCGTCGCTTCCATGGGCAGCGTGGCCGCTTCCGGTGGCTACTACATCGCCCTGGGCGCCGACACCATCGTGGCCAATCCCGGCACCACCACCGGATCCATCGGCGTGATTGCCCAGTTCCCCTACTGGGGTGAGCTGATGGACAAGGTCGGCATCGGGGTGCAGATCATCAAATCCGGCGAGTTCAAGGATACCGGCAACCCCTACCGCACCCTGGGTCCCGCGGAGCGGGAATACCTGCAGGCGGTCATCAACGATATCTACCGCCAGTTCGTCGCCACCGTGGCGGAGGAGCGCAATATGCCGGTGGATAGCGTGGAACTTTTGGCCGACGGCCGCGTTTACACCGGGCAACAAGCCCATGAGCTCGGCCTGGTGGACGTTCTGGGCAGCCGCGATGAGGCGGCTCGCCTGGCCGCGCGGATGGCCGGAATTTCCGGGGAACCGGTCCTGGTGGAAACCCGCCGCAAGAAGCTGACCATGCTGGACCTGATCTTCGGGGACCTGGAGGAGATGGTCTACCTCCGCTTCGGCCTGGCCGTCCCCGTGAAATATGAAATGCCTCGAAATTTCCGCTGAGTTTTTTGCCCGGCGCAAAACAAATCCCGCTTTTTGTTCGTATCATCAACAAATCCCGCATTATTGCCGGGAAATGTCCATCTCCAACTTTCGAGGAGGAATCCAGCATGAACAAGAGCGACCTGGTTCGTGAAATTGCCAATCGCACCGGTTTAAGCCAGATTGAAACGCGCTCGGCCATTGATAACCTTGTTACCATCATCACGGAGCAGGTGCGCGGAGGGCGCAGTGTGAACCTGCGCGGCTTCGGGACCTTCAAGGCTGTTTCGCGCCAGGCCCGTAAAGCCCAGCACCCCCGCACCCGCAGCGCCATTGATGTTCCGTCCAAGGAAGTGCCCATTTTCCGCGCCTCTCCGGAATGGAAAATGGAACTGCTGAAGAAGAAGTAATCACCCTTAACCTGTAAATTATCAGGAGGAGCCGGCATTGCCCTGCGGCAAAAAGCGTAAGCGGGCCAAAATGGCCACTCACAAGCGGAAAAAGCGCCTGCGGAAGAATCGGCACAAGAAGAAGTAGTTAGGTTTCCGGGCTGGAATGACCCATATCCTGGTCCTGTCCGACACCCATTGGCCCCACGATGACGCCGAATGGCGCAATCCGGAGCCGGAGGAGAGCAAGGCCTCGCTGTTCGAGGATCTGGCGGATTTGCTGCGGCAGGCCGACCTGATCCTGCACGCCGGCGATCATGTCGCCGCCTCCTTTCACCGGGAGTTGCAGGAACGGGGGTACCTGGTGTTCGTGCGCGGGAATATGGATGAGCCGCAGCTTCAGGCCAACCTGCCGCCCCGCGCCGTGATCACATGCGAGGGGGTGAAGATCGGCCTGGTGCATGGGTGGGGTCCGCCCGCCGGTCTGGCGGAACGGATCTACCATTCCTGGCTCCCGGAGGAGCGGCCCGAGGTGATCGTCTTCGGGCATTCGCACCAATCCGGGCAAGGAATACTGCACGAAACGCTGATGGTCAATCCCGGCAGCCCGACGTATCCCCGCGGTCCGGAAGGGCCTTCGGTCGGCTGGCTGGAAGTGCATCGCGGCCGCTGCCAGGCGAGCATTCTGCCCCGGCCTCGCCGCGGAGCGGCTTCGCGGTAATCCCATGACGCAACCTCAGAACTGGGGGAAACTGCTGATCCTGGCGGGGGCGCTCCTCATCCTGACCGGAGCGCTTCTCTACCTGGCTCCGCGTTTCCCTTTTCTGGCTAAATTGCTGGAACCGTTGCGCTGGCGCAACGGACCGGTGACGGTATACTTCCCCCTGGGCCTAAGCATTCTTCTCAGCGTGCTCCTGTCCCTGCTCCTGTACTTCTGGAGACGCTGGTAATGGATCGTACGCCTCTGTCCATCAGCGAATTGACCTCGCGCATCAAGATCGTGCTGGAAGGCGGTCTGCCGGCCCTGTGGATCCGGGGGGAAGTGTCCCAGTTCACCAGCCACCGCTCGGGACATTCTTACTTCACCCTGTGCGACGACCAGACCCAGCTTTCATGCGTGCTCTGGCGTGGCCGGGCCCGGGAACTGAACTACACGCCCCAGGTGGGCGACCTGGTGGTCGCCTTCGGCCGGGTGGTGGTCTACGAGCGGGGCGGGCGCTACCAGTTCGATTGTTACGACCTCCGGCCCGCCGGGCTGGGGGAGCTGGCCCAGGCCTTCGAAGCGCTCAAGCAAAAACTGGCCGCTGAAGGCCTGTTTGCGCTCGAGCGCAAAATTCCCCTGCCGCCGCTGCCGGAACGTGTCGGTCTGGTCACCAGCCCCGGAGGCGCCGCCCTGCAGGATATCCTGAAGGTGGCCCGCGAACGCGCCCCCTGGGTGGAATTCCACCTGGCTCCGGCCAACGTGCAGGGCCCTGGCGCCGCCGCCGAGATTGCCGCCGCCATCCGCGCCCTGGACCAGAGCGGCTGGCCCCAGGTGATCATCGTGGGGCGGGGGGGAGGTTCTCCGGAAGATCTGTGGGCCTTCAACGAGGCGCCGGTGGTGCGGGCCGTGGCCGAGTGCCGCACTCCCATCGTCAGCGCCGTGGGCCATGAAGTGGATGTCACCCTGTCGGACCTGGCCGCGGATCTGCGTGCTCCCACTCCGTCGGCCGCCGCCGAAATGTGCCTGCCCGACCGCCATGCCCTGCGGGCCCGGCTGGAAGAGGCGGCCCTGCGCGCGCAGCGGGCGGTGACCCTGCGCCTGGCGGAAAAACGCCGCTGGTTGACCGATCGCGCCGCCCCGGTGCTGGCCCACGCCATGACCGGCCGCTGGCGCGAAGAGAGCCAGCGGGTGGACGAAATCTCCCGCCGCCTGGACCGGGGCGTCCGGCTGCTGCTGGAACGCCGGCGGGAAGCTCTGCAGCACCTGGGGGCCCGCCTGGACTGCCTCGACCCCCGGGCCATCCTGGAGCGAGGCTATGCCATCGTGCGGCGCGCCGGAGATCCCCAACCCCTGACCGACGCCGCCCGGCTGCAGGCCGAGGACGAAATTGAGGTCGCGTTCCATCGCGGCGGCGCCACAGCCCGCGTGACCTCCACACATCACGACTGATTTTCTCTCTCCATAACATGGAATCACCGGCCGAAAAAAGCTTTGAAGGCGCCCTGAAGCGCCTGGAAGAGATCGTGCGCGCCCTGGAAGGGAACACTCCTTCGCTGGAGGACTCCCTGGCCCTGTATGAAGAGGGCCGGGCGTTGATCGGCTTTTGCCTGGAGAAGCTCGAATCCGCCGAACAGAAGCTGAAAGTTCTTCTTCCCCCCGAGGAACTCTGATGCCGCTCCGCGGGTGAGATAGAAGGGATTACGGCTATAACCAGAGGTTTGGGTGAGCGACCATCTGTCCAAGATAGATTCTCCGGAAGACCTGAAAAGCTGCACCCCGGCTGAGCTGGTGGAACTGGCTGCCGAGCTGCGGGACTACATCATCACCAACGTGTCCATCACCGGCGGACACCTGGCTCCCAGCCTGGGAGTCGTGGAACTGACCCTGGCGCTGCACCACGTCTTCGATTGCCCCCGGGACAAGATCATCTGGGATGTCGGCCACCAGGCCTACGCCCACAAAATTCTGACCGGCCGCCGCGACCGGTTCCGCCAGAACCGCCAGCACAAGGGCATCTCCGGCTTCCCCAACCGCTCCGAAAGCGAATACGACGCCTTCGGCACGGGACACGCCTCGACGTCCATTTCCGCCGGGTACGGCATGGTCTGCGCCCGCGACACGGCAGGAGAGGACTACCACGTCGTCTCCGTCATCGGCGACGGTTCCATGACCGGCGGCCTGGCCTTCGAAGGGTTGAACAACGCCGGCGCCTCGCGGCGCAACTTCATCGTGGTGTTGAACGACAACACCATGTCCATCTCCCCCAACGTGGGGGCGCTGTCCAAGTACCTGGCCTTTCTGATCACCGACCGCCGCTTCACCCGGTTGAAGAAGGAGATCTGGGACCGGACCCTGGCCCTGCCCCAGGGCAACCGCATCGCCCGCTCCATCGGCCGCCTGGAAGCCTCCATCAAGGCCATGCTGGTGCCGGGGCTGTTCTTTGAGCAGTTGGGCTTCCGCTACATCGGCCCGCTGGACGGCCACAACCTGGACGACCTGGTGCGCATCTTTCGCCAGGTCAGGGAGCTGCACGGGCCCATCCTGGTGCACGTCCTGACCCGCAAGGGCAAGGGCTACCTGCCGGCCGAGCAAAACGCCACCAAGTTCCACGGCATCGGTTCCTTCATCAGGGAGACCGGCGCGCCCCAGGCCGCCCCCCAGGCTCCGACCTACACCTCCGTGTTCGGCAAGACCGTGGTCAAGCTGGCCGAGAAGCATCCCGGGCTGGTGGCCATCACCGCGGCCATGGCCGACGGCACCGGGCTCTCCGAGTTCGCCCACCGCTTCCCCGACCGCTTCCACGATGTGGGCATCGCCGAAGGCCACGCCGTCACCTTCGCCGCCGGGCTGGCCGCCCAGGGTCTGCGCCCCCTGGTGGCCATCTACTCCAGCTTCCTGCAGCGCGGCTACGACCAGATCATCCACGACGTCGCCCTGCAGAAGCTGCCCGTGATTTTCGCCCTGGACCGCGGCGGCCTGGTGGGCGAGGACGGCCCCACCCACCACGGCTGCTTCGACCTGGGGTACCTGCGCCACATCCCCAACCTGGTCATCCTGGCGCCACGCGACGAGAACGAACTGCAGCACATGCTGTATACGGCCGTCCAGTACCAGGGCGGCCCCCTCGCGGTGCGCTATCCCCGCGCCGAAGGCGCCGGCTGCCCCCTGGATCCCGAAGCCTCCTGGCGCGAAATCGAAATCGGACGCGCCGAAGTGGCCCGAGTCGGATCTGCCGGAGCCATTCTCACGCTGGGCACCCTGTTCAGCGAAGCTCTGCAGGCGGCCGACCTGGTGGAAGCCGAAACTGGAATGGCGCTGACCGTGGTCAACATGCGTTCCCTGAAGCCTCTGGACCGCGACCTGTTGCGCGACCTGGCCACCCGCTTCGACCGCCTGATGACGGTGGAAGAAGGGGCCCTGCCCGGCGGGTTCGGTTCGGCGGTGATGGAAGCGATCGAGGAAATGGATCTCCCCCTGCCGCGCTTCCGCCGCCGGGGGATCGTGGACCAGTTCATCGAACAGGGTGACCGGGCGCAGTTGCTGCGCCAACTGGGGCTGGATGCCCCCGGCCTGGCCCGGGTGGCCCGGGAATTCTTCGCGCCCGCCCGCGAACCGGCCGTGGTCATGCCTCCCGGCCGCCTCCGGAAGACCCATGATATTCGGCATCATCGCCAACACCCAGAAAGAACAGATCTGGGAAGTCCTCCCTCCGTTTCTCGCCTGGCTGGAAAGTAAAGGGGCTTCGGTCCTGGCTGCCGACGACCTGCGGGAGAATCTCTGTGTCCAGCCGGATCGCTTCCTGCCCATCGAGCAGTTGGTGGAACGGTGCGACATGGTGCTCTCCTTTGGTGGGGATGGCACGCTTCTGTCCACCGCCCGCAAGGTCGGCCGCCGCCAGACCCCCATCCTGGGCGTCAACCTGGGCGGCCTGGGCTACCTGGCGGAAATCTCGCTCTCCAGCCTCTATCCCCGCGTCGAGGAGCTGCTGTCCGGCGCCTACCGTGTTGAAGAGCGCATGGTGCTGGCCTGCCGCGTCAACGGCTCTCCGGACGTCTATTACGCCCTGAATGACGTGGTCATCGAGAAGGGCGCCTACACCCGCGTGGTGCGCATTCGCACCACCATCGGCGGCCGCTACCTGAACACCTACACCGGCGACGGCCTGATCGTGGCCACTCCCACCGGCTCCACCGCCTACTCCCTGTCCACCGGCGGTCCCCTCGTGGAACCGGCCCTGAATGTCCTGATCGTCAATCCCATCTCCCCCCACACCCTGACCGACCGTCCCATGCTGATCGGCTGCGACCAGGGCATTGAAGCGCTGGTCCAGGGGGGCCACGACCGCATGATCCTGTCCACCGACGGCCAGGTGGAACGCCACCTCCGGGTGGGCGACCGCATCATCATTCACAAGGCCGACTACGTGGTCAAACTGGTGCTGTTCCACGACAAGTACTTCTACGACGTCCTGCGCGAAAAGCTGAAGTGGGGCGATGGCCCCGCATCATCGTAATCTCCCCGGTTTCCCCTTCCATGTGCGCTGACTGGAATCAACTGTTTCACAATCCCGCCAAGGTGATCCGCGAGCCGGACCCGCTGGCGCTCGAATTCGCCCGCGCCGTGCCTCCCGGAGCCCGGGTTCTGGACCTGGGCTGCGGCGCCGGACGGCACCTGGTGAACCTGGCCGGAGCCGGCTTCGAAGTTCACGGCACCGACGTCGCCCCGCAGGGCCTGGCCGTGGCCCGGCAGTGGCTGGAAATGGAGGGCCTGAGCGCCCGCCTCTCCCTGTCGGATATGACCCGGCAGCCTTACCCCGAGGAATTCTTCGACGGCATCCTCTCGCTGGGCGTCATGAATCACGCCGTCCTGGCCGACACCTTCGCCGCCGTGGCCGAGGCGCGCCGCCTGCTCAAGCCCGGCGCCCCCTTCTTCTTCACCCTGATCGGGGTGGAAGACGTCCGCCGGGGCGAAGGCGAGGAAATCGAGCCCAATACCTTCGTGCACCACCAGGGTCTGGAGGCGGGGGTTCCGCACCACTACTTCAGCCGGGATGAGATTCTGCAACTGGCGGCCCCCTTCGCGCGTAAAAATTATGATTCCCGCCACCGGCCCTACAACGATGCCGATCCGGTCTTCGGCGGCGATCCCCGCGCCCGGGCCAGGAGTGACGCCTGGTTCCACCAGTGGGCGGTGCGGGTATGGAAGTAACCATTTAGCCACAGATTGCACAGATAAGCACAGATAATGTCACCCATGGTTATACCCGCGCGACCATATCACCGATCGAACGGGTTATACGGATTGGGATCCCTCGTCAGAATCGCAGATTTCCGCAGATTTAGCAGATTACGCTGATGATGTTCGACCCCGTCAGGGTCGCAAGGGGAGGCAGATGAATCGTCCTCCTCCGGGGGGTGCACACCCCGGCTATCCGTCGGCCGACGGATGCAATCCCTTCTGGATTGTGTGCTCCTGGCTCCTGAATTCTGGTTTCTGGCTTCTTTATCTGTGTTCATCTGTGGCTCCAAATCAGAGATCCTGAATGTCCCTCTTCGGAAAACTAAAAGAGAAGCTGGTCAAGACCCAGCAGGCCTTTGGTGACAGCATCCGCCGGGTGCTCTCCTCCCATCCCCGCATTGACGAAGACCTCTACGCCGAATTGGAAGAGGCGTTGCTGACCGCTGACGTGGGTGTGCAAACGGCCGAGGATATCCTCCAGGCGCTGCGCGACAAGGTGCGCCGCGCCTCCGCCATGAGCGACGACAACGCCGCCAACGTCCGCGCCCTGCTGGGGGAAGTGATCGCCGAAATGATGGCGCCGGCCGCCCGGGAAAACGGTCTGAACCTCTCCGCCCGGCCCGCCGTGATCCTGGTGGTGGGGGTCAACGGCAGCGGCAAGACCACGACCATCGCCAAACTGGCCCGCAAGTTTCAGCAGGACGGCCGGCGGGTGCTCCTGGCCGCCGGGGATACCTTCCGCGCCGCGGCCAGCGAACAGCTTTCCATGTGGGGCGACCGGCTGGGGCTGCCTGTCATCAGCCAGGGGGCCGGTGCCGACCCCGCCGCCGTAGCCTTCGACGCCCTGCAGGCAGCCAAGGCCCGCGGGGTAGACCTGCTCATCATAGACACCGCCGGCCGGCTGCACAACAAGGCCAACCTGATGCAGGAACTGTCCAAGATCGGCCGGGTGCTGAAGAAACTCGACGCGGACGCCCCACACGAGGTCCTGCTGGTGCTGGACGCCAACACCGGCCAGAACATGGTGCAGCAGGCCCGGGTATTCCAGGATATCAGCGGCGTCACCGGACTGGTAGTGGCCAAGCTGGACGGCACCGCCAAGGGCGGCGCGGTCATCTCCGTGTGCCACGAGCTGAATCTTCCGGTGCGCTTCATCGGGCTGGGCGAAAAGATGGACGACCTGGACGAGTTCGACCCGGAAGCCTTCGCCCGCGTGCTGCTGGGCGAGCCCGAGGCCCGGGCATGATCCGGCTTTACCTGCACAACCTGGGTTGCGCCAAGAACCAGGTCGAAGGCGAGCTGGTTCGGGGGTGGGGAATCAAGCGGGGGGTGGAAATCACCGCCGATCCCCGCGCCGCCGACACCATCGTGGTCAACACCTGCGCCTTCATCCAGGCAGCCCAGGAGGAGGCTCTGGACGCCATCCTGGACGCCGCCCGCATGAAGACCGAAGGCCAGTGCCGGCGGCTCTTCGTTTTCGGTTGTCTGCCGCAGCGCTTCGGCCGCGAGCTGGAAGCCGAGCTGCCCGAAGTGGATGCCTTCTACGGCGTGGGACAGTGGCGTGCCCTGCTGGATCGCGTCCTGGCCGACGGCCGGGCCTCCATTACCGGCAATCCCTACCTGGAGCGGGACCTCGAAACCCCCGGCCACTACGCCTACCTGCGCCTCGCCGACGGCTGCAACCGGGGCTGCTCCTACTGCGTCATTCCCTCCCTAAGGGGCCGCTACGCCAGCCGCCCGCCGGAAGAAATCGTGGAAGAGGCGGCTGCCCTGGCCCGGCGCGGTGTACTGGAACTCCTGCCCGTGGCGCAGGAGTTGAATTCGTACGGCCACGACCTGGGCCTGGGGCGGGGCAACCGTCCGCTCATGGATCTGCTGGAACGGCTCTGCGGCGTGGAAGGGATCGCCTGGGTGCGGCCCCTCTACCTCCACCCGCCGGCCTGCGGCGAGGAGCTGTGGGAATTCTGGGCCACCCAGCCGAAACTGGCCCGCTACCTGGACCTGCCCGTCGAGCACGCCTCGCAGCGCATTCTGAAGGCCATGGGGCGAGGCGGCAGCCGCCGTCAACTGCTGGACTTGATTGCCGCGGCCCGGCGCCATATGCCGAACGCTGTGCTCCGTACCTCCATTATCGTGGGCTTCCCGGGAGAGTCGCCCCGCGACTTCCGCGAGTTGCTCGACTTCATCGAGGAGGCGCGTTTCGAGCGCCTGGGCTGCTTCGAATTCTCCCCCCAGGAAGGCACCCCCGCGGCCGCGCTGCCGGGCCAGGTATCGCCCCGCACCCGGGCGCGCCGCCGCCGCGACCTTCTGGACGTGCAAATGGACATTTCCCTGGAATACAACCGCTCCCGGGTCGGTTCCCGGGACGAAGTCCTGGTTGATTTCTACGAAGCGGAGACCGGTTACAGCGTGGCGCACGGCCGGTCCGAACTGCCGGAACTGGACGGCGAGATTCTCATTCCCGGGAACTATCCCCCCGGCACCCGGATGGAAGTGGTGATCGAGCGGGCCCAGGAGTACGATCTATTTGCCCGCCCGGTCGCGGCCGGCGAGGCGGAATCGAGTGAGAGGTTTTCCCCATGAAACACGCATTTCTGTTGATTATCATGATATCCCTGGCGGCTCCGGCCCTGCTGGCCCAGCCGGAATACTACGCCGATCCCTTCCTGGGCTTCCCCGAGTTTCGCGTCCTGCCCCTGCGCCTGCCCACCACCCATCCCGACAGCGTGGACCTGGAGGTTCACGTGCGCATTCTGCATGACGACTTGCAGTTCGTCAAGTCCGACGGCGGCTACCGGGCCGGCTACGGCCTGGACGTCTACCTGGAAGACCGCAGCGGCCGGATCCTGGGCAGCGACCACCTGGACCGCGAGGTGAACGTCGCCACCTATACCCAGACCAATTCGCGGCAGTCCGGGGAGCAGACCCGATCCGTCTTCCGGCTGGCGCCCCAGCGCAGCAACCTGCGCATCACCCTGGTGGACCGGGAATCCCGCAAGGATCGCACCCTGGAAAAAGAGATCGTTTTCTCCGACAAGGAATGGAACCGTAATCTGCGGCTGGGCGACCTCTCCCTGGTGGATTCCACCGGCCAGGTGCAGATGGCTTCCGGCCTGCTGAGCGGCCAGTCGCTGGCCGCCTCCCTGGTGCTGTACAGTCAGAATACGGAAGGCAACAGCCTGGAATACCAGTTGCTGGACGAAGGCGACCAGGTGGTCGCCGGCGGTTCGGTGGAACTGGGTGAGCCGGCCAATTTCTACGCCGATACCCTGTCCCTGCCCACCGCCGGTCTGGCCAACGGCGCCTACCGCCTGGTGGTCCTGGCCCGCAATGGGGAAGACCGCCTGGCCCGGGGGTACCCCTTCCGGGTGCTGTGGCAAAACCTGCCCGATTACATCAGGGACCTCGATCTGGCCATCCGCCAGTTGAAGTATATCGCCAACGACGAGGAGATGGAACGCCTGCAGCGCGCTCCCCGCTCGCAGAAGGCGGAGGCGTTCCACCAGTTCTGGAAGAAGCGCGACGCCACGCCCAACACCGCGGTCAACGAGCGCATGGAGGAATACTACCGGCGCATCCGCTACGCCAGCGAGCAGTTTTCCGGATTTCGCGAGGGCTGGGAGAGCGACATGGGACGAGTCTACGTCATCTTCGGACCTCCCACGGACATCGAGCGGCACCCCTTCGACATTGACCGCAAACCCTATGAAGTGTGGTACTACTACGATATCAACCGCCGCTTCTATTTCGTGGACGAAGAAGGCTTCGGCGAATACCGCTTGACCTCCCCCCTGTGGCATGAATACTGATTCTCCGCGCAGAACCCGGCATCACAAACCCGCGCCCCTGCGGCCCGGCCAGGGCATCGCGGTGATCTCACCGGCCGGCCCGTCCGACCCGGAACGCGTCCACCGCGGGGCCGACCGCCTGGCCCGCCTGGGCTACAGTGTGACGGTCAGCCCGCACGCCCTGGGACGCTACGCCTATTTTTCCGGCCTGGACCGGGAACGGCTGGATGATCTGACCACCGCCTTCACCGACCCCCGGATCCGGGCGGTGCTGTGCGCCCGCGGCGGGTACGGCAGCGGCCGTTTGCTGCAGAGTCTCCCCTACGAAGCCATCGCCCGGAACCCCAAGATCTTCGTCGGCTTCAGCGATCTGACCGCCCTCAACTGGGCGCTCTACGCCCGCAGCCGCCTGGTGACCTTCACCGGCCCCCTGGTCAACGAGATCGGTGACGGCCTGCCCGACCTGACGCTCCGCTCCTTCTTCGACATGGTCGACCCCTCGGCGGTGCAGAAGAATCTGTGGCCCCACCCCCTGACGGCGTTGCGTCCGGGCGAGGCCCGGGGGCGGCTGTTCCCCGGCTGCCTGTCGCTCATGGTCACCCTGTTGGGTACGCCCTTCCTGCCCGATCTTCGCGGCGCCATTCTGATCCTGGAGGACACCGACGAGAAACCTTACCACGTAGACCGGATGCTCACCCACCTGAAGAATGCCGGCGTGTTGGACCAACTCGCGGGCCTGGTAGTCGGGCGCATGGTCAAATGCTGGCCCAAGGCGCGCCGCAACGACGATCTGTCGCTGGAAGAGATTCTCCTGGATCTGACCTCGGCGCATCCGCTGCCCATCTATACGGGTCTGCCCTACGGCCACCATCCCGAACGCCTCACCCTGCCGGTGGGCGCCCGGGCGCGCGTTTCCCCGGAAGGCGTGGAACTGCTGGAAGATCCCCTGAACCGCCGGGCACCGCGGTTCTGAATTCACCCTCTATCTGCATAGGAGCGTCCCATGATCACGTTCCTCGACGTTGAAGACCTGCTGGACCTGAGGTCCGGAGGGCAGCCGGTGGTCAGCTTCTACCTGAACACCGACCGCTCCCGCCACACCCTTGATCAGCAGCGGGTGCAGGCCCGCAACCTGTTGCGGGAAGGCCGCAAGTCGGCCGAAGCCGGCCCTTGGGACGAAACTGTCAAGGCCGGGTTGCTGGCCGACCTGGACCACCTGGATCGCTATCTGAACGACCTGCTGGAGCCCACCTTCCCACACCGCGGCCTGGCCGTCTTCGCCTGCCAGGCCATCCAGTTGTGGCGGGTCTTCAACCTGCCCCGGCCGGTGCCTTCCGGCGTCTACCTGGAGATGGCCCCCCACATCCGCCCGCTGACCCTGATCATGGACGAGTACCACCGCTTCGGCGTGCTCCTGCTGGACCGCCGCACCGCCGAACTCTACGAAGTGTACATGGGGGAAATCCTGAAGTTGGAGGAGGCGTTCCCGGCTTCCGCGCCGCCGGCCCCGGTGTCCCTGGCGGTGGAACATCCCGGATCGGGCGACCGGGGGATGTCCCATCGCGGCGAGGAGGAGACCCAGCGCCACTTCCGCCACGTCGCCGACGCGCTCTTCCATCGCTATCACCGCCGCCACTATGAGTACCTGGTGCTGGGCGGCCAGCAGTCGCTGCTGACCCAGTTCGAAAGCTTCCTCCACCCCACTCTGAAAGAGCGTGTGGTGGGACGCCTGGCCGGCGAACCGGGCAAGACCCGGCCCGCCCGCATCCTGGAAGAGACCGCCGAAATCGAGCGGCGGGTGGAATCCGAGAACGAGCGGCGCATGGTGCGCCAACTGGCGGATACCGCCATGGGCCGCGGACTGGCCGTCATGGGGCTGCATCCGGTCCTGGAAGCGCTGCACCGGGGAGCGGTGCACATCCTGCTGGTGGAGGAGGGCTGGCACCAGTCCGGAGTGATCTGCCGCCAGTGCGGATGGGTGGGCATCGAAGGCGAGAGCTGCCCCGACTGCCGCGCCGCCACCGAAGCGGTCGGCGACATGGCCGACGACGTCATCGAAGCCGCCCTGCGCACCGGCAGCATGATCGAGCACGTCCACCCCACTTCGGGCCTGGGCGACCACGGGCACATCGGAGCGTTTCTGCGGTTTAAGGTGTGAGGGTAAGCGAAAGTGATCGGCTGCCCTTCTCAGATCCCCCCCAGCCCCCCTTAAGAAGGGGGGTGCCTCGAAGCCATGCTTCCCCCCTTCTTAAGGGGGGATTAAGGGGGGCTCAAGTAGGGCACGGATCACAGCATTTAATGAATTAACAACCATGAGAACAACCCTATATAATCGCATCCTATTATTCGCTTTGCTCTTCACCCTGGCCCCGGCGGCCTCTGCCCAGAGCCTCCTCGTCCCCATGGACCTGGAGCAGAGCAATCACCTGAAGGCCTACGGGGTGGCCTATTGGGTCCTGGAGCAGGGCGTCAATGTCGAGTGGCTGTTGAACTACCGCAGCGGCAGTTTCATGGTGCCGGCCACGCCGGCCCTGGAGCGGGTCTGCCGGCTGCGGGGCGTGACCTACGAGGTGATCAGCGCCGGCGACGCGGCCGCCATCTACGGCGAGATCGAATCGGCCAACATGGAGCGGGTCATGCTGGAGAAGGCCCCCAAGGTGGCCGTCTACGTCCCGCCCAACTTCCAGCCCTGGGACGACGCCGTCACTCTGGCGCTGGAATACGCCGAAATCCCCTACGATAAGGTGTTCGACGAGGAAGTGCTGAGCGGCAAGCTCCTGCAGTACGACTGGCTGCACCTGCACCATGAGGATTTCACCGGGCAGTACGGCAAGTTCTACGCCCTGTACCGCGGGGCCAAGTGGTACGTCGAGCAGCAGGCCGTGTACGAAGAGCTGGCCCGCAAGCTGGGCTACCGGACGGTGCAGGAAGAGAAGAAGGCCGTGGCCGCGGCCATCAAGGATTACGTGGGGCAGGGCGGCTTCATGTTCGCCATGTGCTCGGCCACCGACAGCTACGACATCGCCCTGGCCGCCCAGGGGGTGGACATCTGCGCGGCGGTGTTCGACGGCACCCCGGCCGACCCTGAGGCTCAGCAGAAGCTGGATTTTTCCCAGACCTTCGCCTTCGAGAACTTCTCCCTGATCCCCGACCCGCTGGTGTACGAATTCTCCGATATTGATACCACGCCCCGCACCGGCATGTCCCCTCGCGGCGACATGCTGGACTACTTCACCCTGTTCGAATTCTCCGCCAAGTACGATCCCGTGCCCACCATGCTGACCCAGGATCACACTTCCGTGGTCAAAGGTTTCATGGGGCAGACCACGGCCTTCAAGAAGTCGCTGGTCAAGAAGGGAATCACCATCATGGGGCAGGTGGAAGGGTCCGACGAAGTGAAGTACCTGCACGGCGACTATGGCAAGGGGACCTTCACCTACTACGGCGGCCACGACCCGGAAGACTACCGCCACCAGGTGGGCGATCCCCCCACCCAGCTCGACCTCTACCCCAATTCCCCCGGCTACCGGCTGATCCTGAACAACGTGCTCTTTCCCGCCGCGCGAAAGAAGGAACAGAAAACATAGGAGTCAGGAGTCAGGAGTCCGGAGTCAGGAGCCAGGAGTCAGGAGCCAGGAGTCAGGAGCCAGAATATCACCCCGAAGGGGTGATCCTTTAGTAGCCGTAGGTTTTAACCTACGGTACGGAATAGCCTCCAATCATCACGACCCTGAAGGGGTCGTCCTGTAGCAGCCGGTTACGTAGATGATCGAATTCCGGGAATGCATTCCCGGGAACGAAAAGGCGGCCGTTATCCCACCTCATGCATAATAACCCGGATCTCCCATGCCGTCCCGTTACCCCGAAATTGATGTCACCCAGGTTCGCCTGATCCCCCTCGCCTCCCGCCAGTCCAAGGTCCGCAAGGACTTCCTGGGCCGGCCGGTGGAAGCGGACGCCTCCCTGGCCGCCTTCTGGGATTCCCTGCCGCATATCCTGGTGGCCGATGACCTGCGCGCCGTGGCCGCCGCGGTGGTGGATTCCCGCCGCCGGGAAAAGCCGGTGATCCTCATGATGGGCGCCCACGTCATCAAGGTGGGGTTGTCGCCGGTCATTGTGGACCTGATGGAGCGCGGCGTCATCACCTGCCTGGCCTTGAACGGCGCCGGGATCATCCACGACGTGGAGCTGTCGCTCTTTGGCGTGACCTCTGAAGATGTGGCCGCCAACCTGGCCGACGGCAGCTTCGGCATGGCCCGGGAGACGGGGGAATTCATCAACGGCACGCTGGCGAAGGGCGCGAAAGAAGGCCTGGGCCTGGGGGAATGCCTGGGGCGGGAACTGGTCGAAAAGCAGGCTCCCAACCTGGAAGTCAGCCTGCTGGGGCAGGCGTACCAGATGAGCGTGCCGGTCACGGTGCACGTGGCCCTGGGCACGGACATCGTCCACCAGCAGCCGTCCGCCGACGGCGCGGTCATCGGCGAACTGACCCTGCGCGACTTCCGCATCCTGGCCCGGCATATCACCGGTCTGGACGACGGTGGCGCGGTCCTGAACGTGGGGTCGGCGGTGGTCCTGCCGGAGGTGTTCCTGAAGGCCCTGACCGTGGCCCGCAACCTGGGGCATTCCTGCCGCGGCTTCATCACCGCCAACTTCGACATGATTCAGCACTACCGGCCCCGGGTCAACGTGGTGCAGCGCCCCACGCTGGAAGGCGGCAAGGGCTACGCCTTCACCGGCCACCACGAGATCATGATTCCGCTGCTGGCGGCGGGGATCAAGCTGGGTTTAATCCGGTAGGGCCGGCGTCTTCGCCGGTCATTCTCACATGCGCAGCGAAGACAGGCGGGGACGCTTGCCCCACTATTCTGTATAAAACGTCAAGAGCGGCGCTATCGCGCCGCTCTTTTGCGCTCCCCAGCTTATCATGTCGCGCCGAACAGGCGAAAAAGTGACTGCGTCACTTTACCACCAGCAGCGACACGTCCCCTTCCCGCCGCACCACCTGGATGGCCACATTGCCGGAGTAGCGGCGCAGGGCCAGGTCCATGGACCCCTGCCCCACCCGCAGGTTGCGGATGGATACTTCCTGGAGAAATTCCGGCAGGGCGGGGTGGAAGAAGTGCACCTGGTTCTGCGTTCCCCGGATGGTCAGTCCCAGGCAGGCCTGCAGCAGCATGAATACCGCGCCGGCCGCCCACGCCTGCGGCGAGCAGGCTACGGGGTACTGCGTCGGCCCTTCCCCGGGCCGCCGGTGGAAGCCGCAGAACAGCTCCGGCAGGCGGTTTAAGTCCATGAACAGGCTGGCGTCGAACATCCCCGCCAGCACCTTGAGGGCCAATTCCCGGAAGCGATAGTGGGACAGTCCCCGGGCGATCAGGGCGTTGTCGTGCGGCCAGATGGAGCCGTTGTGGTAGGACATGGGGTTGTACCGCGCTTCCCCCGCCGCCAGGGTGCGGATGCCCCACCCGGAAAAGAATTCCTCCCCCATCAGCGTCGGCGCCAGGATGCGGGCATGATCCGGCGAGGCGATCCCGGTGAACAGGCACTGGCCGGCGTTGGAGGTCCGCACCCGGCAGGGGCGCTTGTCGCCGTCCAGGGCCACGGCGTAGATTCCCATGTCGTCCTGCCAGAACGCCCGCTCGAAATTCTCCTGCAGCGCCCGGGCCTGCGACCGCAGGGTCGAGGCGCGCACCGGTTGGCTCAGCGCCTCAGCCAGATCCGCCGCCGCCCGCCGCGCGGCGTAAACGTATCCCTGCACCTCGCACAGGGCGATGGGCGCCTGGGCCAGCTCCCCGTCGGCATGGAAGATGGAGTCGTGGGAATCCTTCCACCCCTGCTGGATCAGCCCCTTGGGCGTGCGGCGGTCGTATTCCACGAAGCCGTCGCCGTCCTTGTCGCCATAGGTGTCCATCCAGGTCAGGGCCCGTTCCACGTGGGGCCACAGCCGGATGATGAAGTCCCGGTCGCCGGTGTGCTCGTAATAAGCGCCCGCCAGCACCACGAACAGCGGCGTGGAATCCACACTGCCGTAGTACTGCCCGAACGGCACCTCCTGCAAGGCCGCCATTTCGCCCCCCCGGGTTTCGTGCAGGATCTTGCCCGGCTCGGCATCCTGTTCGGGGATGACCGCCTGCGCCTGGGTTTCGGCCAGATAGGCCAGCACGCCCCGGGCCACGTCCGGGTTGATCCACAGGCATTCCAGGGCGGTGATGATCCCGTCCCGGCCGAACGCGGTGTTGAACCACGGCACCCCGGCGTAGGGGAACGGCCCCTGGGGCAGGTTGGTCAGCATCATGTCCAGATCCGAGGCCGAGCGGTTGATCCAGTGGTTGAACTGCTCGTTGGAGGTGTAAATCCCGGCGGTGGCTTCCAGGGTGCGCCGGCGTTTGTTCAGGACCTCCAGGTGGGCCGCCTCGAACGTTCGCCGGGGAATGGTCGCCGGTTCGCCGGCCAGGCAGTGAATGGTGAGATGCACCTCTTCGGTGCCCTGGGGGGGCACGGAAATTTCCACCACGGCCTCGTTTCCGCGGATGGCCCGGGGGGGCGGTGAAAAGTGTATCCGGGTGCGGCGCAGCACCCCGTCCAACCCGCGGTAGCCCAGCACCAGGTAATCGTCCCCGACCTCGTGGGGCAATTTCTCCCCCCGCTGTTCCCGAGTCATGCCGCGCACCTCGAAGATATCGGCGAAATCCGCCTCGAAGGTGAAGCGCAGCGGCGCCACGATGGATTTTTGCCCGTAATTGGCCAGGCGCAGGCGCTCATGGCAGGACCCCTCGTGCAGGAACTTGGACCGGAACAGGTGCAGCGCCCCGCGGGGAATGGCCACCAGGTCGGTGATGTGCACGTCGGGATTGGTCAGGTCCACGGCCAGGAGAATGTTGTCCTCCTTGACCGTCGAACTGAGCAGCAAGGGGCGTTCCGGTCCCAGGTTCAGGGAGTACAGGGACAGGTACCGGGTGCCCTCGAAGAAGATCCCCTGTTCCCCCAATCCGACCGGGAAGATATCCCCGTAGCGGTCGAACACGGCGAACATCTCGCCCCACTTCAGCACCCGGGTACGGTCATCCGCCAGGGCCGACGTCGCCAGGATGTAGTACTGGTCCTTGACCCGGATAATATCTTCCAAGCGTCCCTCCTGAGGTTGCCGGTTCCATGATCCTGGACTGCAGGATCACCTGTTCGTAAATGGCCAGGTAATCCCGGGCCATGCGTTCCACGCTGAAGCGCTCCTCGAAGGCCTGACGGCAGTCCCGGCGCCGGATTTCCGGCAGGCGGTGGATGGCCCGGACGGTCTCCTCCAGGCTGCTTACCAGGAACCCCGTGCGCCCCTCTTCGATGATTTCCGGCACCGATCCATGGGGGTAGGCGATGACCGGCGTCCCGGCGGCCAGGGCTTCGATCATCACCAGCCCGAACGGTTCGGGCCAGTCAATCAGGAACAACAGGGCGCGGGCGCCGCCCAGGAAGGCATCCTTATCCGCTTCCCCGATTTCCCCGACGTACTCGACCGATGGATCGTCCAGTAGCGGCTTGATCTCAGCCTTGAAGTACTCCTCGTCGGCTTTATCCACCTTGGCTGCGATCTTCAGCGGAAGGCCCGTCTGCCGGGCTGCCGCGATGGCGCGGTCCACCCGCTTTTCCGGCGAAATCCGCCCCAGGACGGCTAGGTAGTCCCCCGGCCACTCATGGAAGCGCACCAGGTCATGAGGCAGGCCGTGATGGATGGTCCCCTGCCAGTTGGCCCAGGGCAGCGGCTTGGTCTGGCTGTCGGATATGGAGATCACCGGCATGTCCGTGTATTCCCGGTACAGCCGTTCCAGCTCCGGCAGATCAAGACGTCCATGCAGCGTGGTCACCTGGGGAATGCCGGTCCGCCGGCTGATGGGGTAGTGCAGATAATCTATGTGGAAGTGGATGATATCAAAGAGCGGCGCGTTCTGAAATACCTTCTCTATCATGAGGATGTGCGGCGCCATCATGTCCCGGCAATCCGAGTCCAGGCGCAGGGCCTGGGGGCTGCACGCCACCAGGTCCGCCGAGGTGACGGAATCCCCGCTGGCGTACAGTACCACGTTATGGCCCTGGCGCACCAGTTCCTCAGTCAGGTAAGAGACCACCCGCTCTGTGCCGCCGTACAGTTTCGGGGGAACGCTTTCGTACAGCGGCGCCACCTGTGCGATGATCATACTGCGGCTCCTCTACTCCCATTCGCCCTGAAACAGGGGCTTTAGTGGATGTTCGGATTTCCGCAGGTGGAGATCCCGGAAGATTTCCGCCGAGTGTTCGTCCTCCTCTTCCGGTTGCAGGTCAATGCCCAGCTCCTGGTTAGGCTTTTCCTTGGCCCCGATCAGCAGGATCTCGGTCTTCTCATGATCCAGGAATTCGGGAGGACTGACGGCGACGAAGCGCCGATTATGGAATTTCTTCTGCAGGTTCTCCGGCAGATCGGCCTTCTCCTCCTCGTTCAGACCGGCGGAGGGGGGACTGCCCTTCTCCGGATTCTTGACGCTGAAGATGTAGCTGCCCCGGTCTTCGATGTTCAGGGCTTTCTGCACCTCGCCCAGGTCGTCAGGCAGCTCCAGGACGTAGGCCAGGTGGGTGTGGTCGCCGTGTTGCACCAGGGCGTAGACCCCTTCGCCCGCGGGCCGGGCCGCCGGCCGGATGCGTTCGCCCCGGGTCTTGGTCTCGTAGGTCTCCTCTCCCAGCTCGTCTTCCAGCTCTTCCGGCTTTTGGGCCACTTTGGCCACGAAGCCCCAGTTCTTCTCCCCGCCGTCTTCGATTTCGGGCAGTTTCTTCTGCCCGATCAGAATCAGGCGGTGAATGTCCTTCCCCTCGGGGCTCAGGACCAGGTAAAAACGTTCGACGTCGTCGAAACTCTCCGCCACCGGCTCTTCGCCTTCGTGCGCCACACGGGGGCGGTAAAAGAAATAGATGTTCCCCTGTTCGAGAACTTTGGATTTTTCGCGTTGTGCCATAGTGCTTCCTTTCAAAATGCGTGCGGTATAAAGATGAACAGGTCCAATATATAAGCTAATCTCCGCGTGTACTTGGATAATGTCGCCGATTCGGAGGGCCAAGCTCCGTCGTGGCCGGAATATCAGCGCAGGTATCAGAACTTATATGGCCACCATCCGTCAGCGGGCGGATGGCCTTCCGAAGCAGTGCCGGAGGAGACGGAACCTCAATCCTGTCATGATCAGTCTTTCTCTTTGGCCGCTTCGTCCATCACCGCTTCGGCGCTGCGGGACAGCAGCCGGGCCACCGGTTTCAGTCCCGGAACGTGGGCGCAGGCGACGATCAGGGTGATGGCCAGGGGTACGGCCAGCAGCGCTCCCACCGCGCCCCACATCCAACCCCAGAAGACCAGTGACGTCAGCAGCGCTACCGGGGAAATCTTCAGCACGTGCCCCGTCAACCGGGGATCCACGTAGTTGCCCATCACCTGGTCAATGACCGTCAGCCCTGCCAGGACGGCCAGAGTCCAGACCGGCCCCATCTGCACCAGCGCCGTCAGGGTCGGCGGGATCACGGCCAGAATGGAGCCGATGTAGGGCAGGAAGTTCAAGCCGAAGGTTGTCACGCCCCACAGCAGGGCGAAATCCACCCCCATGATCCACAGGAACAGCCCCGCAGCCAGCCCGGAAATGGCGCTCACCGCCGCGTGCACCAGCAGGTACGTTCGCACCCCCCCGGCCACGTGATGAACCGCCTCCAGCACTGCGTCGCTACGCTTTCGCGGGAAAGCCGCCCGGGTCTTTTCCCGCCAGTCGGCGGTTTCCAGCAGCATCAGCAACAGGAGAAAGAAGACCAGCACCAGCAGGCCCAGGAAGGCCCAGGCCGCGCCGAATACGTTCATGGCCAGGCTCACCACCCGGTCGGACAACCCCTGGGAGGCCTCCAAGCGTTCCCGCAACGGGAAACCCTGCTCGTCGGCCCAATTCAGGGCCTGGTTCCACAGGCTCTCCAATTGGCGAACATACTGCGGAGCCTTATCCGCCACCGCCTGTCCGCCCCACACGAGCAGTCCGATGAACAGGGCGAAGACGACGACCACCGCCAGCATGGTCAGGGCCAGGCTCAGGAAGTGCAGGCGGTCCGGCAGGCGCCGGTTCAACCAAACCTGCAGAGGCCGCAGCAGCGCCGCCAGGAAGAAGGCTGCCGCCAACGGCATGCTGATGACGTAGGTCGCCTTCAATGCGGCGGCGGCCAGGATCAGGGCGATGACCGCCAGCAGGCCGATAATGACTTTCCGGTAAAGGTCCGCCTGAGATGCGGGATGATCCACGCTGCCCTCCATCCGATCAGGTCAGGGTGTCGGCCGGATGCTCCAGGACTGGATGCGCGTCCTCCCGATGGTCGAATTACTCTTTTTCCTCCTCCGCCAGGTGCGGCCGCCGGCGGGGTCGGGCGCCGTCCTGCCGCTCGCGGTCTTCCTCGTCGCGGGGGCGCTTCTCCCCTTCCTCCAGGCGCCGGGCTCCCTTTTCCGGGCGAATGCCCGATCCGAAACGCTGGGAGTACACCTGGGTGAATTCCGCCCCCAGGAACAGGATCTGGGCGCTGTAGTAGATCCACAGCAGCAGCACCACCAGCGACCCGGCGGCGCCGTAACCGGAAGCCACCGCGCTGCGCCCCAGGTAGTACCCCAGGGCCACCTTGCCGATGGTGAACAACACCGCGGTGATGCCGGCCCCGATCAACACGTCGCGCCACTGCACCCGGGTATCGGGCAGGTAACGGAAAATCAGCCCGAAGGCCAGGGTGAAGATGACCAGGGACAATACCCAGTCCACCACGTTCAGCAGGATCGGGGGGACGCCGATGGCCTGCCCGATATCCCGGCCCGTACCGGCTACAGTAGCGCTGACGGCCATGGAGATCAGCAGCACGAAGCCGATGCCCAGCACCAGCCAGACCGAGGTGAAGCGGCTCTTCAGCATCCCCAGAATGCCGCCGCCGGGCGGGGTGATGTCCCACATGAAATGCAGGCTCTTCTTCAGCGACAGGGAGAGCGACGAGGCGCCCCACAGCAGCACCACGAAACCGATGCCCGCCGCCAGCAGGCCCGTCCCGGGGCGGCTGACGCCGGCCAGCAGCGACTGCACCCCCTGGGCGGCCTGCGGGCCGATCACCTGGCTGACCTGATCCATGACCTGGCCCCGGGCCGCCTGCGGGCCGAAAATCAAGCCGGCCACGGAAATGGCGATCAGCAGCAGCGGCGCCAGGGAGAAAATAGTGTAATAGGCCAGGGCCGCCGCCCACACGGTGGCCTTGTCCTTGCCGAATTCGTCAATGACGGCTTTCAGCAGTGCCCAAATCTTTTTCATCGCATGCTTTCCTTATCCTTTACCCCGGCGGCCGATCAGGCCTCCGTCTCCTCCGTCACTCGCGGTCTGCGCTCCGCCTCGCTCCCGGCCTTCTCCTCGTCTTTTCGCCCGGTGCCCAGGTGCTTCTCGGCGCCCCGTTCGATGTGCACTGCACCTTCCGTGGTGGGGATGCCCGCCCCATACCGCTGGGCGTACACCTGGGTGAATTCCGCCCCGAAGAATAGGATCTGGGTGCTGTAGTAGACCCAGATCAGCAGCACCACCAGCGACCCGGCCGCCCCGTAAGTGGAGGCCGTCGCGCTCTGCCCCAGGTAGAAACCGATCAGGGTCTTGCCGATGGTGAACAGGATGGCGGTCAACCCGGCGCCGAGCCAAAGATCACTCCAACGCACCCGGGCCGCCGGCAGATAGCGGAAGATCATGGCGACCAGCAACGTGACGACCAGGAAGGAGACCACAAAGTTGATCACCGTGAGCGCCGCCGGCGGAATATTCAGCAGCCGGCCCAGGTAATTGCCCATGGCGGCGATGGTGGCGCTTAAGAGCATGGACACCATCAGCACGAAACCGATGGACAGCACCATACCGAAGGAGATCAACCGGTCGCGGATGAACCACCAGATGCCGCTGCCCGGCCGGGGCGCGATTTCCCAGATGTAATTCAGGGCCGTGCGCATCGAGCTGAACAGGTTGGAAGCGACCCAGAACAGCACCGCGAAACCGATGACCGCGGCAATGATCCCGGCCCCCGGCTGGCGCGCGTTCTGAATCAGATCCTGGATGGCCCGGGCCCCCTGCGGTCCGATCAACTGATCCATCTGGTGCAGGATTTCCCCGCTGGCCGCCTCCTCCCCGAAGAACAGCCCAGCCACCGCGATGGCGATAATCAGGAGCGGAGCCAGGGAGAAAATGGTGTAGTAGGCCAGCGCCGCCGCCCAGGTGGAGGCTTTATCCGCGCTCCACTCGTTCACCACGGTCTCGATGATGGACCAGATGGTTTTCAGCTTCATCCCGCCTCAGCCGTTGACGATTTCGCCTCCGTTGGGATGCAGCACCTGCCCGGTCATGTAGGAACTGTCCCGGCTGGCCAGAAAGACGAAGCAGGGGGCCACCTCCGAGGGCTGTCCCGCGCGGCCCAGGGGTACGTTCGACCCGAACGAAGCCACCTTGTCCGGAGGGAAGGTAGCCGGGATCAGCGGCGTCCAGATGGGGCCGGGAGCCACCCCGTTGACCCGGATGCCGCGCTCTGCCAGCATCAGCGCCAGCGACCGGGTGAACGCCACGATGGCTCCCTTGGTGGACGAATAGTCCAGCAGCACGGGATTGCCCTTGTAGGCTGTCACCGAGGTAGTGTTGATGATGGCGGCGCCCTCCTGCAGATGCTTCAGGGCGGCATTGACCATGAAGAAATAGGCGAAGATGTTGGTGCGGAACGTCTTGACCAACTGCTCTTCGCTGATCTCCTCCGGTTCGGTGGCCATGTGCTGTTCGGCGGCATTGTTGACCAGGACGTCCAGGCGGCCCAGCTCCTTCACCGTGCGTTCCACCGCTTCGCGGCAGAAATCCTCCCGGCCCACGTCCCCGGCGAAGGTCAGGCAGCGCCGGCCGGCCTTTTCGACTTCCCGCCGGACTTTCTGGGCATCTTCGTGCTCCTCCAGGTAGACGATGGCCACATCGGCCCCTTCCTTGGCGAAGGCCACCGCCACCGCCGCCCCGATGCCGCTGTCCCCTCCGGTCACAATGGCCGACTTCCCTTCCAGCTTGCCGGCCGCGCGGTATTCCTTCATCTCGTAGTCCGGCTCCGGGGTCATCAGATCCATCTCCCCCGGCTGCTTGGGCTGGTGCTGCGGCGGTTGTTTCTGTTCTTTCTGCTCCGGCATGGAATCCCCTCATAATAATATAAATAACGGCGGCTCCAACCGGGAAAGTGCGCCGCCGCTCTTCCGATTCCCAAGTGATACGAAAAAAAAAGGATCGGATTGTAATCCGGTCCCACTGTGAAATGCATAATAATCAAGCTCTTGTAATAGTTGGTTCGTGGCCTCTTCAGGTCGCCAGGAGCAGCGCGGTGTACCCGGCCGCGCCCAGGGCGAAGGCCCAGAAGCGGCTTTCCCGCTCCTTCGGCAGTTCTTCCTTGATGACGTTCAGGATGATGCCGCCGCTCAGGAAGGCGTAGAAGATGGCCACGACGGCACGGCTCACCTGCCACTGCGTTCCTGCCATCCATCCCAGCACCACCGCACCGGACAAGAGCCACTGTCCCAGCTTGTGATACAGAGCCTTGTGGTACTGCCGCAGACCGTAATCGTTGACCAGGAAATGGGCGGACATGGCCAGGGTGTAGAAGATCATGCTGCTCCAGCCCGGCTGTTCCCGGTTCAGCAGCAGGTAACCGATCAGCCCGTTGTACAGGCCGAAGGAGGCCATGTGCAGCCAGAAGACCTTGGGGCCGGCGGCATTTTTCTGGGACGATTCTCCGCTGGACCGGGCCCTGCTCTTGCGGGCAGCCGTCTCCAGCCCATAGAAGATCACCAGGCCGGCCAGGGCTATCAGAAAAATGTGGAATTCCAGCGCGTGGATCCAGTCCAGCGCCTCGACTCTCTCCAGGTGTCGCTGCCGGGAGGCCATATCCGGCAGGAGATGGCCGAAGACATAGCCGACGGAAATACCGCCGGCGGCGGACAACCACCGGCTGCGGGGGATGACGTCGAGGAAACGGAGCTTTCCGGCAAACAGGTGGACGAGCGCCAGCGCCAGGGCCAGAGCCCCGCTGACCGGGATCAGGGGGAAACCGCCGTGCTCCATCCCGCCGCCTGTCTCTGCCCGGCAACTTGGGTCTGCCGTTCGAGAACGAAGGCTTCGAGTTCCCGCGCCCGGTGCTCGGCGGTGTGGGTCTGAAAGACCCGCCGCCGGATGGCCTGGCCGGCAGTCCGGCGCACCTCCTCGGGCATTTTCCGCAGGATAGTCAGGACTTCGGCGGGGGAGGCCGGCAGGAAGATTTCCCGCCCCGGGGTGAAGAACTGGTCCAGCCCCTCCCACCAGTCGCTGATGATCGGCGTGCCGCACGCCGCCGCTTCGAACAGCCGCACGCTGGGCGACCATCCCGCCCGAATCATGTCCGCGCGGGTGACGTTCAGGGTGAAGCGCTGGGCGTTGTAGAACCGGCGGTGTTCCGGCGGCGGAAGGTGCTCGATCCGGGCCACGTTGGCCGGCCAATCCAGGTCCGCCGGGTACTGTGGCCCGGCCACGGTGAAGCGGCCTTCCAGCCAATCGCGGGCGGGATGAGTCAGCAGGCGGTCCACCGCCGGTTGGCGGTCAAGGCTGTAGGTGCCCAGGTAGCCCAGGTCCCAGCGCAGTTCGGTTTCTTCGGGGAAGTACTGCTCCGGGTCCACCGAGCAGTACAGCGGGCGGGCCATGGGGGATCCGAATTCCCGCCCCAGGCGCTCCAGCGTCGGGCCGCCGGTGAAGGAGAGGTAGAGGTCATAGCGGGCGATTTGCCGCACCGCCAGGTAGGAGCACTCCCCTCGCTCCAGCTTTCCCAGGGTCACGGGGGTGTCAATGTCGTAAAAGGCGGTCAGGCCGCGCGCCTGATCCAGGACCCAGCCCCCCGCCGCGATCCCCTCCGGCACGAAGGATCCCACCATCACCAGGTCCGCCTCGCGCACCTCCCCGGCAAAGCGGTCGCGCAGCTCTTCCAGGCCGCCGTACAGCTCGGTGCGGCCGAAGGGGGGGTGGGGGAGATCCCGGTTATGGGCGTACCACGGCTTGTCGCGCTCCAGGAACAGGACCTGATGCCCCCGGCGGGTCAGCGCCCGGACCAGGGCGCGGTAGGTCACGGCATGGCCGTTGCCCCAGGAGGAGGTGATGGACAGCCCCAGGATGACCACGCGCAGCCTGCTCATGCGAACTCCGCCACGGGCGCGGGAGCGCGCTGCTTGGAAGCGCCCCGCAACAGTTCGTCCACCTGGGCGGCGCGGTGGGCGTAGGTGTGTTCCGCCAGTACCCGCTGGAGCGCCGCCTTGCCGAGGACCCGGGCTTCCATCCGGCCCAGGCGCCGCAAATGCTCGACCACCTCGTGCGCGTCGCGGGCCACCAGGATCTCCTTGTTCGGCTCCAGGAACTCGTCAATGCCCTGCCAATTATCGGTGATGAGGCAGGCGCCGGCCCCGGCCGCCTCGAAGATCCGCGTGGGGGGGGAATACCCGTACCGCGCCATGCTCGAGCGGCTGATGTTCAGCACCGCCAGGGCGGAACTGTTCAGGGCGTTGTGGTCGGTGGTGTAGACGTGGCCCAGGTAGCGGACATTGGCGGGCATGGGCTTGTCGTGCCAGCCGCTGCCTCCCAGCAGGAAGCGCCGGTGCGGCAGGTGCGCCGCCGATTCCAGGAAGAAGTGCTCCACCCGTTCTTCGCGGTCGGGCAGACGGTTGCCGATGAACAGCAGGTCGCTGGCGAAGCGTTCTTCCAGGGGGACGGGGTGATGCGTCTGCGGGTCGAGGGCGTTGTAGACGGGGAGGCAATCCCGGGCTCCCAGGGAGCGGTAGGCCACCACTACCGGAGGGCCGCCGCCGTAGGTCAGGATCAGGTCGTACTTGGGGATCAGCGTCCGGAAGGGATCGTCCCAGTTGTGGTGCAACCGGTCCAGGGTGGCGGGAGCGTCCACGTCCCAGAAAATCACCGCAGTACCGGGACCCTGCAACTCCAGCACCGACCGTTCCAGCAGGTCGTCGAAGACGCCCACGCCGCTGGCCTTGATGATGACGTCCGCGCTCCGGGCTTTTTCCAGGGATCGGTACACCCCGTCCTCGGTGGCGGGGTACACCTCCACGCGAGCCCATTCGGGGTCTTCCATATCGCGGAATTCCTGCCGCTGGTAGGCGTCCGGTTCGTAGAAGGTGACGCGGTGCCCCAGGGCGGCCAGCGCCCGGATAATGCCGCGGTAGTAGGTAGCGGCTCCATTCCAGTACGCCGACACCAGGCTGGAACCAAAGAAGGCGATTTCCATGATATATACCTCTGTGTAGGATGACGGAGCAAGCCGGGGGAGGTAGGGAGTAAAGCAGGACGGCTGTTATTTGTTGATACGGCGGAGGGGCGCCGGGAGGAGGGTCGGAAGGCCGTTCACGAATAAAATTTTTCAGGCCAACGCCGGGATGGAGGTTTCATCCCGGGCGGCGTGGCGGGCCACCATGTCGGAATAGACCTCTGCATAGGCCTGGGCCATGTGTTCGGAGCTGTACCGTTGCGCGCGTTCCCGCGCCAGCCGCCCCAGGTGAGCGCGGACCTCGGGATCCCGGATTAAATCGAGCAGGCGTTCCCGCAGCGCGGCCGCATCGCCTGGTGGCACGAACACGGCCGCCCCCTCCCACAGCTCCCGCAGGGTGGGAATGTTTCCCAGCACCAGGGCGCAGCCGGAGAGAGCCGCTTCCAGCACGGACAATCCGAAGGGTTCGTAGTAAGCCGGCTCGGCGAAGATGGCCGCCCGGGCGAACCAGTCGTTCATCTCCCGGCGGGGCAGGATTCCCAGGTGGGTCAGGTGGCGGGGGGGAGAGCCGCTTCCGTCCGGGCGGCGCCAACTGCCCGCGGCGAAGACCGGCCACTCGAGCTGCGGAGCCACGGCGTCCAGGGCGGCGGCGTTCTTGGCCTCATCCCACAGCCGTCCGGCGGTAAAGATGATCGGTTGCTTCTCCTGGGGACCAAAGTCGGCGGGGCGGCGGCCGTTCCAGATGGTGCGCACATGGGGCAGCGGACCATAGAAGCGTTCCATGGCCCAGCGCAGCTCCCGGGTGGGCGTCACCACCCGGTCGGCGTTGCGCAACGCCCGGGCCACCATCCGGCTGTAGGCATTCATGGCGGGCGGCGCCTGGGTGCCCTTGACCGCCTGCCACCAGGTCAGAATGCAGGAGTGCGCCACCACCATGCAGGGGGATTTCCAGGGGAGCAGGGCGTGGGAATACCCGTTCAGGTGCACCAGGTCGGGCTGGAAGCGTTGTTCCAGGGCCAGCAGCCATTGCCCGGAGCGTTCCACGTCGTCGCCCACGTCGGGCATCCATTCCAGCTTGAAGCGGCTCTGCTCCAGGATCAGGCCCGGCACCGCTCCCACCGCTTCGGCCTGGGCGGAAGTCAGCGGCTGGCCCATGGTGGCCAGGATGGTCCGGACGCCGTGCTCCGCCAGGCGGGCGGTCAACTCCATGGCGTAATCCCAGACTCCGCCGTAAGTATCCACGGTCATGAGCACCCGCATGGCGGCCGGGTTTCCGGCAATGGCCTCGCGGTTGAACTGATTATTCTGGTCCGACATGGCTCCTCCTGGTCATCGGGTAATCGTTGTGCCAGGCAGCGCGCCACGGGGCCCGCATGCCCCCTCAAACGGCTGCCAGTTCCAATGGTGATTCGACCGTGGCGGGGAAACGGTATTCCCGCAGCCAGCGATGCAGTCGCGATACTCCTTCCAGTACACCCATTTTGGGCCGCCAGCCGGTGGCCCGGCGAAAGCGTTCAATATTTGATACGTAATATGCCTGGTCGCCGGGGCGCCAGGGACCGAAAAAATATTCCACCGGTTGGCGATTCAATGTGCCGATCAGGTCCAGGATTTCCAGCAGGCTGACGGTATTGCCCGGCCCCCCGCCGATGTTGAACGCCTGGCCGTGGACCGCGGGCATCCTGGCCTGGGCCAGCAGCAACGCCTCCAGCAGGTCTTCCACGAACAGCACGTCGCGCACCTGCTTGCCGTCGCCAAACAAGGTGATGGGCTCCCCGGCCAGGGCATTGATCAGGAAATGGGCCACCCACCCCTGGTCTTCCGTTCCCAACTGCCGCGGGCCGTAAATACAGCTCATGCGGAACACCACCGCCGGGAGATTGTAGATCCGGGCGTAATCCACCACGTACTGGTCGGCCGCCCCCTTGGAACAGCCGTAGGGACTGTAGAAGTCCAGGGCCTGGCTCTCGTCAATCCCGCGCAGGCGGATGCGTTCGTCGGCGGGCAGATAGCGGCGGCCGTTCTCCACCAGTTCCAGCCCTCCCAGCTTGCCGTACACCTTATTGGTGGAGGTAAACACCAGGGGGGGCGGACGGCGCATCGCCCGGATGGCCTCCAGCAGGTTCAGGGTTCCCCGGGCGTTGGCGTCGAAGTCATCCGCCGGGTCGGACAGGCTGGTGGTCACGGCCACCTGGGCGGCGAAGTGGAAGATCTGGTCGGCCTGGCGCACGACGTAGCGCAGGGTGTAGGGGTCCAGCACATCGGCGATTTCCACCGCGATGCTGTCGCCGTGGTTTTCCCGGAGCCACAGCAGATTGTCCTCCACTCCCGGGCGGCTCAGGTTGTCGTAGATGACGACCCGCCTTCCCATCCGCGCCAGCCGGTCGGCCAGGTTGCTGCCGATGAAGCCCGCCCCGCCGGTGATAACCACCGGCTTCTCCGCGCTACGGATTAGCAGCGGCACCTTGGCGGTCTGATGGATGGTCTGTACCGCCTCCAGGCCTCCCTTGGCCAGCAGGCGGTAGAGCAGCTTGGGGGTGCCGTCGGCCTTGACCATGCCGAAGTGGTAATGCCGCTCGTCCACATGGAACCCTTCCATGCTGGGCAGCGCCGGATCCAGATCCTGCAGGCTGCACCAGTAGAACCTGTCCACCGGCGCTTCCAAGCCCCCCAGGAATACTTCCACCTGGTTGATCTCGTCATGGCGCCAGGTGGAGTACCCCGCTTCGGTGATCCAGATCTCCGGGTTATGGCCGTGAACCCGCAGCACCAAGCGCACCTTGTCCAGCAGGTCGTTCCATCCGGACCACTGGAATTCCCGGGTTCCCGGGTAGACGTGGATGCCCACCGCGTCAATATACTGCATAACCCCGCGGTGACACATCAGGGCCAGCCAGTTGGGATCGGTGGGGCAGAGGCCGGCCAGCACTGTCTTCTTGCCCCGCTGCTTGATCCAGTAGGCCGCCCCGCCGACCATCGTGGAGAACTGCATCCAGTCCGGGTCCAGCCGCCAGTCCCAGTTGTTCAGGTCGTTGGGTTCGTTCCACAGCTCGATCCACTCGAAATCCCGGTCGTGGCGGGTGATCATCATGTCCAGGAAATCGGCGAAGGCCTTGGGATCCTTGGGCGGCGCCGAGATTTTCGGCGCCAAGCCAATGGAAGGCGGGGTGTAGACGAAGCAGGGGACGACGTTCACTTCGCGGGACAACCGCGGCAGGAGCCAATCGTACCAGCAGGGGCCTTCCAGGCGGTGGTAATCCGACCAGGAAACTCCGGTGCGCAATTCCCGCAGGCCGAGGGCCTTGATCTGTTCCAGGGCTTGCTCCACCCGCTCAAATTCGCCCGGCCGGAACCATTCCACCACCCCCATCCGGGGGGCGGGGCGGGGTTCGTTCCGGCGGGGATACCGCTGCCGGGTTTGGGTGACGGTACCGTCGGTCATGCCGTCAACCCCCGGGCGTCAAGTTCGCGGCGAGCTTCGTCGAAGTAATCTTCCGCCATCTGGTGGTTCAGCCATTCGGCCAATTCCGCCAGGCCCTCCTCCAGGGGCACCTGGGGCGCATAGCCCAGCACGCCGCGAGCCAGGGAGATGTCGGCGAAGCAGTTGCGGATGTCGCCGGTGCGGAATTTCCCGCTGATCTCCGGCTCCAGGGGTTCCCGGCCCAGGATGGAGATCAGCTTCCGGGCGATCTCCAGGATGGTGTAGATGCGGCCGCTGCCGACGTTTAAGGCCAGGCCCGGCGCCTCCTCACTCTCCAGGGCCAGGCGACAGGCGCGGGCCACATCCCGCACGTGGACGAAATCCCGTTTCTGCAGGCCGTCCTCGAACACCACCGGCCGGCGCTCGTTCAGCAGCCGCGAAGCGAAAATGGCCAACACCCCAGTGTAGGGGTTGGAGAGCGACTGGCGGGTGCCGTACGCGTTGAAGAAGCGCAGCGCCACCGTGGGGATGCCGTAGGCCTGGCCCATCAACAGGCACATGCGCTCCTGGGCGTACTTGGTCAACGCGTACACCGAAGCCAGAGCCGGAGGCTTGCTTTCCGGGGTGGGCACGGGGATCATCAGTTCCCCCCGGGCGTCGCGCAGGTTCCAGTCATTATCGCGGAGCTGTTCCAGGCTGCGGAGGTGGCCTTCCACCAGGTGGCCTTCCGAGGTCACGTACATCCCTTCGCCGTAAAGGCTCATGGAGGAGGCTACGACCAGGCGTTCCAGGGGACGGTGCATCAGGGCCTGCAGCAGCGTGGCAGTGCCCAGGTCATTCACCGAGACGTAATCCCGCGCCTGGTACATGCTCTGCCCCACGCCCACCATGGCGGCGAAATGAAACACCGCGTCCACGCCCTCCAGGGCCAGCTCCACGGCCTCGGGGTCGCGCACATCGCCGATGATCAGCTCAACGTCGCTGGACAGGTAGTCCGGCGGCTGCTGCTGGGGCCCGTGGACCTGCTCGGTAAGGTTATCCAAAACCCGCACCCGGTATCCCGACGACAGCAGTTCGTCGGCCAGGTGCGACCCGATGAATCCGGCCCCTCCGGTAATCAATATATGGTCAGCCATGAATGTACCCTCCGGTGATGAAGACGATGGTTCGAGTGCGAAAACCGGCCCGGTGGTCCGGCGGCCTCAGGCGCCCCGGCAGCAAGAGCCATCGCGGCGCGAAATCCGCAAACGGCAGGACTCGCCCGCGGCGCAAAGCGGCGGCCTGCGGCGGCGGTATGCCGGGCGGAGCGACTCCGGCCGGCAAGGCGCACTTCGGCTTGGTAAGCTGGACTCCGACTACGGTTGTGCCGGCGCCGGGATGGCTTGGAGGTTCGATGCGGCGCCTCGCGGCGGCCGGCCGGGAATGCAGTCCGCGGCCCGGTGATCGGGCGAGGCCTCACCAGGATGGGTGTCTGGAAAAGAAGGATTCAGGCGGCGGTGTGGCAGGGATATGAAAAAGTGATCCTGAAATAGATTCGTTGCTCCGTGAGGGGCGAATTCCTGCCGGACGCCTCGGAGGTTCAAGCTTTACCGGGCCGAATATCGGCGTAGCATGGCGCCAGATGGTCAGGTCTGGCGATTGACGAATTTGAAGAACCGGCTGGTCTTCCCTTCCTTGGTCGTTTCCTGGTACAGGAAGGCCAGCTTCTTCTCATCGAATTTCTGGAAGAATTCTTCCCAGGAAATGGGTTCCAGGCTGGTGCTGTCGCCATACCCCGGGAAATCCACCCGCAGGATGCCGGGATCTTCCTTGTCGCCGGTGCGCTTTACCGTGGCCGGCCGGCCTTCACGCTCCTCGATCCACTTGCGGATGGTCTTGTGATCGGTGGTGGTCTTCGATTCCCCAGCCATAGCGCATCTCCCCCTTGAGGTTACGCCGTCCCCTCGGCCGGAAAGGGCTCTGGAAGGGCGGGAATGACGCCTCCGGATGCCGGAGGCGGTGGTTTGATATTTTTTACGTAAATTTTCTTCGAATTAATAATTGCATCGGCGAAAGAAAATCATCGGAGGCGGGGAAAACGCTTAAATCGCCGGACTCTCGGGCGTCGTCAATCGTACTCACCTGCTCGCCGCGGAAGAAAAAAGCTGACAGCTTACAGCTGTGAGCTGCGAAAAACAAAGGCGGTGTCAGTGCTTTGCCCCGGCCCCCTCCAGTGTCATTGCGAGGCCCGCCGGAGACGAACCTTCAACCGTGCCTTGATCTTCGGAGGTTCAGTTACGACCGCGTGGTCTGGGAAGCGGCGGGCCGAAGCAATCTCATGCCTCAGAAACAAGCTGACAGCTTGCAGCGGACAGCAAAAACACAGGGCGGCGTCACCGGTGACGCCGCCCTAATCTTTCCATCTTTTAATCTTTCCATCTTTCCATCACTCTAACAGGACGAGTTAACAGGCACATGGAAAAAAACGGGCGGATCGTACGATCCGCCCGTCGGATTTCTCGTTAAGGGTGCTTTACATCCCCTGGGCCACCTTGCGGATGGTTTCCAGGCAGATGTTGATGTGCTCTTCCTTGACCACCAGCGGCGGGCGGAAGCGGATGGTGCGGTCGCCGCAGCCCAGGATGGCCAGGCCGTTGTCGTAGAGCTTCTGGCGGAAGACGTTGCGGGCGGCGGTGTGCGGCAGGTCGAAGGCGCACATCAGGCCGCGCCCTCGGGCGTTGGAAATCAGGTGGGGGAATTCCTCGGCCAGCCCCTGCAGGCCGGTCAGCAGCACCTGGCCCATGCGGGAGGCGTTGTCCAGCAGGTGCTCTTCGTCCATGATCTCCAGGTACTTGGCCACGCGCACCATGTCGATGACGTTGCCGCCCCAGGTGGAATTGATGCGGGAAGAGACGTGGAAGACATTTTCCGGCACCGCGTCAATGCGCCCGTTGCTGACGAAGCCGCACACCTGCGACTTCTTGCCGATGCAGAACATGTCCGGTTGCACGCCCATGTGCTCGAAGGCCCACATCTTGCCGGTCAGGCCCATGCCCGTCTGCACTTCGTCGAAGATCAGCATGGCCTCGTTCTCGTCGGCCAGTTGGCGCAGCGCCTGGAAGAATTCCGGGCGGAAGTGGCGGTCGCCGCCTTCGCCCTGGATGGTCTCGATCAGAATGGCGGCGACGTCGTCAGGATTTTCCTTAAAGGCCATTTTGACCTGGTTCAGGGCCAGAGCCTCGCGCGCCTTGACGTCGGACAGGTTGACGTCGTTCAAGGGAAAGTTAAGGGCCGGGCTGGCCGCCTTGGGCCAGTTGAACATGGGGTAATACTGGTACTTGGTGGGGTCGGTGCGGGTGACGGACAGGGTATAGCCGGTGCGGCCGTGGAAGGCATGCTCGAAGCTGATAACCTTGCCGCCCACTTCGCGGCGGTAGCCCTTGGCGAAGTTCTTGCGCACCTTCCAGTCGAAGGAGGCCTTCAGGGCGTTCTCGATGCCCAGCGCTCCGCCGGCCACGAAGAAGGCGTACTTGAACCCCGGCGGCACGGCCAACTGGAAGAAGGTCTCCACGAAGGAGGCCATTTCCGTGGAATAGAGATCGGAATTGGTGATGTTGTTGACCGCCACCTCGCCCAGGAACTTGATCATCTCCGGCGTCACCATCTGGGGATGGTTGTAGCCGATGGGGGCGCTGGCGAAGAAGGTGAACATGTCCAGGTACTCTTTGCCCGTCTTGCTGTCATGGCAGTAGACGTCGTGCGACTTGCGCAGGTCGAAGACCATGTCGAAGCCGTCGGCCAGCATGTATTTCCCGATGGTGGAATGCACGTCCTGAGGCTCGATGCAGTATTTCAGTTGGTTATGGCAACTCATGCTCTCTCCTCGTGATGGGTTATAAAGTCAACGATTACGGTTTATCGGCAGTCAGTCGCGGTCTCGTTGTGTAAACCCGACCACGTAGATTTTCAGGAGCATGCGGCGCAGCAGTTTGGACATGGATCCATCCGTATTTCACGCTTCCATATTACGTGTTACGTGGTTACGTGGTTACGTGGTCACGTGGGCACGTTTCACACCTGTTCCGTGTCAATCTGGGCCTTCTGCAGCTTGCCGGAAAAGTCCACGTACACGGTCTTGGTTTCGCTGAAGAACTCGTACACCTGCCAGCCGCCTTCGCGGTGGCCGTTGCCGGTCTCCTTCATGCCGCCGAAGGGCATGTGGGCTTCCGCGCCGATGGTCGGGCCGTTGACGTAGGTGATGCCGCATTCGATGTCGCGCACCGCCTTGAAAGCCAGGTTCACGTCGCGGGTGTAGATCGAGCTGGACAGCCCATAGGCCGTGTCGTTCAGCACGGTGACGGCCTCGTCGAAGCTCTGCACCTTGATGACCGACAACACCGGCCCGAAGATCTCTTCCTGCTCCAGGCGCATCCCCGGCTTCACTCCGGTGAAGATGGTGGCTTGGTGGAAGGTGCCCTTGTCGTATGCGCCGCCGGTCAGCCGGGACCCGCCCGCCACCAGTTGGGCGCCTTCGCCCTTGCCGATCTGTACGTACTCCTCGACCACGTTCAACTGGCCCTGGTTGACGCAGGGACCCATCTCCACGCTCTCGTCCAGGCCGTTGCCCACTTTCAGGCGGTTGGCGCGTTCCACCAGCATGGCCACGAATTTGTCGTGCACGGCCTCGTGCAGGATCAGCCGGGAAGTGGCGGTGCAACGCTGCCCGGTGGTTCCGAAGGCGCCCCACAGCACCCCTTCCAGGGCCAGGTCAAGGTCGGCGTCGGGCATGACGATGACCGCGTTCTTGCCGCCCAACTCCAGGGACACCCGCTTCAGCTTGGACCCCGCCAGGGAATAAATCTGCTTGCCCGCCTCGGACGACCCGGTAAAGGAGATGACGTTCACGCCGGGGTGCGCCACCAGCGGCGTCCCCACCTTGGATCCCGACCCGTGCACGATATTGACCACGCCCTCCGGCACGCCCGCTTCGGCCAGGATTTCCACCAGGGTGGTGGCGGTAGCGGGAGTGTCCGAGGCCGGCTTGAACACCACCGTATTGCCGCAGGCCAGCGCGGGGAAGATCTTCCACGTGGGGATGGCCATGGGGAAGTTCCAGGGGGTGATGATCCCGGCCACGCCGATGGGCATGCGGAAGCTGATATTCATCTTGTTGGGCAGTTCCGACGGCGTCGTGTGGCTGAACAGCCGGCGGGTTTCGGAGGCGGCGTAGTAGGCAGTGTCAATGCCTTCCTGGGTGTCGCCCCGGGTCTCCTTCAGGACCTTGCCCATTTCCCGGGTCATGACGCGGGCGATATCCTCTTTGTGGGCGGTCATGATGTCGCCCACCTTCTTCAAGATCTCGCCGCGGATGGGGGCCGGCACCAGGCGCCACTTCTTGTAGGCTTCCCGGGCGGCGGCCACGGCGGCGTTGACCTCGGCCTCGCCGGATTTGGGGAAAGTGCCGATCAGGTCGTCGCGGTCGGCGGGATTGCGGTTTTCAACGCGCTCGCCGGAAGCGGCATCCACCCATTCTCCGGCGATGAAGTTCTTATATTCGCGGCTCATACAACACTCCTCTTGGTGGTAAAGTGCGGGTCGTCGGTCGGGGCCTGTCGCAGGCGTAAAAGAGGGGCTTTTCCGGCCCAATCTTTAAGATAACGATTCAGCGGCCCAAAGTCAAGCGTATTAGGGGGGATTTATGATTAAACGGGGAAGAGGGGGGGAGGGATCCGGGAAATGACGAATGACGAATGACCGATAATAAGGGTGTTCTGTTCGCTGTTGTTCACCCTTTTGTGTCGGTTGGTGGCCCGGCAATGGCTGGCCGGGCCATCCCCCCTTAAAACACCACAGGCCGGATCATCACGAATCCGGCCTGTCCCAGGTATATTCCGCAAAACCTTACGCCGCCGCCTTCTTTCCCTTACCGGGCACTTCCGACGGCTCCACGAGGAACTCCTCGCCGTCCTCGTAGGCATACTCCCGCCGGCCCAGGGCGGAGACGATCTTCCCCACCACAAAGCCGCCCGCCAGTGCGATCACGACCATGACCGCGATCCCGGTGAATTGCACGCCCGCGTCCAGGCCATCCACGGCGAACAGCACCGCGATCCCGCCCAGCAGGCCGGGCAGCCCGTGCAGGTAGAGCACGCCGCAGGTATCCACCTTCTTGAAGGCCGCCTGCAGCCTGGGCTGAATCACCGCGAAGCCGAAGGTGGACAGCGCTCCGGCCAGAATCCCGATCAAGAAGCTGGCGCCGGGGCCGGTTCTCGCGCAGGCCGACCCGATGGCCACGCCCCCGGCCAACGCCGCGTTGGCGATGTCGGCAATGGCGATCTTCCGGCGCAGGCCAACCGAGGCGAAGTAGGTCGCCAGGGTGGAACCGCACAGCGCCAGGATCACGTTCACGGCGGTGGAGGGCACGTCGCCGGTCGGCACCAGCGCGGCGCAGAAACTGGGCCAGAAAATCCACAGCAGCATGGAGCCGGCCATGGAGAAGCGGTCGCTGGTAGCGTCGGCGGGGATTTCAGTTTCATACTCGCGGCGGGTGGTCAGGGAAAAGATGGCGGCCAGCCCGAACAGCGCTCCGAAGGCATGGATCAGGATAGAGCCGCCGGTGTCCAGGAAGGCGCCGGCGGGGATCAATCCCAGGCCGCCGCCCTGCAGGATCCATTCATTCAGGGCATAACAGGGGATGAAGAGCAGGCCCAGGACCAGGTACTGTCCCATCTTGATCCGGCCCAGGACAGCCCCGGCACAGATCAACAGGCTGGCGGCGGCGAATTCCGCCAGAATCAGGCCGTCTATATCGGATCCTGATCCGCCCATGAGGGCAAGCTTGTCTTTCAGGAAGTAGAGGGGTAAGGCGAGGCTGACCAGCAGGTAGGTGGCGGTCAAAGCGGAACGGCCGTAGCGCTTGACGAAGACCATCAGAAAGCCGAAACCGGCCAGCAGCATGACCATGATGTGGATGGCGCGGCCGTACTTCTCCACGTCCACGATCTGTTCAGCGGAAACAGCTTCGGAGGCATGGGCCAGGATGGGGAGCGCAGCGAGGGCCAGCCCGATCGGGGCGGCGAGGCGAAGCTTCATGGGTTAAACGTCCTTTCTCTGGGTAGATCTGCTATGATACGCAGGACGTCCACCATGAAGCTGCGCTGTTGACGCCTGCTTGAAGGGGTTCGGGATAATATAATCCCGGCCCAGGGTAAGAACAAGGGGGATGTGAAAGATTTCTTAAGAGGGGAAAAGGGAGGAAGGAAAAGGAAAATTGGCGGGAAGTGGATCTGAAGCCCGGTGTCATCACATAATTAAAGAGGCCGTCCCCGGGGACGGCCTCTCGGCGTGTACAGCGTTCAGCGTGACGCTATTTCAGATACACCATCAGGTGGTGGGAAACCTGCCCGCCGGTGGCCAGCCGAGCCACGTAGACTCCCCCGGCCAACTGTTCCGGAGCCCAGGCGAGCCGGTGTTCGCCGGCCTCCAGCACCCCCTGCGCCAGCACTGCCACCGGGCGGCCCAGCATGTCGAATACCCGCAGGTCCACGTTCTGCGCCTGGGACAACGTGAAGGCGAGCGTCGTTTGGGCGTTGAAGGGATTGGGGTAATTTTCCAGCAGATCCGGCTGCTGCGGCAGGGAGACCGCCGACGCCGGGGCCGGGGAGGCCGCTTCCGCGGGGGTGGATCCCATCAGCCGGCTGAGCTTGGTGGCCCAGATCACCCCGGGATCCGGCTGGTTGCTGTTGACGTTTAATACCGACCCCACGTTCTCCGCCCGCCAGTCGTAATTGAAGCTGTTTCCGGACTGCTGGGAGATGGGCACCCACACGAAGAAGATGCGGATGTAGAGGGTCATGTTGTAGGTCACGTTGGTGCGCATGCGCAGGGCGTCGTAACTGCCCAGCGGCACGTGCACCGTACCCCAGGCGTCCACCTGGTGGTTCAGGGTGGCGTTCAGCACCAACCGGTATTCGCTGCCCGAGACGTTGAACACCTGGTCAATGGCCACCGTGTTGGTCCAGGGCGTGCCCATCACCAGGGGTAAAGGATACTGGGTCACATAGGGCATGAAGTTAATGGCCAGGGCGGTCCCCTGGTAGCTGGTGGTGGCGGCACCCAGGATGAAGCCGCGGGGCGCCAGCCGGTTGTAGAGGAGGCCGGGTTCGGAGATGCCGAACAGGTTCAACTGGCTGGTCTGGATCACCACGTTGGCGCGGGAGTATTGCGGCGGCGACTGGGCGGGGTCCAGGTACAGGTCGGAAACGATGCTCGCCGTGTCCCCCTGGGAGAAGTCCCACACCTGTGGGCCGCCCGGATTGCCGATATTCACCTGGAAGGAATCCCCCGCCTGGGCGTAGTACCGGAATTCCGTCCCCGGAGCGGACGGCACCTCGTCCAGGGTGATGACGATCTGCCCCTGGGCGCCCAGGGCCGTCACCAGCAGTAGGGACAAAACCGTAATGAAACGCTGCATGCTGCCTCCTTATAGAAGGTGATGGAAGGGGAAGTCATCCGGATGGTGTCCTGGTAAAGTTACGCTTGGTCGAAACGCGAAGCCCACGTTACAGATAAATAATGTAATATATTTTTCCTTCAAAGTCAACAGCCGGGCACCGATTCCCTTTGATTTTTCGCCGGACCGGCGTCACAGCGGAACCGGGCGGAGTTCAACCATACGAATCACCATGAACCCCACTCCGTATGAACTCCGGGCGCGAATTTGCTTGTGAAACCGCCGAAATTTGTTTATATTAACCAAGTTAAGCCAGAATTGAACCGCAAGGAGACACCGTGAAAAAAGAGATTCATCCGCGCTACGTCATGACCCGGGTGCACTGCGCGTGCGGGAACGAGTTCGTCACCCGCTCGACCGTGGGCGACATGCGCATTGATATTTGCTCCAACTGCCACCCCTTCTTCACCGGCCGTCAGAAGCTGATTGACACTGCCGGGCGCGTGGACAAGTTCATGCGTAAGTACGGGCTGGAAAAGAAGGGCGAGTAAACGTGCCGGAAAACGGCCACAAGGGGCCTCCGCGCGTCGGCGGCCAGGCGATCATCGAAGGCGTCATGATGCGCAGTCCGGATCGCCTGAGCGCCGCCGTGCGCCTGCCCAACGGGGAAATCGTCCGCAAGATCTGGGAGAGCCGGGCCTGGTTTCGCCGCCACCGCCTGCTGGGATGGCCGCTGGTGCGGGGCGCCGTATCCATGGCCGAAGCCCTGGTCCTGGGGCTGCGTACTCTGAACTGGTCGGCGGAAGTGGCCATGGAAGCGGAACGCGGCGCGGAGGCGTCGACCCAAGCCCGCAAGCGGGACGCCCTGGGCCTGGCCGCCTCCATGGCCGTGGCCGTGCTGTTGGCCCTGGGGCTGTTCATGTGGCTTCCCTACCAGTTGGCCGAATGGGCTCAGGCGCAGCGCAACCAGGCGCTGTTCCACCTGGTGGCCGGATCGGCCCGCATCACCTTCTTTCTGGTGTACCTGGCCCTCATTTCCCGCCTGAAGGATGTGCGCCGCCTGTTCGAATACCACGGCGCCGAGCATCAGTCCATTTTCAGCTATGAAAAGGGTGAAGGGCTGGATCCCGAAGCGGTGCGGCGGCAGTCCCGGTTTCATCCCCGCTGCGGCACCAGTTTCCTGCTCATCGTCGCCCTGGTGGTTATGGCCGTCTTCGTTCTCTTCGACGTCCTGGTCACGACCCTGTGGGGCGCCTATCCCAATGCCCTGGTGCGCCTCCTGGTGCACCTGCCGTTCCTTCCCCTGGTGGCGGGGGTATCCTACGAGTTCCTCCGTTTTTCCGACCGTTTCAGCGACCGCGCCGTTTTCCGCGTGTTGATCAGCCCCGGCCTGGCACTGCAGCGCCTGACCACCCGGCCGCCCGATGACAGCCAGCGCGAAGTGGCGGTGGAAGCCCTGAAATCGGCCCTGGATCCCGCCGCCGTCCCGCCGGCTTTGGGCCGCCGGGGCGCCTGAAATCTATTGATCAACAGTAGGTATATCATTTGCATACACTTATGGCCGGCATTGCGCGTTCTCTGCGTATTTTAAGGAAAAATAACGCATGGCGCGCGACGGGTGCGATGAATTTTTTGCGCCGCGGGTGCAGGGCTTGCCTGTACCCAGCAAAGTTCTCCAGGTGCGTTGCTGATGATCGTCATCCTCATCCTGACCCTGCTGCTCATGGCTTACGGAGTGTGGGAGTTCCGCTCCCATCAACGCCGTCTGCTGTCCATCCCCATCCGGGTGCACGTCAACGGCACCCGGGGGAAGTCCTCTGTGACCCGCCTGATCGCCGCCACCCTGCGCGCCGGAGGCTACAGGACCTTCGCCAAGGTGACCGGCACCCTGCCCCGCATCATTGACGACAAGGGCCTGGAAATCCCCATCCTGCGCCCCCACGGATCCAACATCATCGAACAGATCAAGATCTTGCGTTACATGACCCGGCGCAAGCCGGATGCCATGATAATGGAGTGCATGGCGGTAATGCCCGAATACCAGTGGATCTGCGAACACAAGATGGTGCGCGCCACCATCGGAGTGATCACCAATTCCCGTCCCGATCACCTGCTCGAGATGGGCCCGTCCCTGGAAAACATCACCCGTTCCCTGTGCAACACCCTCCCCACCGGCGGCATCGCCATTACCGCCGAGAGGAAAATGTTCCCCCTGATGAAGTCCATCGCCGACCGCCAGGGCACCACTCTGCTCCAAGTCGCCGAAGAGACTGTGCCGGAAGAGGCCATGGAGCACTTCGATCACGTGGAACACCGCGAGAACGTGGCTCTGGCCCTGGCCGTGGCCCGGCACCTGGGGATCCCCGAAGACAAGGCGTTGCAGGGGATGTACGCCTCCCATCCCGATGCCGGGGCGCTGCGCCTGTACCTGGCCCGGGAGGAAGGCAAGGAAGTCCGCTTCATCAATGCCCTGGCGGCCAACGACCCGGAATCCACCCTGACCATCTGGCGCAAGGTGAACAGCATCTATCCCGATCCGGGCACCGTGCTGCTCCTGCTGAACACCCGGGCCGACCGTTTCGACCGTTCCCTGCAACTCCTGGAGATGATCGGCGGGGGGATGAAGTTCGATTACCTGATATCCGTGGGGGAGAAGACCCACATGCTGTCGCAGTACTACCGCCGCTATGCCATTGATCCGCAGAAGGTGGTGGAAATGGGTCTGACCACCAAGGATGCGGTGTACCGGAAGGTGTTCGATTTGGTCCCGGGCCGCGGTACCGTCCTGGCCATCGGCAACATGGGCGCCGGCGGATTGGGCATCGCCTACTACTTCCGCGACCGCGGCCGGGAAAAGGATAAGGAGAGACTCAGTGGTTGAAATTGCGGTAGGGCTGGGCGTCGTCTTCAGCCTGCTGTTCGCCGAATTCTTCGGGGTGGCGGCGGGAGGCATCGTGGTGCCCGGTTACGTGGCCTTGCAGTTGCACGATCCCTTTCAGCTGGCGGGGACCCTGCTGGTCGCCTTTCTGACGTTCCTGTGCCTGCGGGGCGCCTCCCAGTTCATGTTCATCTACGGGCGGCGGCGCATGGTGCTGGCCATCCTGATCGGCTTCATCCTGGGCTTCCTGTCGCGCCAGTTGACCCTGCACCACTTCTTCGACGTGGACATCCGTCTCCAGGCCATCGGCTTCATCATCCCCGGCCTGATCGCCAACTGGATGGAACGCCAGGGGCTGTTCCGCACCATCGCCGGCGTCATCATCGCCGCCTCCGCGGTGCGCCTCCTGCTCATGCTCATTACCGGCGGGGAGATCCTGGGAAATGTATAGGCCTTCCATTAAATCCAAGCGCACCCTGCTGGTGCTGATGATCCTGGCCGCGGGCCTGTTCTATTGGGCGGAAAACAGCCGCGTGTGGGTGCGCCAGCCGCACTACGACATGAAGCTCCAGGCCGCCCAGCGCATGCAGCAGTCCCTGGAGGTGCTGCGCCGCGACCGCGCCGAAGCCGGCTGGACGCTGGACGAAATCAATGACCCCAACCAGAGCGCCCTGATCGGGGTGCAATACAGCCTGATCACCACCGACGAGGGGGACCTGGGGGCCAAGCTCACCTCCATCAATCCCAATTTCGCCGCCGTCATCCTGCAGATGCTGCTGGACGCGGAGGTGCAACAGGGGGACCAGGTGGCAGTGGCCTTCACCGGCTCGTTCCCGGCGCTGAACCTGGCCACCATCATCGCCTGCGAAGTGCTGGGCGCCGAACCGGTCATCGTGACTTCCGTGGGCGCTTCCATGTGGGGCGCCAACGAGCCGGAGTTCACGTATCTCGACATGGAGCGTATCCTTTATAAACAGGGCCTGATCCGGCATCGCAGCCTGGCCGCCTCCATCGGCGGCGGGGAAGACATCGGCCGCTCCGTCTCCCTGGCCGGCCGCGGGTTGATCGAAGAATCCATTCTGCGCAATAACGTCGCCCTGATCGGCGGCAAATCGCTGGAAGAGAACCAGGAGCTTCGCCGCCAGTTGTACCGGCAGAAAGCCCAGGGAATCCTCTACAAGGTCTTCATCAACGTGGGCGGCGGATCCGCCGTCCTGGGCTCGACGGAAAATGGCGACCTCATTCCCCCGGGCCTGAGCAAAGTGTACCTGCAGAAGAATTACCCCTCCCGCGGGTTGATCCACGAATTCTGGGAGATGGGGGTTCCCGTCATCCACCTGCTGAACGTGGATCGCCTGGCCAACCAGTACGGGTTGCCCCGAGCCCCCGTGCCCTTGCCCCCGGTCGGATCGGGAGCCATCTTTCAAGTGGAACGGTATAACCTGACAGTGGCCGGCATTTCCTGCGCCATCCTGTTCACCGTTCTGCTCTTCATCGTGATCCTGGACCGGGACAAGTACAAGTTGAAGGAAGAGGGGGTTGACCCCGATACCCTGATGTAACTAACCGCCGGACGAAGACATGAACTTGCGAAGCAGTAAGCATTGGATCGGCGTGATTGGCGTGCTGCTGGCCGGCGCCTGCCTGACCGGGGCGCAAAATGGGTTGACCTGGCATTCGTTCAAGCCGGACAAGACCCCTTCCGTGCAGAAAGTCATGGTCATGGGCAAGGAGCTGCGGTACTATCCGCTGGAACGCGGCCAGGAGATCCTGGTGACCGTGGAAGGCCCCACGACCCTGAAGGTGTTAAGCCGCGTGGATTTCGGCAGGCAGACCAAGGGGGAAAAGCGCTACTACCTGCGCTACGAGCACCTTGGCGGCAAGAAGGGGAGATTCCGCCGCAGCGCCGGGGTATCCGCCACGGCCGTGCTGACCGACGACCCGAATCACCACCTGGGCAGCTCCCGCAGCGCCTTTCTGAAGGTGCCGCCGGGGAAGCAGACGTACCGGTTTTACGTGGGGAACAAGGCCTCCTACCGGCTGTACCTGCGCGTTTACAACCGCACCGCGGTGGTGGAGGCCAAGTCACAGTACGTGGCCCTGGCGCCGGCCCGGTTCAGCCGCGCCGTGGACCTGGTGATCAAGGAAGAGCAGGTCACCTATTACCGCGCCGGCACCCAGGATTCGCTGAAGCTCAGCGTCATCGGGCCGACCACCATCCAGGTGCTCACCCGGCTGGAATTCGATCCCACCATGGTTTCGGGGCAGAAGTTCCGGGTGCGGGTATTCGAGAACGGCACAGAGAAGCAGATCTTCGCCCTGCGCTCGAAGCTGTCAGAGATTGCCGAATACCGCGAAGCCAGCGACAAGAAAGTGGGCCAGGCGGCCAAGTTCTTCATTGAAGTGCCGCGCGGCAAGCATGAGTACACCTTCGAAATCGTGGATGATGGACGCAGCGCCCTGATGCGCTTCCTCCTGCCGCGCAAGGATATCGCCAATAATCTGTAACAACCGCATGATGCGATCCCGGTCTCTGTCCCTTCTACTGGCCGCCGCCGCGCTGCTGATGGCCGCATCCGGCGCCGGCGCCCGGATTCAGATCCCCTTCACCCTGAAGGTGGGCTACACCTCCAGCTACGACGACAACATCCTGAAGTACTCCGCCCGGGATCTGGGCCGCTTCGAAACCAACACCGAACCGGCCCCTTCCGAAGTCAACACCACGGATGATTGGATCAACACCTTCAGCGTGCGCCTGTACCAGGATTTCTCGCTGAGCCGCCAGTTCAAGTTCCGGCCCTACTACTCCGGCCGGATCTCCGTATTCGCCATCAATTCCATCAAGAACACCACCTCGCACTACGTGTCGGCCCGCCTCTCCTGGCGTTACCGGCTCTACCTGACGGCGAAGTACTTCTATCTCCCCAGTTACTACCTGCGCCTCTATCGGGATCGCGATCTGGGCACCTACCAGGGCGCGGAATTCGACCTGACCCGCCCCGCCGCCAGCCTGCGCTTCCGCCTCCCGCCCTATGAGGTGGAGGCCGAGTACGGGCGCGAGTTCGTCTACTACAACAACTACTTCACCGAGTACGACGCCGAAGCCGATTTCTATGGCGTGACCGTCGCTTACACCGGTTTCCCCAGGCTGGATGCCTCCCTGGAGTACAATTTCAAGGTCAGCGACAACATCGGGTTCCGGCAGTCGTCCACGGTCTACCTCAGCGCCGCCGGCGAGGATTCCGAGTACGGCGACGGCTCCTACGAGGAAGACCGGTATGCCCTGAACCTGCAGTACCGCCTGCCCCTGGATTCGGAATGGGACTGGAGCGTGGTCCTGGGCCTGCAGCGCTCCCTGCGCTACTACCAGAGCGAGCAGTCCCTGGTGGAGGACCCCTTCCATGCCGGCCGTCGCGACCGCCGCGACATTCTGGAAACGGCCGTGATCCTGTCGCCCTATTACGAGCTGGAATTCGAGGCGCGCTTCATCTACGATCTGCGCCGTACCGATTCCCCCGACCCGAACGTCAGCGCCATCAAGGATTTCGACGACCGCACCATCGAATTCACCTTGACGTACCAGGTATTCTGACCGCCGGGCCCCGATCCCGGGTTCGCCCCCGTTGACTTGCCCCCGCGCCCGCCCGAGGCTGACCGGCTCTCCGCCGCCTCCGGCCGGCGCGGGAACTGTTTGGGGGGGCGGGAATTATAGTAGTATGGCCAAAATCCTCTACCTCAGCCCGGAGCACGTCTCCGGAGGCCTGACCCGGTTCCAGAAGGGGCATCGCGCCCGGGGCCACGAATGCCGCTTCGTGACCTTCTACCCCTCGCCTTCCGGCTTTCCCGAAGATATCTGCCTGCGCCTCCCCCTGATGCCCGATTCGGGACTGATCCGCCAGCTCAAGCGCATGGTGTACCGCGGGGCTCCGCACATGCAGGGGCAGGTGGATCTGCCGGGATACCCGCCGGTCTGGCGCTCCGGAACGGCGGCGGAAGCGGTCTTCTTCTACCTGCGCGACCGGCTGATCTCCGGGGCGGTAGGCCGCGCCGTCCGGCAGTACGGCCTGAACCAGTACGACGTCTACCACCTCGACCAGGGGCTGGATTTCTACCGCGACGCCCGCTTCGTCCGGGCCATGAAGGCGCGCGGCGCCCGGATCGTCTGCTTTTACCACGGCACCGACCTGCGCAACCGCGGCGTCATCCCGGAAGTGGACCGCATCAGCGACCTGAACCTGACCAGCGAGTTGGATCTTCTGGCCAAGCATCCCCGCCTCCGCTACCTGCATCTTCCCTTTGACGTGGAACGTTTCGAGGTCAAGACCGGGGAGAGCGATCCGCTGATCATCGGCCACGCCTGCCGGGCGCCGGAGGCGCGGCACTTCAAGGGAACCGACCGCATCATCGCCGTGGTGAAGGAGCTGGAGGCCGATTATCCGGTCCGGCTGGACCTGGTGGAGGGTGTCCCCCATGATGAAGCCATGCGCCGCAAGGCCCGCTGGGACGTCGCCGTGGACCAGATCGCCGACCGGGGCGGCTGGGGTTACGGGATGAATTCCCTGGAGACGCTGGCCCTGGGCCTCCCTACCTGCACCCGGATGAACCCGGAGTGCGACCGCTTTTTCGCCGGACACCCCTTCATCAATGTGGACCCGGACAGTTTAAAGAGCCAGTTGATCCGCTTGATCGAGAACCCCCAGTGGCGCCGGCAGAAGGGCGTGGAAGGGCGCGACTGGGTCTGGCGCACGCACCGGCTGGACGCGGTCATGGATGAACTCTACGCTCACTACCAAGCCGCCGGCATCCGGCTGGAACCGTCATGAAACTGGTCTGGATTGCACAGGATTTGCACATCGGAGGGGGGCAGAGGACCATCTGCCGGCTGTCCGCGGAGCTGGCCCGGCGGGGCCATGAGGTGGAAATCATCTACCCCCGGGGCCGCGGGGGGCTTCCCCTGCCCGATCTGGTGCGCGGCACCCCCGTGGGGGTGGACATTGATCAACCAGTGGCGTCGCTGGCGGTCAACTTTCCCGCCCTGATGGCCGCGGTACCGGAATGCGACTGGGTGCTGACCAGCATGCCGGTATCGGCCTTCGCCGGGTTCCTGGCCGGGAGGCTGCGCCAGGCGCGCGTGCTGTCCTACGTCATGAACGACGAGCGGGCTCTGTTCGATGACCAATCGCTGCTGGATTCCTCCACCTTCTTAAGCCTCTACCATAGGGTGGCCGACTGGAGCCACCGGCTGCCGGTGACCGTCGTTGTCAACAGCCACTGGACCGGCACCCGGATGCGGCGCGGCCGGGGTTTCGGTTACCCCATCGTGCCGCCGGGGGTGGACCTGGAGATTTTCCGCCCCGAGGGGCCGTCCCGGGAGAATGAGGGCGTCTTCACCGTGGTGACGGTGGGGCGCCGCCATCGCTGGAAGGGGACGGCCGACCTGGTGAAGGCGTTAAACCAAGTGAAACGCGAACGGGCCGCCGGGCGCGAATTCCAGCTCTGGGTCGTCACCCAGGACGACCTGGATCTGCGCGCCGCCGAGTTTCCGGTGCGGATCATCAAGCCGGCCGGAGACCGGGAGATCGCCGCCGCCTACCGCGGCGCCGACCTGCTGATCCACCCCTCCTGGTTTGAAGGATTCGGCCTGCCACCCCTGGAAGCCATGGCTTGCGGCACACCCACGGTGCTCACCGACAGTGGAGGAGTGCGGGAGTACGCCGTACATGAGGGCAACTGCCTGATGACGCCAGTAAAGGATCCCGCCGCCTTGGCGCGGGCCGTCACCGAACTGTGGGACCACCCGGACCACCGGCGCCGCCTGGCCCAAGCCGGACCGCCCACAGCCGCACGTTTCACTTGGGATCACGCCGCCGAAACCCTGCTCGCCGTCCTGACCCAACCCCGGTAAGCCATGCACCTATCCGTCGTCATCCCCGCCTGGAACGCCTCGTCCACGCTTCCCCTGGTGCTGGAATCGCTGCTGCGGCAGGATCGTTCCGATTTCGAGGTGCTGGTGGTGGATGACGCTTCCACCGACGATACCGCCGCCGTCGCCCATCGCTTCGAGAGCAGACTGAACCTGACCCTGCACCGCAGCCCGGATAACCTGGGCCGCGCCTGCGCCCGCAATCGGGGAGTGGAGCTGTCCACCGGCGAGGTGGTGCTGCTGCTGGATAGCGACTTCGAGGTTGTGCCCGGGTATGTATCGGCGCATCGCACCCTGCACGAACGGCAGGAGCGGGCCGTGGGCATCGGAGTGCTGCGCTACCCGGCCTACCTGGCGCATCATGCCCTGGCCCGGTACTACCGGACCCGCGGCGGAGCCAAACTGCCGCCGGGGCAACCGCTTCCGGGGAAATATTTCATCTCCTGCCTGGCCTCCTTCCGCCGCACCGATTTCGAGGCGGCGGGGCAGTTCGAACCCCGCTTCCACGTCTGGGGCGGGGAGGACCTGGAGCTGGGCTTGCGCCTGGAAAAGATCGGCTGCCGCTTCGAGTATCTGCCCGGAGCGGTTGGTTATCACCACCACCTGCGTTCCCTGAAGACGGCCATGGCCACACAGGAAAGCTACGGCCGGGAAGGGTTGCCGCTGATCCTGGAGCAGCACCCGGAGTTCATGGCCGACCTCTACCTGGAAGACCTGACCGGCCCGGCCACGCGCCCCCCGCCGGCCTTCGTGCGCCGCCTGCTGACCAGTGAGATCCTCCATCGCCCCCTGCTGGAAATTGCCGCGCTGCTGGAGAAGGGCCGGCTGCCGTCCCCGCTGCTGACCTACCTGCATTACTGCGCCTACCGGAAAGGGTATATCAGGTATAAGCGCGGCCTCTCCCGGTAAGCCGGAGGCGTGTGACAATCAGTCCGACCCCTACGGGGATTGGAAGCGCCAACCGCCGACCGCTAAACGCTATCCCCTGATTTTGCTTGACAATCGCCGCAGGATTTCCTATTTTATCCGGCAGTCCATATCCGGGTGATTCATGGTTCGAACCGTCTATTCTTCCGCCACCCACGGCGTGGATGGCTACATCGTCAGCGTCGAAACCAACATCGAAGGCGTCATGCCGGGCTACGCCACCGTGGGCCTGCCTGACAACGCCGTGAAGGAATCCCGCGAACGGGTGTACGCCGCCATCCGCAACTGCGGCTATTTTTTTCCCCAGAAGCGGGTGACCATCAACCTGGCGCCGGCCGACGTGCGCAAGGAAGGGTCCAGCTACGACCTGCCCATCGCCTTGGGCATCCTGGCCGCCTCGGGACAGATGGAGTCGGATTCCCTGGACCAGCGCCTGGTGGTGGGGGAACTGTCCCTGGAAGGGAACGTGCGCCCGGTGCGCGGGTCGCTCTCTCTGGCCCTGGCGGCGGGAGCCAACGGCTATACGTCCATCATCGTGCCCCAGGAGAACGCCCGCGAGGCCGCCATGGCCCAGAACGTCAAGGTGTACGGCGTCGCCACGCTGGCCCAGGCGGTGGAATTCCTGAACGGGCAGATCGAGATCGTCCCCACGGTGGTGGACATCACGGAGCTCTTCTCCCGCCATGCCCAGTATCCCGTGGACATGAAGGACGTCAAGGGCCAGGACGCCGCCAAGCGCGCCCTGGAAATCGCCGCGGCGGGCAGCCACAACCTGATCATGATCGGGCCGCCGGGGTCGGGAAAGACCATGCTGGCCAAGCGCTTCCCCACCATCCTCCCCCTGCTGACTCTGGACGAGGCGCTGGAAACCACCAAGATCCATTCCATCTCCGGAGCGCTGCCGTCCGGCCAGCCGCTGCTGGCGGTGCGCCCCTTCCGCAATCCTCACCACACCATTTCCGACGCCGGTCTGATCGGCGGCGGCGCCTACCCCCGCCCCGGGGAAGTCTCCCTGGCTCACAATGGGGTGCTGTTCCTGGACGAACTGCCCGAATTCAAGAAGAACGTCCTGGAAGTCATGCGCCAGCCCATGGAAGACGGCCGCGTGACCCTCTCCCGGGCGCAGATCTCCACCACCTATCCGGCGCGCTTCATGCTGGTGGCGGCCATGAACCCCTGCCCCTGCGGCTTCTTCGGCGACCCCACCAACGCCTGTTCCTGTTCCCCGGTCAATGTGCAGCGCTACCGGTCCCGCGTGTCCGGGCCGCTGCTGGACCGCATTGACATCCACATCGAAGTGCCCGCGGTCAAGTTCGAGCACCTGGCTTCCATGGCCGAAGGGGAACCGTCGCAGCGGATCCGCGACCGGGTGCAGGAAGCCCGGCAGCGGCAGTTGCACCGCTTCCAGGGGATGCCGGGGGTGTACGCCAACGCCCACATGGGGACTTCGGAGCTGCGCCGCTTTTGCCGCCTGGACGACGCCTCCATGACCCTGCTGAAGACGGCCATTGACCGCCTGGGGCTGTCGGCCCGCGCCTACGACCGCATCATGAAGGTCAGCCGCACCATCGCCGACCTGGAGGGGGTGGAAGCCATTTCCGCCGTGCACGTGTCGGAGGCCATCCAGTACCGCAGTCTGGATAGAGAAAATTTTGTGTGATTCGAGGAGGTAGGATTACCCGGTATCATTCCGCTCCGGAGGGCCCTCCGAAGCGGCGCCGCGTCATTGATTCTGTTATAATGTAGAATAACGTGACTTTGATGTCTGACCACCCGCGCTTTCTGACTGACACCGGCCTCTTTCCCCTGGGCAAGGCGCTGCGCATGCTGGGCTTCGACGCTCTCTACCGGGGGAACCTGCCCTTAAGCGAAGCGGTGGGCCGGGCCGTCGAAGAGCGTCGCATCTGGGTGGCCGCCGGCGCGGACCGGCTGCACCTGCAGTACGGCATCCGCTATTTCCTGGTGGAGTCGGAGGAGGTTTTGGGGCAGTTGCAGGAACTGGACGCCGCCTATGGACTGAAAGCCCAGGCCCGCCCCTTCACCCGCTGTCTGAAGGACAACGCCGAACTGGAAGAGATGTCCCCGGAGGAAGCCCGGCCGCGGGTGCCCGAGCGGGTCCGGGAAGGGCAGGAACAGTTCCGGCGCTGCCCCCGGTGCGGGAGGATCTACTGGCCCGGCAGTCATCTCCAGCGCATGCGGCGGAAGCTGGAAGCGATGGGCTGGTGACGGCTCCCCGGGGAACCCCCGGTGGTTTAACTTAGAGTGGGTCGCATCCACGTACCGCGTAACCGGTAATCCCGTAATCAACCAAGGTTGCGATGAAAATACCCGGCCCAAAGGCCTTTACAGGGCTGCGTGTTACCTGGATACGGCTGCCCTTGAAAGCTCATTACTCGCAGGCATAACCGGAAAGTACGAAATGGATAGGCTATATAGATCCTTAAATCCCGAACAACAGCGCGAGGACCGCAAGCTCCGCACCCTGCAAAGCCTGGTGGACTCCGCCGGGCGCCTCATCGTCACCGGCAAGGTGAGCAAGCCGAAGGCCTGGGAGATGGCCGCCGGCGTGCGGGAATCGGCCAGCCGCATCATCCCCGATCAGATGGAGCTCTACGACATGATCCTGGGATCCCGGTTCCGCTACTGGATCGAGTATTTCTGCCCGGAAATATAATGCCCGCCGCCGGCGGGCGTTCGTATCCTTTTCCCCGGGGGTGAAGCGCCGGCTCCGCAGAACCGGCCTTGTCAAACCGCGGGCCCGGTGCTTCACCCCGAACGGAATATCCACCGGTTCCTTCCCCACAACCTTCCACTGAAGAGGCCACAATGGCACTGAAGCTCCGTACCGCCGAACCCGGCGACCTGGAGGCCCTGGTTCAACTGCAATTCCTGAGTTACCCCTTGCTCAACTGGACGCCCGAACAGCGCCGCGCCTACTATACCGACAATGCCCGCGCCGGCCTGGAGGACATGTTCGTGGTGACCAGCGATGACGAACTGGTGGCCAGTATGATCGCCTACCGCTTCACCCAGGTGCAGGAGGAGGTGGAAATTCCGGTGGTGGGCATCGGCAGTGTGGCGGTCAGCCCCGACCGGCGCCGCGAAGGCATCGCCGCATTCCTGATCCAGAAAACCCTGCAGGGCTTCGAGGAGGAGGGGGTGCCGGCTTCCATCCTGTATCCTTTCCAGCACCGCTTCTACCGCCGCCTGGGATGGGGGTACGGCGGGGACCTGCTGCAGTATCGTATCGCCGCCGACCAGCTCTTCGAATACGAGGATCTGCTGGAAGATTCGGACCTCAGCGTGAAAATGGTGACGCCGGACCAGGTGCCGGACCTGATGGCCTTTTATGACGCCTCCATGCGGCACTCCAACGGACTGTTGAAAAGAAACGAAAGGTATTGGAGAGAACGCGTCCTGGCGGCTCCCCGGCTGGCTGTAACGGCCCGCTTCAGCGGCGACATCATCGGGTACTTTCTCTGTTCCTACCAGGCGGCGGGCGAACCGGAGCGGCAGTCCCAGGAGCTGGAGGTGCACGAATGGCTGGCGCCTAACCTGGACGCCCGGGACGCGCTCCTGAGTTACATCGCCCGGCAGCGCGATCAGATTGACAGTATGCGCTTTTTCCTGCCGGCCGACGAACCGTTGCACCTGTGGGTGGAAGACCCCCGCGACCTGGACCGCCGCCACGTTTACCGCCTGTTTCATACCTCCGCCACCCTGGGGCTGGGGTGGATGTACCGCCTGGTCAACCTGCAGGCAGCGTTCGAATCCGGGCGCAAATTCAACGGCGTCCAGGGGGAACTGACGGTGGACCTGGTGGACGAGGTGCTGGGCGACCGCCGCGTGAACGTGAAATTCACCGGCAAGGGCGCCAAACTGCAGGATCCGGATGACCATCCCCGGCGTACGGTACAGGGGACCATGGACATGTTCTCCCAGATGTTCTGCGGGTACACCAATCCCGGCCAGGCCTACGAGCAGGGCCTGTTGGGTTTCGAAGGGGAGGATACGGTGGAATTCTGCCAGCGCGCCTTCTGGCTGCCGCCGCCCCGCTGCTACGATCTATTTTAATCTTGGCATGAAGAGCGAGATAGTCAGCTTTTCGCTTGACATTCCGGAGTTTACACAGTAAATTACTGTGTTTCACCCATAGCTCGAGGAGACTATGCGCATCGGAATTTTGACCGGCGGGGGCGACTGCCCGGGCCTGAATGCCGTGATTCGCGGCGTGACCCGCCGAGCCATCGAATCGTACAAATGGGACGTGCTGGGCATCAAGAACGGCTGGCGCGGACTGGTGGTGGGGGAAACCGAGCCGCTGTCGCAGTACGCCGTGACCGGAATCCTGCCTCGCGGCGGCACCATCCTGGGCACCTCCCGCACCAACCCCCTGAAGAATCAGGAAGACTACAAGCGCGTCCGGGACAACCTGGAGAAGTACTCCATTGACGCCCTGATCGCGGTGGGCGGAGAAGACACGCTCAGCGTGGCCGCCGCCCTGCACAAGGACGGAATCAAGGTCGTGGGCGTGCCCAAGACCATTGACAACGACCTGTCCGGCACCGACTTCACCTTCGGGTTCAATACCGCGGTGTCCATCGTCACCGAGGCCATTGACCGGCTGCACACCACGGCCGAATCGCACCACCGCATCATGGTAGTCGAGGTCATGGGCCGGCATTCCGGGTGGATTGCGGTGATGTCCGGCATCGCCGGCGGCGCCGACGCCATCCTGATCCCGGAAGTGCCTTTCGACATCGGAGAGCTGTGCGCCCGCCTGAAGAAGCGGCACCAGCGCAAGAGCTTCTCCATCGTGGTGGTGGCCGAGGGAGCAACCCTCAAGGGCGGCCAGGCCGTCACCCAGAGCGACCGGGTGGACGCCTTCGGGCACGTCATCCTGGGCGGCGTGGGGCGCATGGTGGCCGACGAGATCGAGAAGTGCCTGGGCATCGAAACCCGCCTGACCGTGCTGGGGCACATTCAGCGCGGCGGGTCGCCCACGGCCTACGACCGCATCCTGGCCACCCGCTTCGGCGTCAAGGCCGTGGACGCCGTCAAGGACGGCGAATTCGGCAAGATGGTGGCTCTGCGAGCCGAGAACATCATCACCGTGGACCTGGAAGAGGCCGTCAAAACCACCAAGACGGTGGACATGGAACTTCTCGACATCGCCTCTGTGTTTTTCGGGTAAGCAGGCAACGGCAGGCGCCGGAGGCAGCCTCCGGCGCTTGCGATGAAATATCGAGTGACTCTCATGACCAGTGAAATTATCCAGAAAAAGTTGGCACAGTTGCCCGAACAGGCCCGCCGTGAGGCCCTGGATTATATAGAGTATTTATTGCAGAAGTACGGTACACAAGCTGGCAAGCGAGGTTTCCGCTTCGATTGGGAAGGGGGACTGGAGGAATACAAGGACCGGTTCACTTCAGTGGAATTACAGCATAAAGCCACGGAGTGGCGGTAATGTACCTGGCCGACACCAATATTTTTCTTGAAGTCCTGCTGGCACAGGAGAAGAAGGATATTTGCAAAGAGTTCCTGGCGACGCACCAGGATAACCTGTTTATGTCCGATTTTTCGCTTCATTCTGTCGGCGTGGTGTTGTTCCGCTTGCATAAATCCGAGTTATTCACCCGGTTCATCAATGATATCCGCGATCAAGTAGGTATCCTGCGGTTGAAGCCGGAAGATGGCTTGGAACTGGCTTCATTGAATGAGCGATGGTCATTGGATTTTGATGACGCGTATCAGTTTAAAATCGCAGAAATGCATGGCCTGCAACTAGTGACGCTGGATCACGATTTCGAGGGTGTCGCTGATCACGGAAACATCACTTTTCTGTGAAAGAATCTAACGCGCGAAAGTCAATCGAGCATTCATGAAGCATTACCGTTTCGCCGTCGTCATTGAAGGCCATTTCGCTTTCTGTCCCGAATTGTAGGCGTATCACACGCAAGGCGACACCTACGAAGAGATTTTGCACAGTATTCAGGATGCCATTCAGTTGCATATCGAATACCGGTAGCGGATAATCCAACCATCACCTAATAATCGCTCGCTGCCATCCTCCGGGATGCAGATATATCTCCTGAACTTCTGAAGGAATTACTGAAATCATGAAAACCCTCCTCGACCTTCGACCCGACTACATCAAGGATAAATTGGGCGCCTCCAGCCCCCTGTGCCTGATCGGCAGCCACCCCATCATGGACGCCTTCCGCGACGAGAAGGTCATGGTGATGGCCTGCAACATCCGCCTCATCCATGCCGTGCCGGGCATCATGCGGGCGGCCCAGGAGATGGACGCCATCGTGGCCTTCGAGCTGGCCAAGACCGAAGGCGGTTTGGACGGCGGCTACACCGGTATGACTCCGCAGATGTTCTTCGACACCATCGTCGGCTATGCGGATAAGTATAACTTCCGCCACCCCTTCTTCATCCACGCCGACCACTTGACGGTGAAGGACACTTCCCAAAAGCAGATCGAGTCCACCCGGGAGCTGATCCAGGCGCAGCTCAAGGCCGGTTACACCTCCTTCGCCATTGACGCCTCCTTCAACGAGCTGGAGGACAACATCCGCATAACCACCGATCTGGCCCGGCCCATCAGCGATATGCGCCTGGGCCTGGAAGTGGAAGTGGGCGAAGTCAAGACTGTGGGTTCGGAAGCTGAGATCACCACCGTGGAAGAAGCCCACACCTTCATCAGTTCGCTGAAGGCCGCCGGCCTCCACCCGGATCTTCTGGCCATCAACAACGGTTCCAAGCATGGCAACTATCTCCCCGGCGAGGAGGTATCAATTGACCTGCAGCGCACCGGCGACATCTACGCCGCCATCAAGCCCTACGGCGTGAACCTCGCCCAGCACGGCATCACCGGCACACCCCTGCACCTGATGGGGCAGTTCACCGAGTACGGCATCCGCAAGGGCAATGTCGGCACCCTGTGGCAGAACATCGCCCACGAGCACCTGCCGGCGGACCTGATGGCCGCCATGAAGCAGTGGGCCAGGGACAACGGCAAAAACATCAAGGAAGCCACCAAGGTGTTCAAGGCGCAGATTGACGCCATTCCGGAAAGCCACCAGGCGGCCATCCACGAACACGCCTTCCGCGAGGCCTGCGAGCACTTCAAGGCCTTCCGCGCGGTGGGTTCGGCCAGTCTGCTGAAGAGAAAGCTGGCGGTGGCCTGACCGGTCACCCGCCGGACGCCGTTTCCCGGTGTTTCGGATACACCGACAGACCATTTTCCGCGCGGTTTCACCCGTGCAACCCATAGCATCACTTTATTACGGAGGCACACATGCCTATGCGCATCGCCATCAACGGTTTCGGTCGTATCGGCCGGCTGGTGTTCAAGGCCGGGTACCGCGACCCCAACCTGGAATTTGTCGGACTGAACGACTTGACGGACGCCAAGACCCTGGCGCACCTGCTGAAATATGACTCCGTGCACGGCCGCTTCCCCGACGCCGTGACGCACGATGAGAACAGCATCACCGTAGCCGGAAAGAGGATCCCCATCTACGCCATCAAGGACCCGGCGGAACTGCCCTGGAAGCAGTTGGGCGTGGATTACGTGGTGGAATCCACCGGCGTATTCCGCGACCGGGCCAAGCTGGAGAAGCATCTGAATGCCGGCGCCAGGGGGGTCATCCTGACCGTCCCGGCCAAGGACGAGATTGACGCCACCGTGGTGCTGGGCGTCAACGACGAGGTGCTGAAGCCGGGGATGAAGATCGTCTCCAACGCCTCCTGCACCACCAACTGCCTGGCTCCCATGGTGAAGGTGCTGAACGACTCGTTCGGTATCCAGCACGGGCTGATGACCACCATCCACGCCTACACCAACGACCAGCAGCTCCTGGATATGCCGCACAAGGATCTGCGCCGGGCCCGGGCCGCCGCCGTCTCCATCATCCCCACCACCACCGGCGCCGCGCGCACCGTGGGCAAGGTGATTCCCGCCCTGAAGGGCAAGCTCGACGGCATGGCCTTCCGCGTGCCGGTGATGGACGGATCGGTGACCGACTTCGTATGCCAGGTCGGACGCGCCACCAGCAAGGAAGAGGTCAACGCCGCGTTCAAGGCTGCCGCTGAAGGTCCCATGAAGGGCATTCTGGAATACACTGAGGATGAGATCGTTTCCGCCGACATCGTCGGCAATCCGCACTCCACCATTTTCGACGCCCCGTCAACCCTGGTCATGCAGGGCAACATGGTGAAGGTGGTGGGCTGGTACGACAACGAATGGGGTTACTCCGCGCGCGTCGTGGACCTCATCCGCAAGGTGGCCGGCCTATGAACAAATTGACCGTTGACAAGCTGGATCTGCGCGGCAAGCGGGTTCTGGTCCGCGTGGATTTCAACGTGCCCCTGAACCCGGAAGGCAGCGTGCGGGACGACATCCGCATCCGGGAAGCCCTGCCCACCATCCGCCATATCGTGGATCACGGCGGCAAGGCCATCCTGATGTCGCACCTGGGCCGCCCCAAGGGCAAGGTGGCGCCGGAATTCAGCCTCTTCCCGGTGGCGGTGCACCTGTCGGAACTGATCCAGAAGCCGGTACAGTTCGCCAGGGATTGCCTCGGTCCGCAGGCGGAAGACAAGGTGGCGGAGATGCGCGACGGCGATCTCCTGCTGCTGGAAAACCTGCGCTTCCATGCCGAAGAGGAGAAGAATAATCCCGACTTCGCCCAGGCGCTGGCCAAGTTGGGCGACGTCTACGTCAACGACGCCTTCGGGTCGGCGCATCGGGCCCACGCTTCCACGGAAGGGATCACCCGGCACGTTCAGCAGAACGCCGCCGGCTTCCTGATGATAAAGGAGCTGGACTACCTGGGCCGGGCCGTGGGTAACCCGGAACGCCCCTACGTGGCCATTCTGGGCGGCGCCAAGATCTCCGGTAAGATCGAGGTCATCCAGAACCTGATGACCAGGGTGGACAGCCTGCTGATCGGCGGGGGCATGGCCTTCGCCTTCCTGAAGGCCCAAGGGTTGGAAATCGGTGATTCGTTGTTCGAACCGGACACCCTGGACACGGCCAAAGAGGTGCTGAAGCAGGCCGAGTCGTCCCAGGTCGAGTTCATGCTGCCGATGGACGCCGTCATCGCTCAGCAGATGGAGCCCACCGCCGAGCCGCGCATCGTCAAAGCCGACCAGATTCCGGCGGGCTGGAAGGGGCTGGACATCGGCCCCGAGACGGCCAAACGCTTCCGCCAGAAGATCCTGGAAGCGAAGACCGTGGTCTGGAACGGCCCCATGGGCGTGTTCGAAATGGCATCCTTCGCCGGCGGCACCCGGGTGGTGGCTAATTCCCTGGTGGAAGCCACCCAGAAGGGAGCCGTCACCATCGTCGGGGGAGGCGATTCCGCGGCCGCCATGGCCCAGTTCGGCCTGGCCGACAAGGTCTCCCACGTATCCACCGGCGGCGGCGCCTCGCTGGAATTCCTGGAGGGCAAGACCCTGCCGGGCGTGGCGGCGCTGACGGACGCATCGTAACCGGGGAGGCATCTTGGCCCGCACCATACTGATTGCCGGAAACTGGAAACTGAACCCGGCCGACGACGCCGGCGCCCTGGAACTGCTGCGCCAGCTGAAGAACCGCCTGGCCCCCTTCACCCGAACGGAGGTGGCGGTCATGCCGCCGTTCACCATGCTGCACCTGGCCGCCCAGATCCTGAAGGACAGCCGCCTCGCCCTGGGAGCGCAGAACCTGTACTGGGAAGCCACCGGCGCGTTCACCGGGGAAATTTCCGCACCCATGCTGAAGGCCGCCGGGTGCAAGTACGTCATCATCGGGCACAGCGAACGCCGCCAGCTCTTCGGAGAGACCGACGCCACGGTGGCGCGCAAGATCCCCGCGGCGCTGCAGGCCGGCCTGGTCCCCGTCGTCTGCGTGGGCGAAACGCTCGAGCAACGCGAATCGGGGCAGGCCCAGGCCGTGGTTCATGAGCAGGTCCGCCAGGCGCTGTCCGGCCTGCCGGAAGCGGCCCTGCGCACCCTGGTCATCGCCTACGAACCGGTCTGGGCCATCGGCACGGGGCGCAACGCCACACCGGAACAGGCCCAGGAAATGCATCGCTTCATCCGCGACCTGATCACCGACACCACCAGCGCCGCCGTCGCGGACGAGCTGCGCATCCTCTACGGCGGCAGCGTCAAGCCGGATAACGCCCGCGACCTGCTGGGGCGGCCCGACATTGACGGCGCCCTGGTGGGGGGCGCCAGCCTGAAGGCGGAAACTTTCGCCGCCATCGTCGAGTCTGGAGAAATAGTCAGCTAACACAACAGGAAACCCATGTTCTACGCCATCTTCGTCTTCTTCTACGTCATCATCGCCGCTCTGCTGATCGGCGTGATCCTGATGCAGTCGTCCAAGGGCGGCGGCCTGGCCGGATCGGCCTTCGGAGGCGGTCCCTCCATGTCCTTCCTGGGGGCGCGCGGCACGGCCACGTTCCTCACCCGGGCCACCTCCATCCTGGCCATCCTCTTCATGCTCCTGTCGCTGGGCCTGTCCCTGATGCTTCGCGGCGCCGGCCCGGTGTCGGTGACCCAGCAGGAGATGCAGCAGTCGGGCGCCTCCAACCTGCCCGCGATCCCGCCGGGGACGGAGGTGGAAAACCCGGACGTGCCCATCACCACGCCGCCGGGCGCGCCGGAACAGCAGCAGGCTCAGCCGGAACAGCAGGAGGCGCAGCCTCCCGCCGGCGGCGAGCAGACTCCTCAGCAGTAACCCGGAATATCCCTCGCCTTTGCAGATACCGCCCGGATCCGGTGCACCCGGATCCGGGGCGGCACATGCGCACGACTGCCGGAGTGGTGAAATTGGCAGACACACCATCTTGAGGGGGTGGCGCTCGAAAGGGCGTGCCGGTTCAAATCCGGCCTCCGGCACCAACACAAAGCCCGGATCGTAGGATCCGGGCTTTGTGTCTCGTGTCCATGTAACAGGTATCCATGTCGTCCGACGCGTAGGGGCTGGGCTTGACCCTGCCCGCAGTGTCATTGCGAGGCCCGCCGGGGATTGTCTGAACCACGGATTACGTGGATTACGCGGTGTGTGGCCCGGCCAGCTTGCCCCTTCAGGGGGCCCGAAGGGAATGGCCGGGACTGCCTCGTCTCCCCCAGGAATGAATTCCTGGGCTACTATCATACTACCCACTGAAGTGGGTGTAACCCCTCCGTCAGCCGATGTTGGGTGGCCTGGCTTGACCCGCACGGCAGTGAATCCGAAACATCAACAACGCTCATGGGCGGGTCAAGCCGGGTCTATATTAAAAGCCTAGGGATGGCGGATAATGTAAACCCGGCTTGATCTGCGTCGGACTTTCTGCCGCAAGATAGGACTGTGATGCAGATCAAGCCAGGCCACCCGTCACATGTCATCCCTGCGGGATGAAAAACAGGAGGCGGGTGGTGTTCCGCTACGGGAGTTGCCCCGAAGGGCCACTGCGTGGCGCGACTCCTGCCACGCAGTGGTCCCCGCGGGAAAGGGGCAAGCTGGTCTGGGCACCCAGGCAGGTTTGAATGAGTCAGTAGACTGTATTATGTATGGTTTGTATTTTGACGCCGGACTGGGTTCGGGATTGGACAATGTTGGCGACCTCAACGGCGACGGCATTGATGATCTGGTGGCGGGGGAGCCGAATTATTATCAATTCCTGCTGCACCATTCCTGGGGCCGGGTGCATGTCTTGCTGGGGGATGAGAGCTATCATCAGTCCGTGGCTGTCAAGCCGGAGGATAAATCGCCCATCCCGGACCAACCTACTCTCCGGGTCCATCCCAACCCCTTCAACCCCTCCACCGCCCTGCGCTTCGATCTGCCGGCGGCGGGGATGGTGCGGCTGGCGGTGTTCGATACGGGAGGACGGAATGTAGGGGCGACCCTATGTGGTCGCCCCCGGGGGCGGCCACGTCGGCCCGCCCCTACAGGCAAGGGAGGCGTGGTATCCGGCGGGAACGCACGAGGTGACGTTCGACGGGTCGGGATTGCCTTCGGGGGTGTACCTGGTGAGGCTGGAGGCGGGGGATGGGTCGCAGGTGAGGAAAGTGGTGCTGCTGAAATAATTGAAAAGGGAAATTTGGAACCCACCTGGCGGTGGGTTTTTAATTAAGAAATCCGCTAAATCTGCGCAAATCTGCGGTTCCGACGAGGGGTAAAATCCGTTCCATCCGTTTCATCCGTTGGATCCGTGATTCCGACAATACGCCGCCAGGAATCGCTATCTGGACGGGTAGAGTTTGGAGGTGCATGGTGGATTCGCCGCCCCGGTAAAAGATCCTGCGCTCGTTAACCCCGCTTCAATCCTGGCGGCAACGTTAAAGGGATCACCGCCAGGGACCGCTGCGCTTCAATCCTGACGCAACGAATAAAGCCCGCCAGCGGCGGGCTTATTCACAATTCATACATTCATCATTCATAATTTCTACGGCGGGGCAATGATCACTTTCCATGCCTCCTCCACCTTCCTCTGCAGCTCCTCCAGCGTCCCGTCGTTGGTGATGACCACGTCGGCGCGCGCGGCCTTCTTCTCCAGGGGCCACTGTGCAGCCAGGCGCTGTTCGACCTGCTCGCGGGTCAGCTGGTCGCGGGCCATGGTCCGGTGAATGCGCTGTTCCATCGGGGCGTCCACCACGATGACCTTCTGGAAGAACCCCTGGAAACCCCATTCGTAAATCAGCGCCGCGTCCACCACCACGATGCCGCTGCGGGCCTCTTCCTCCCGGGCTCGCGCCGCCACTTCGTCCAGCAGGAGGGGGTGGACGAGGCGGTTCAGTATACGCCGCGCCTCGGGGTCGGCGAACACCCGGGCCCCCAGCTTGGCGCGATCCACCTCGCCAGCCGCGTCGAAAAGGTCATTCCCCAGGGCCGCGGCCAATTCACGCTTCACCAGCGGGTCCAGGAGCACATCATGGCCTACCGCGTCCGCGGAAATCACCGGTATCCCCATCTGTTCCAGGCGACGGGCCGCTTCGCTGGCCCCGCTGCCGATCCCGCCGGTCAGACCGATTCGCATAGTCAGATCGCCTTCAGCGCACCACCGCCAGTTTGCCCTTGTAGGTATCCCCGTCCCCGGTCACGTAGAAGAGATAGATACCCGAACCGACGCTCTCTCCCCGCTCGTTGTCCAGGTACCAGCGCAGTCCGCCACCGGAAAGGCCCGAGGTCTTCAGGTGGCGGATGACGTGGCCGGCCAGAGTCATGATGCGCACCTCGGCGTTGGCCGTCAGGTTGGCGAAGACCACGCACGGTTCACCGTCTACCAGGGTCCCGCCGACGTAGGGGTTGGGGTAGACGTACAGGTTGTCCAGGTCGGGCGCGGTGAAGTACAGGTCGGCGGCGTTGTGGGTGGTGTCAATGGGGACGCCCTGCTGGTTGTGCAGGTTGCGGGCTTCCACCCGGTACACCTTCCCCGTGGCGCCGATGGGCGACCGGGGATTGACGTACAGGTGCGCCACGTTGGGCTGGCCGGCGTCGGACCGGGCCGAATCGAGGTAGACCGGGTCGGGATCCGTCAGGTTGGACGCGGCGTCGGTGGTGATGGTGTAGTTCAGCTTATTGGCCAGGTCGCTCTGAGCCATCGCCTGGGAGAAGACCAGGGTCACCGAGTGGCCGTCCGGACTGGGGAAGGCCGTGGTCAGGTAGGGCGGGGTGGAGGCCGCCGCCGACACCGTGAAGCTCAGCGTATCGTTCAGGGTGGACAGCGCCGATCCCTGCATGTCGAACAGTTCGTGGATGATCAGCCGGTAGGTGTCATCGGTGAAAAGCCGCTCAAAGGTCAGCACCGCCCGGGTGCCCCCGGCATCGGATACCGCCGACTGCGGCTGCGTCAATTCCGGCATGATCAGGTAGTTATTGGGATCCAGAATGGAGTTTCCCATGGGTTCGCTGAAGTCCACGATGACGAAATTCGGCGGGACGAAATGCGCCGTATCGCCCGGCACGTAGGGCGGCAGGTTGGGGGTGGCCGCCTGGGGCACCGTGGTGGGCCCTTCCGGAGCCGTTGATCCCAGCTTGAAGGTGGATATCGCGTAGTAGTAGGTCTGGTCCAGGATCACGTTGAAGTCGGTGGTGTCCACGTTGCCCTGCCCCTGCAGGGTGGCCAGCAGGTCCAGCGAATCCGGGTGCGGGCCGCGGTACAGGATGTAGGAATGGGCTCCCGACACCGGCGACCAGCTCAGGTTCACCCGGTCGGCCAGCCCCTCCGTCTGGAAGTTCAACGGCGGGGGCGGCCAGTGGGACCAGGAGCCTTCGGCTTCGAAAATCTTGGTGGCCGTGCCGGTGTTGAACAGCACCTCGTTGTGCCCGTTGCCGTTGAAGTCTCCCACTACTGCCTTGTTGCTGCGGCACTGGGGATAGTACCAGGAGATGGCGTATTCGCCGGCCACGGCATCCCAGGCCACCATGTAGAAGTCAGGGTAGACGCACACCAGGAGCTCATCCGCCGGGCCGCCGTACACGTCCCCCGCGGACAGGCCGGAGGCGAAGTCGGCGGGATTTTCCGCGCCGAAGAAGTAGAGGGTGTCCACCGGCAGGAAATCGTCGTCCCCGGCCGCCTTGAAGAGGTAGAGCGTCCAGTACCGGGTGTTGGCCAGGTGTTCGCCGGCCAGCATGGTCGGGGTGTGGGCCAGGGCGGCGAATTCCCGTTCCCCGTCCCCGTCGAAGTCGCCGTCGGCCAGGAATTCGCCGGTATCCAACTGCGGCAGGGAGGCGGACCAGGTCAGCGACAGCGATCCGTCGGTCTTGCGCTCATAGATGTACAGGTTGCCGTCGTAGTCGCCGAAAAGGAGCTCGGTAAAGCCGTCGCCGTCGAAGTCGCCCACGCGGCAGTAAGGCGGCAGGTACCCGGGATTGGGGTCGAAGGGGTTGGGCAGGTCCTGGATGAAGCTTAAGGCTCCGGAACCGTTGTTGGCGTAGAGATGGTACACTCCGCCGATGACCAGCAGCACTTCACCGTGGCCGTCCAGGGAATCCAGGTCCAGCAGCCGGGCGCCCCAGGCCGAATCCTCCCAGACCACGTTGTCCGGTTGGGGGAAACCTCCGGGCGTCTCCGCCTCGTAGATGCGGCTGACCCCGGCATAGAGGGTCAGCAGCTCCGGCAGGCCGTCGGCGTCGCTGTCGCCGATGGACTTGGGAATCTGCACGCCGTAGTCCAGGTTCTGCCGGGAGAAGGTCCAGGCCGTGGTCGCCTCCCAGACCTGCAGGGCGCTCTTGGCGCCGCCCGCGCCCAGGGAATCCTGCCAGATTTCCAGGAAACCGTCGCCGTCCAGGTCGGTGGCCTCTTCGTAGAGGTAGCCCGGGGGGATGCCGCTTAGAGGCTGTTCCACCAGGTTGTTGGTGGCGATGGAAGCCTGGCGCAGGTCAATGGGGCCCAGGGTGTCGGTCAGGGTGGTCAGGCCGGAGCGGTTCGTCACGGCCAGGTAGTACAGGTACTGCGAGGGGTTCAGATTGCCCCCCAGGACGACGACGTGATCGGTGGTTTCGTAGCTCAGCGACTGCGAGATCCAGCGCCCGGGCGCCCCCGTGGTGCTACGCAGCCACACCTGCCCGCCGGTGACGTCGTCGGTGGTGAAGGTCATCAGGTAGGAGGGCCGGTCGCCGTCGAAGATGGGGACCGCCAGCAGGTCGGAAATCACCGGGGGAGTGGGATCGTAGTACACCACCACGCGGTCGTCCACCACGTTGCCGAAGAGGTCCACGGCCTCCAGCCGGATGGTGTAGGCGGTATCCAGCGGTTCGGGATTGGTCCACACGCCCAGCAGGCCGTCCACCACCTGGGTGTTGACGGCGTACTTGACGGTATCCCACTGCGCCGCGGTGGGGTTGTCGCCCACCCCGGCCAGCACCAGGTACTGCTTCAGGTACACGCCGGCGGCCGTGCCGGTGATGTTCAGGGTGTCGGCCTGGGCGAAGCCCTGGCTCATGGCGGGGCCGGTGATTTGCGCCACCAGCGCTTCCTGGACCTCCAGGGCGCGGTCCGCACGCAGGACCCCCTGGCCGCTCTGCGGATCCCAGCCGGGGGTGTAGACGTCGTCGGCGGCGCTCTGCAGCACAGAGGAGACTTCCACCGGATCCCAATCAGGATGCTGGGACAGCACCAGGCCGGCGGCCGCTGATACGAACGCCGCGGCACAGGAAGTGCCGCTCACCTCCTGGTAGCCGTCGCCCAGGGCGGTAGTGAGGATATCCAGGCCGGGGGCCAGCAGGTCCAGGGAGGTGCCGTAGCTGGACGTCGAGGTGCGCTGGCTGCCCGGATTGCAGGCGCCCACGCACAGCACCGGACCGAACGCGGCCGGGTAAATGACGGTGGTGTTGCCGTAATTGCCCGACGCCGCCACCAGGAGCAGGCCGTTCTGGGCGGCATAGTTGATCACGTCATCGAGCATGGGGCTGGCCTGGGTGTCCCCAAAACTCATGTTGACCACCCGGGCCCCGTTTTCCAGGGCGTACAGGATCGCCGAGGCCACGTCGTCTTCCTGCAGGTAGCCGTTGGCGTTGCCCGCCCGCAGGATCATCAGGGGGCAGCCGGGCGCCAGGCCGGTGACTCCGCTGCCGTTGTCCTGCACCGCCCCGCAGATGCCGGCCATGGCGGTCCCGTGGCCCATCTCGTCGGACGGATCGTTGTCCCGCACCAGGTAGTCGCCGGAACTGGGGAAGGTGGGCGCGTCCACGAAATCCCAGCCGTAGAAATCATCTATGTAGCCGTTGTTGTCGTCGTCCAGGCCATTGATCTCGCCGGCTTCGATGGCCCCGCTGCCGTCCAGATCCTCGCCCGGGTTGACCCACAGATTGGCGGCCAGGTCGGAATGATCCATGTCGCAGCCGGTGTCAATAATGGCCAGGGGCGCGGTGGCCGAGCCGCGGGTGGTGTTCCAGGCCGCCGCGGCCCCGACGCGGGTCAGGCCCCACTGCTGGGCGTAGAGCGAGTCATCCGGAACGTAATGGGGACGGAACAGGGCGTTGGCCGCCGCCCAGCGCACCGAGGCCAGCCGGGCGAGGCGTTGGCGGAGCGCCGCGGTCTCGTGCGCCCGGGTCCGGTCCAGGCGGATCAGGAGGTACGGACGCAAGGCGGGATGGCGGTCGCCGGCGGCCGGCAGGGCGTAGCGGGTTTCGCTGCCCGGGTACTGGTCCAGCAGGGCGTCGAGGTCGGGCAGGCCGGTGCGCGTCCCGGCGGCGGTCGGCTGCAGGGCCGGCGGCTGGGCGACTTCAATCAGGATTTCCCGGGGAACCTCCAGGGCGCCGGCGGGGAAAACCAGACTTAGAAAGAGCAAAACCCCTATCCAGGGGCGGGTGTTCCGTGGCATGGAATGTCTCACCGTTTTACGCGGAGTACCGATAACCATGGGTCCAGCTTGGATACCGTTGCGATGATGGAGGCGCGACCCGGCGTCTCCGGTGGAATGACCGTGGTGACGGTCTACAGTACGATCAAATCCCGGGGGGACTGGGTGATCACTTCGGCGGAGCCGTCGGTGATCAGCACGTCGTCTTCGATACGCACCCCGCCCATATCGGGAATGTAGATGCCCGGTTCGATGGTGACGACCTGGCCGGGCTTCAGCACGTCCTCGAACAGGAACGAGACTCGCGGCTCGGCGTGCACTTCCAGACCCAGGCCGTGCCCCAGCCCATGCCCGAAGTGCTCGCCGTGCCCGCCGTCGCGGATGATCTTGCGGGCGACCTCGTCCAGCTCCCTGGCCTTCAGTCCCGCCCGCGCCGCCGCGATGGCCTCGGTCTGAGCCTTCAGCACCAGGTAATAGATGGTCTTCATCTTGCCGTTGGCGCTGCCCACGGCCACAGTGCGGGTCAGGTCGCTGGCGTAGCCCTGGTAGAAGCAGCCCAGGTCCACGGTCACCAGCTCCCCCGACTTGATTTTCTTGTCGCTGGCCAGGCCATGAGGCAGGGCCGACCGGGGCCCCGAAGCGACGATGGGAGTGAAGGAATCCCCGTCGGCGCCCTTTTTCTTGTGCAGGTAGGAGATCTCCGCGGAGATGTCCAGTTCCCGCACGCCCGGCTTGATCAGCTTCAGGATTTCGGCGAACACTTCGTCGGTGATGGCCGCAGCTTTGCGGATCTTCTCGATCTCCTCGGGTTCCTTGACCGAGGCGATCTGTTCCACCACCTTGGTGGTGGGCACCCATTCCGGGCCGGGCAGAACTTCCCGCAGAGAATTGTAGGCGGCCACGTCCAGAAAGGCCGCTTCGAAGCCGAGGCGTCCCTGGAGATTCAGGGGGCGCCGGCGCAGTTCTTTCAGCAGCTCATCGGGGTAGATGATGACGTCGGCATTGCGGACCTGTTGCGCGGCCTGTTCCTTATAGCGGAAATCGCTGAAGAAGCGCGCCTTGCGGGGAGTGATTAGCAGGGTTCCGGCGGAACCGGAAAAGCCGCACAGGTAGCGGATGTTGGACAGGCGCGTGACGAGGAAGTTGTCCAGGTCGCGGCGCTTCATCTCCCGGCGCAGGCGCGCAATTCTATCCATGCTCCGAATCCTTTTGCTGATGTAAATAAGCCGCCTGCTGCCGGCGCAGTTCGTTCAGCCGGGCAGGGTAGTCGGAGTGATCCGGGTCGGCGGCAGCCAACTGCTCGAAGATGGCGATGGCCTCGTCAAACCGGCCCTGCTTGGCGTACAAGTCGCCCATGGTCCGGGTGACGATGCGCCCCTGGAACGCGGGCGGCTCGCCGTCGGAATCACCGGGCAGGTCCGTCTGCAGACGGACGGTGTTGGCGCCGGGCGCGGCGATGTCCCCCAGGTAATCCTTCAGGGTCAGGGAGCCGGCCTCGGTCAAGGCCTCGACCAGGGGGAGAGGAGCGGGGTCGGAGGCCTCCGGGGGTGCGGTTTCGGGTTCCGCGGATTCCACCGGCCGGGACCGCTCCGCCGTCCGGGTTTTCCAAATGGAGGCGGCCGGCGCGGCTTCCGCGGTTGGCGGCGGGTATTCCGGTTCCCCGCCGTCCGCGTCCTCGACCTCGCGCAGCGGATCCAGGGCGGCGATTTCCCCTTGAATTTGCCGCACCTCCGCTTCGTTTTCCTGCATCCGGCGGATCTTCAGCAGCAACTGCATCAGCCCCAGGTGCCGGGGGTCAAGCTGCAGGCCGCGCTGGGCGCACTCTTCGGCGTCGCGGTACAGGCCGCGGTAGAGGTAGACTTCGCCCAGGATCAGCCAGCCGGTGAGGTAGTCGGGATGCTCGTCCACGCCTCGCCGCAGTATCGGTTCGGCGCGTTCGCAGTCGCCCAGCCGGAAGTGGCATTCGCCCAGCCGGGCGAAAAGCAGCGGAGCCTTCTTCATCTGGCGGCCCAGCCGCTTGATGTCCTGACGGATTTGGGAATCTTCGTGGAACATGGGGACCATCCGTTAACCTGGGGTAAATTTACGCTAAAATGTCCCCAATGTCAAGCATATTTTCGCATTTACGAGTCCCCCGGGGCGTCAAGAAAGGCCCGTTTCCGGCGAAGTCATGACGGCCGCGGAGACTCCCGCCGCTCCGGCTTCACGCAGCCGCCGGGCCAGCTCCGCCAGGGTCGCCCCCGAGGTGGCCAGATCGTCCACCACGGCCACCCGCTTCCCGCGGAAAACCGGGGCGGAGGGCAGGCGGAAGGCTCCCTCCAGGCTGCGGAACCGTTCCGGCCGGGACAGCAGGGTCTGGGAGGGGGTGTTCACCAGCCGCACGGCCTCGTATTCCACCGGCAGGTCCAGGGCCCGGCCCAGCGCCTCGGCCAGCCGCTCGCTCTGGTTGACCCCCCGCCAGCGCCGCCTCGCCGGGTGGATGGGCACCGGCAGGAGCAGATCCATCTCCTTCACCGCATCGAGATGGGGGATCGCCCGCAGCCACTCCCGGACCAGCAGGTCGGCCACTTCCGGGCGGCGGTCATACTTCAGCAGGTGGATGATGCGCCGGACGCGCGCCTCGTAGGCCCAGCCGATCCACAGCCATTCCAGCTCCCCCCGCAGTGCCCGGTAGGGCCGCGCCGTGCGGTCGGGAAAGACGGTCAGGGACGCCCAGCAGCGGGGGCAGACGTAGGTTTCCCCGGCCTCCAGTGGCCTGTTGCACAGCAGGCAGAGGTCGGGCAGGAAGAGCGCGGAAATGTCCCGCAGCAGGGTGGATGCGGTATTCAAAGGGCTATACATATCGAAAAATTTCAATAAAAGACTTGATTTTGCCTGTCGTTTGGCGTATATTATATTGAAAATATTCGATGCGAAACGGTTGAAGGATGGAAGATACCTGTACTATCATGTTCAAAGCGCTGGCGGATGAGACCCGGCAGCAGATCCTGCGGTTCCTGAAGGACGGCCCGCTGAACGTGGGCGAGATTGTGGAGCGCACTACCCTCTCCCAACCCACCATCAGCCACCACCTGGGCATCCTGAAGCGAGCGGGGGTGGTGGTGACCCAACGCCGCGGCAAACAGATCTACTATGCCCTATGCTGCGGTCCGGAACGCCTGGAATGTTGCTCCCCGCTATTCCGGCTCTTCGGGATCAGCCTGACGCCGTCCACCACCAGGAAAGAAGACGAATAAAATATCGCTCCAAATATTGAAATATTTAAATGCATAAATAACAGGAGGAAACATGACGGAGCACGAAAAGGACCGTGAAGCGCGCCTGCGGCAGGTGCGCCAGGGGTACGAAGCCCTGCTGCAGAGGTCGCGGCAGAATCCGGTAACTGCCACTGCGGTGTGTTGCGGCTACACCCGGGAGCAGGTCGAAGGGCTGCCGCCGGAAGCGGTGGCCGGCTCCTTCGGCTGCGGCAATCCGCTGAAACTTTCCGCCGTGGGGGAGGGTCAGACGGTGCTGGATATCGGATCCGGCGCCGGCATCGACTGCTTCCTGGCGGCGGGAAAGGTCGGTCCCGGCGGCCGGGTCATCGGCCTGGACGTGACGCCCGCCATGATAGAGCAGGCGGCCGCCACCGCGGCGGAACGCGGCTATGCCAACGTGGAATTCCGCCTGGGCGCCGCCGACCGTATGCCGGTGGACGACGCCTCGGTGGATTGGATCATCTCCAATTGCGTCATCAACCTGGCCCCGGACAAGCCCGCCGTCTTCCGCGAAATGGTCCGGGTGCTGAAACCCGGCGGCCGGGTGGCGATTTCCGACATCGTCCTGACCGGCAGTTTGCCTCCGGAGATCCGAACCAGCGCCGCGGCCTGGATCGGTTGTCTGGCCGGCGCTATTGACCAGGAGGAATACCTGGAAGGCCTGCGCCGGGCCGGCCTGGAAGAGGTCGAGGTGGTATCCCGCTTCGCCTATGACGCCACCGGTGTGCTGAGCCTGTTCGGAGAGGGCGCGGAAAAGCCCTCCTGCGGTTGCGGTTGCAGTTGTGCCCCGCGGGCCCCTCAAGATCGCTCCCTGACCCTTCTCGCGGGCCAGCTGGCGGGAAAAGTCTGGTCAGCCGATATCCGGGCGGTCAAACCTTTACAAAAATAGGTAACTTGTTACCTATTAAGAGCAACCTTCCCAGTTGATCTGGCGTCCAATCAGCAGAAGATCAATGAACCCAAAACAGAGAACAGTATCTTTCCAACAGGAGGAGGAATGAAAACGCATCTCTTGGGTTTCGCAATATCGGTCCTGCTGACTGCGACCGTGGGCTTGGCGATAGCCGGGGAAAGAGTGGATTCCGGTATGGAGAGTTCTGGGATCGTGCCGCCACAGCTCAGCTACAGCGTACGTCCGCACCCGGTGGAATACGCCCCGGGTCGCGCCATCGAAGGGTACGTCACGCTGGAAATGCGAGTGGGGACGGACGGCCTGGTGAAGAGTGTCCGGGTGCTGTACCGCACCTCCAACCTGGCCGTCAACAGCGCCGTGCGGGCTGCGCAGGAGTGGAAGTTTGCTCCTGCCCTGAAGGCCGGCAAGGCGGTGGAATCCACCGTGGTCTATTCCCTGCCCTTCGGCGCCAACCTGCCCCTGTTCGCCAACGCTGAATACCCCGTGCAGTGGCATGATTCCAGCGGCGGCGAATCCACCCCGGAGGACCTCCAGGTGACCCAGGCGGAATAGCCCGCAGTCACGGCGCGCTGCACATTCATCGGACGGCGCCACTCTTCGGCTCATGATTTAAACGGACTCTGCGGAGTCCGTTTTTTGTTTCAGCGCCGCTTCCCGTTTGGTCCGCTGGCCCATGAAGATGATGCCCGTCATCCAGATATTGCTGAGCACGATGATCAGGAACGTGATGGTGCGGATGGGCGAGGCGTATTCTTCCCAGTGGGAAGCGATGATGGAGGCCAACACCGCGGTGGCCAGTCCCCGGGAAATCATGGCCGTCAGAAGCAGTTGGTCTTCCAGGGGGGTGTGGGTCACCAGGGCCAGGAGGCGCACGGCCAGGAAGCGGGCGGCCAGGATCAGCATGAAGATGGCCGCCGTGGTCAGCCAGCCGACGGCGTCCAGGCCGAAGCCCTGGAACACCACCCCCATGTACACGAAGAAGAAACTGCGCACCAGCAGAGATATTTCCGCCTGGGCGCCGCGGATCTTGGGGTCCAGCAGCAGGTGGTGGTCGCGGAAGGAGGCGGCGATGCGGTCGCGGTTACGCGGCCCCCACAGCCCGGCGAAGGCCTCCCCATTGGACAGGGCCACCCCGAAGGCCAGGGCCGCCACCGCTCCGCTGCCGCCCAAACTTTCGATCAGGCCCACCAGGAGAAACACGAAGCCGACTGTCAGAAAGCTGAAGAAGGGGCGCTGGGAGAAGTGCGACAGCATCCACAGCCAGAACCATCCTGCCAGGAGCGCCAGCACCAGCGACACGGCGACATCCAGCAGGAAGTTGGCGGCCAGGATATGCCCGTAAATGGCGGTGGATTCCACCTGCAGGATGGAGAGCACCAGGATGACCGCCAGGGCGTCGCTTAAGGACGATTCGGTGGCAATCAGCGGGCGCAGCGGCGAAGCAGGGACGATCTTGGCCAGGATGGGGATGAGAATGGGTGCGCTGGTGCAGGAGAGCGCCACGGCGGTGGCCCACCCGGGGATGCCGGTGATTTCCAACCCCACGGACAGGGCGAAATAGAGCAGCACCAGGGAAAGGCCGAAGGAGAGAAACAGCAGCAGTAACGCCCGGCCGGCCTGCCCCATGACGTGGTACAGGTCCAGGTCCAGCCCGCCTTCGAACAGGATGATGGCCAGGGCGATGGCGCCGAAGTAGGGCATGGCCGGACGCACCGCCTCCGGCGGCACGATCTTCAGGGCCGGCCCCAGCAGCAACCCGATCCCGATCAGGAAGATGATGTCGGGGATCTTGGTCCGGTCGAAGAACAGGTGGCCCAGAAATCCCAGGGCGATGATCCCGCCCAGGATGATCAGTACGGTGTCGGCCAAAAGATTACCTTTGCTATAAAGGATGTAAAGGCTATTTTCACTTTACTTCATCCTCAGGTGGAAAATCTATTCGATCAAGATCAAATCCCAATCCGCCTGCTAATATGGCAAGTAGTCCTAAGATGTCGCCTTTTGCTTTAACTGCTTCATTAATTTCCTCTTGAATGAGTCGCGGCGTGTCGAAAAGCAATCGTTTTTCAGGGAAGCTATTAGTCCAGTATACTCTAATCAATCTAGAAAATTCTCTTAGCACCCATTTTTCCGCGGATAACAATCTACTTGTTAGCCGAACGGTAAGAATTTGATGTTTCACTGCAACTCTGGGTGCTGATTCATATCTTAGACATGCCCCCAAATATGACATCATGGTTCCAATGAAAGAAACTCTTTTGTTTTCATTACCAAAAGATATCAACTGATTACCAGTTTCATGTAAGATGAATGTTTTATCAATAACTGATAGAGCCATTTGTATTTGTGCATCTTTGCAATGATCACCTAATGATTCTCTTACTAATTTGATGATATCGCGAAAATCAAAATCTCTATCTTTCATTAAATATTTTTCAATCATTCGAAAATACACTGGAAGTAGGGTAGAATACATCAATCCGAAAGTTAATGCGGCTGAAGCTATGTCTGCGTTTTTATTTTCCAATGACTGAGTCAGAAGCAATCCTTCCTGAATTGCCTCTCTATAATTATCATCGTCTAGATAAGCTCTAATAGTATGAACTTTGTAATAAGGAACGTCTCTTTCATCAATAGGTAAAACAGACTCGAATTCCTTGATCTTCTTAATAATGACGCAAACTTCGTTGTTTAAACCTAGAATTCTTGCTAGCGATCTTAGCGCCAGCATAGATGAATAGCACATACTCAGTACAAATTTCTCTTCCATATTCTTGTACGGCAAGAGAAATCCCTGCTCAATCTTTGTGTGTGGTTCCCCATCAAGTAGAATGTACTGCCCGAAATCGCCCTTTCCAATTTTCCAATCAAAATAAGAGCAAACATATGTCAAACGAATCCATTGATCTTTCTGCAAATCATCCAGTCCCTCAGATTCTAACATGGTGAATACTGCCTTTTGCAGACTCATAAATGCTTCTTGATTCCTGTCGTTCAGCAGAAAAAATATAGCTCTTTCACCATAGGCTTTTGCGCTCAACCAATTGTTTCTTATTTCATAACTTAATGATATGTTCAATGCTTTTTCTAGATTATCATATATTTTTTCAGTTTCAGACGATTCTAGCGTACTAGAATAATAAAGCATCGAGTTTGCAAGTTCTTCAGAGTAGAAAGGTATTGGTTGCTGGACGGCAACTTCAAGCCATTCACGGCCTTCTGTCTTGCGATTTGCTAATACAAATTGCTGCCCTATTCCCTCACACAGCAATAGTTTTGCAGATGGGCTTTCTTTAAGAAACTGATTTATATGATTGGCTACTGCTATCGCACTATCAAGGTCGTTGAGATATTCAGCATGCATTAGGATTTTGGCACGTGCGACACAGGCTAGCAATATCTCTATCCCTGTTGACATCCCTAAACGTTCTAATCGATCCAATAACGCAATAGTCTTTTCCCAATTTCTAGTTTCTACAGATTTCCTTCCTTCGTGTACGGCAATTAAAGTTAAAGCCGTTCTTAAGCCTTCATAAGCAAAGTCTTCATCCTTAAAAGAATCAATGAGATACATCGGGTCAATATTTTCAAGAAGATTCACCCAATTCTCGGCATCGTTCTGATTCTTGATGTAGCCACCACTAATGGGCAGAAGCGATGCGGTTAATTCGAAGGATGAATCGTCTCGATGCGGAATATCGATACGCCCATACTGCTTTTTAGCGTTCCCATAGTGGCGATAAGCCAGATTTATAGCTGTACATTTTTCAGCAAACGTAATATCTGCGAAGAAGAGAACTAAAGCACTTCCCCAGACGGCGTAAGCGAAATCCTCCCCAGCATTTTGCATTAAATCGAATAGATCTTTCGCCTGATATTGAATATTTCTTTTATGCGCTGAAAGAATCTTTATCTGCATGCTGCGAATCATTATTTTATGACCAATATGCATAGCATCAGGTAATGTTGAATTGGACCATATGCTCAAAAGCAGTTCACCAAAACCGGTATTGTCATTATCTAATCCATAGCTATTAATTGCATGAAGCGATTTTCCTATTACATGTGCCAGTAAATCGTAATCATCAGCTTTAGTAAAATACATAAACGCGGCTTGTGCATCTAATAGGTCGATTTCACCTTTACTTAGGACATTCAATCCCAACTTGTGGTTTAATTCTTTCTTAAGTTCTTCAGGAAGATTTCTACTACCAAGTTCTTTCACGAGCGGGGAAAGAGAAAACATGTCATCTCCAATTTGCTTTATCCATAAATCCTTTAGCTTGCTTACTATTTCGCCCGGGTTCTTAATTGCTGGATTTATCCCAGATAAAATAGTGACTTCTTTTGAAGAAAACTGGTAAATGACTTCCCCTAATCGATATATTAGTTCTCGTTCATCATTATTGAGATCATTTGAAAGTGTTCGTTGCGTTCTATCGTACAATTCACCAGCATACCGCCGCTGCAACATCGCGACAAAGCTCTCATGAGTAATCTTCCAGTCGATCGAAGCCAAATATTTGAACATAGAAATTAGGAAGACGGGATGACCATCGGTACATTTCCTAAATACCTTTACCCAAGGATCTTTTTGAAATTTTTCGGGGGCTTTGTTTATCGTAAGAAGTTCGGTGATGTCATCATCTGTGAATTTTGGTGTCTCGACAATTGTTATGTTATTCTCGGCGAATGTCCTGATGAATTCATCATCCGGCTGAAAAACAGAGGTAATTATTACTTTCAAGCCCAAATAGGTGCAATGTGAAATGAACTGACGGACTTGTTTGAATAATAAATTATCTTCAGATATCCTAGGCAGCCCATCAAGAATAACGACTTCCTTATTGGCATGGACTAACTCACCGGTGGTTTCCCAACGTTCTATCAAAAACGCTAAGCTGGCACTAAGATCGAACTTATTAAATTCTGGGAAATTACCAAGGTACTCAAAATCAACGAAAATCTCTTTCAAATTCATGTTCCTGGCAGTCAGAAGAGCAAGGATGGTTTTTCCAACATCAGCCTCGCCATGAAGAAACAAGCAAGAAGAATTATTAAGAGTTGAAGAGATATCTGATACAGTATCAGTTCTCTGGCAGCAATCTGCCGGTAGAGGTGGTGGCAATTGTACTAATGATTCACCCGTATCTCTAGCAATAAGCGTTAAATCTCTCATAGCTTCATTTTTAATGTGGTCAACTGTCAACTGTGCACTTTCTAATAGTATATCTTCTAATGCCTTTTGTGTTGGCCTTTTGAAAGATCTTTTAAACCATGCTGCAGCTAGACCTCCGACAGAGCTAAGCATGGCGATTCCGATCGTAGCAGATCCGCCAGCCATTGATCCAACTGTAGCTAATACATTAGCAGCAGGTATTCCCATTTCTACTAGGTCGTGTACACTATCATCTGACAAGCCTGTTCTATACTTAATCAATTGAAATTCAAGATCATCTGCTCTTTCTGATTCACTCTTGTTCTTTCGTACAGCTGTTTCGACATCTTGACAGCAGTACTTCAATTTTTTCCCACTACCACATGGACATGGATCATTGCGTCCGATTTTTTTTGATTTCATACTAGCCTCACTGAAAGAATAGGTGATGTCTCTTGTTCAATAACACACTCCGTACTTTCCTTCATCTACTTCTGCTTCCTCGACATCACGATCAGCGACACGCACAGCAGCGTGAACATGGCCACGGATACCAGGTCGCCCACCGGGAAGGGCAGGCCCGTCAGCCCCAGGTTCGGTCCCACATTCAACAGCCCCTTGGCCAGGCCGCTGCCGCCCGATTCCATTCCCCGCGACACCGCCCACAGGATGCCGCCTACCGCGCCGCCGGCGATCAGGCCCGAACTGTACAGCACGCCGGGGGTGGTCTCCGCTTCCGCCGTGGTGAACTTATAGGTTTTGTCCACGAAGTACTTCAGCACGCCCCCAGCGAAGATGGGTACCGAAATTTCCATGGGCAGGTAGGCGCCCACGGCGAAGGGCAGCGCCTCCACTCCGCAGAGTTGTATTACCGCGCCCATGAAGAAGCCGGCCAGCACCAGGTCCCAGGGCAGTTGCTGGGTCAGTACCCCGTCCACGATGATGGCCATCAGCGCTGCTTTGGGGGCGGTCAGGTCCATGGATCCGACGACCAGGGTGGAATGCAGGTAGAACAGGGTCAGACCCACGACCAGCGAGGACGACACCACCCCGATGATCAGCCCGATCTGCTGGTTGCGCGGGGTGGCCCCCACCAGGTATCCGGTCTTCAAATCCTGGCTGGTGGCCCCGCCGTTGGCCGCCGCGATGCACACCACCCCGCCGATGGCGATGGCCACCACGGCGAATTCATGCCCCGTCCAGCCCAGGGCCACGAAGATCAGGCAGGTGATCATCAGCGTGGTGATGGTCATGCCGGAAATGGGCGAAGACGACGATCCCACCAACCCCACGATACGGCTGGCCACGGTGACGAAGAAAAAGCCGAAGAAGACCATCAGCACGGCCGCCGCCAGGTGGGTGACGAAGCCGCCGGGAATGATGGGCATGAAAGTGATGGGGATGACCAGGGCGACGGCCCCCAGAATGGCCCAGAACACGGGGATGTCGCGCTCGGTGCGCAGCCGGGTATCCGCCCCGCCGACGTTGCGGCGATCCAGCACCTCGCGGAAGTTCTCCCGGAAGCTCGACCAGATGGTGGGCAGCGCCTTCAGTAGGGTGATAATCCCGCCGAAGACCACCGCACCGCCGCCGATGTAGCGGATGTAGTCGGCCCAGATGTCATCGGGAGTCATCTCGGCGATGGTCAGGCTCCCGGCAGGTGGAATCAGGCCGGGCGCCATCTCGCCGAAGAACTTGATCAGGGGGATCAGCACCAGCCAGGAGAGCACTCCGCCGGACAGCATATAGCCGGAGATCCGCAGCCCGATGATGTAGCCCACTCCCAGCAGTTCCGGCGACACTTCGCCCCGGATGGCCGCTCCCTTGAACCACTGCGGTTCCCAGCCCGGCGCCACCTTCCACAGGTTCAGAATGCGCATCCCGAAGGTATAGATGAACCCCGCGCCCAGGCCGAGGAAGACCTTCTGGGCCAGGCTGCCGCCTTTTTCCCCGGCGATCAGCACGTCGGCGCAGGCGGTGCCTTCAGGGTAGGGGAGAACCCCGTGCTCCTTGACGATCAGCGAGCGCCGGATGGGGATCATGAACAGCACCCCCAGGATGCCGCCGATCGAGGCCAGGATCAGGATGGTGCTGTAGGACAGGTCGAAGCCCATCAGGAACAGCGCCGGCAACGTGAACACCACCCCCGCACCGATGGATTCGCCGGCCGAGGCGATGGTCTGGACCATGTTGTTTTCCAGGATGTTGGCCCGGCCCAGTACGCGGAAGAGGGAGATGGACAGCACCGCCACGGGAATGGAAGCGGACACCGTCAATCCGATCTTCAGGCCCAGGTACACCGAGGTGGCTCCGAAAAGGAAGCCGAAAAGGACCCCCAGCAGAATGACCTTGAGCGTCAGTTCCGGCAGTTTGGTTTTGGCCGGGACGTAGGGCTGGTGAGTCTGGCCGGACGGTTCCGGGGGCGGCAGGTGTTCGGCGGATTCAGCCATGGTTCGCCTTGATCTTAAACAATTTAGAATTCAAGATGATAAGGTAAGCTTTTTCCGGCGCAAAGTCAAGCGGAATTTAGGCGGGAAGCGGAAACGCAGCCCAGATCACAGGGGTGAAGAGAGAAAAAGCAGGGGCGCGATTTCTCGCGCCCCTGCGGTTCACGGTCCGAGACTTACGGCCTATTTCACCAGTACCAGCTTCTGCACCTGGTTGATACCTCCTGCATGAAGACGCGCGAAATAGATACCCGAGGGCAACCCGGAGGCGTTGAAGGTCACCTCGTGGAGGCCCGCTTCCCGCCAGCCGTCCACCAGGGCGGCCACTTCGCGGCCGGCGG
>QZKQ01000131.1 GCA_003599535.1 Candidatus Zixiibacteriota bacterium | reverse complement strand
AGGCGGCGGCGACCCGAGCCACCGGCTCCAGACCGGGATCCCGGCCCAGTTCCCGCGCCAGAGACGTCATGCGCACCCCGGACAGGCCGCAGGGAACGATCAGGTCGAAGGCCGACAGGTCAGGGGCCACGTTCAGGGCGAAGCCGTGATAGGTGACCCAGCGGCTGATCTTCACCCCAATGGAGGCGATCTTGCGGTCATCCACCCAGACCCCCGTGTATCCCGGCCGGCGCCCTCCTTCCAGGCCGAACTGCGCCAGGGTGCGGATCAGGGCCTCTTCCAGGTCGCGCAGATAGCGCAGCACGTCCATGCGGTCGGGCTGCAGGTTAATGACGGGGTATCCAACCAGTTGTCCCGGCCCATGATAGGTGACGTCCCCGCCGCGATCCGCTTCTACCACTTGGATGCCGCGCTGAGCCAGAAGATCCGCCGACAGGAGCAGATGTTCCGCCCGCGTGTTGCGTCCCAGGGTGATAACCGGCGGATGCTCCAGCAGCAGCAACTGGTCGGGGATGTCCCCGGCCACGCGTTGGGCCCACAGGTCCCGCTGCAGGCGGTAGGCAGCGTCGTAGGGGATCAGACCCAGGTGGTGAATGTCCATGGTGCCGTTTATTACTCATGCCTGGCACCGGATTCAAATCCGGTGCTTGTCAACCCCAATTGATTGAAGTCAATGGCGATGTGCTGTCAACTCTCCGCAGTTGATAACCGCCAGGTACGGAGACCCGACGGCACTTCGGTTGTTTCAACGACTTGCTTTTGGCAAGCACCAGAATATATTCTGGTGTGGAGAAGCGGGGCCGCCCTTCTTCCCCAGGAATGAATTCCTGGGCTACTATCATGCTATCCCGCTGAAGCGGGATGCTCTTGTACGAGCCCCGTTTACGGGGCTTTTTTAGACCCGTAGCCCAGTCCTCTTGGGCTGGGTAGCAGGCGGTATCGCTGTGGATTTGCTGGTAATCCATGCCTCCACCTGCGCCAACGCCGCCTCCACCAACGAGCCCAGGTTGGCGGCGACCGTGAGGGTCAGTTCCGTGCCAAATCCCGTCTCCAGAGGCTGCAAACCCAGCAGCAGGATCTGCTCCGGTTCCCGGCCCAGCAGGCGCATAGCGGCGATCAGGTCCACTACTCCCAGGTCATGAGCGGATTTTCCCCCCCGCAGGAGGGATATTTCCTCGCCGCTCAGGCGCACCAGCGTGCCCGGTTCGGCGCCCACGTCCGCCGCATCCAGGATCAGCAGATGGGTGGCTTCGGCGGCGTAATCCAGCGCTCCCAGGCCCATGGTGCCGGCCTCGTGAATCGCCGCCCCGGAGGACAGGCGGGGATGGTCTTGCAGCATTTCCATGGCGCGGACTCCCAGGCCGTCATCCCGGCGGATCACGCTCCCCACCCCCAGCACGACGATTTTCCGGTTCATCTATGGTAGTCCAGTGTATGCCCCATCATTCCGGAGCTTGCGGCTTCTCCACGACATTCACCGGGGCCGGCGGGGGCTGACGCGGCGCCGCCGGCGGGATGCATGACGGATCCCCGGTCAGGCTCCAGACCGGCACGAACTTGTAGCCGGTGAAGATGCTCTCAACCAGCCCGTTCTTCTCCTCCGCCGACACCAGCGCCGCGCTGTACACGTGGTGAATGATGAAGATGAAGAAGACGAACATGATGAAGAAATGGATCTCGCGCAGGTACTGGATATTGAGAACCAGCGGAATCCAGCCCACCAGCGCTTCCAGAAAGCCGCTGTGCACGATCCGCTCGAACATCACCAGGCCGGTCAGGATCTCGATCAGCATGACCAGGAAGATGACCATGTAGGCTACCGCCGCCAGGGCGTTGTGGCCGATGCGGAAGGCAGGGTACCAGCGCAGGAAGGTGTAGTACTTGAACATTTCGCCCATGCCCGTCCACTGGTAGCGGCGCAGCGGAATGAAGGCCCGCCACCGGGCGCAGTAGTTGCCTGTGAACATCCAGTACATCCGCACCAGGAAGGCCAGCGTGAACACGAAGCCGGTCACCACGTGAATGAAACGCATGGTGGCCATGGTGAATTCCTGGTCCGCGCCAAAGGAAATGTAGGGGCGGTGGATGTAATACCCGGTCACGGACAGGACCAGCACGGCGAAGAAGATGACCCAGTGCGTGATGCGCACCGGCAGCTCCCAGATGTAGGCCCGCACCAGGTCCGACCCGGGAGTGCCGGGGATGGGCCGGGGCGAAGTCATGGTCCAGGTTTCCGCCATCGTCAGCCTCCTTTCCGCCGGACCACGGGCTTGCCGCCGCGCGCGTCCACCACGTGCACGGAACAGGCCAGGCAGGGATCAAAGGAGTGGATGGTGCGCAGGATCTCGACCGGCTGTTCGGGCCGGGCTAAAGGAGTACCGGGCAGGGAAGCTTCGTAGGGTCCCGGCTGGCCCTTGGCGTCCCGGGGGCAGCCGTTCCAGGTAGTGGGCACCACCGCCTGGTAGTTCTTGATGGCCCGGTCCTCGATTTCCACCCAGTGGCCCAGAGCGCCGCGGGGCGCCTCCATGTGCCCGAATCCCCGGGTGTTGCGGGGCCAGTTGTCCGGGTCCCACATCCCCGGCGTGAAGGTGCGCAGGTCGCCGCGACCCAGGTTCATGTGCAGTTCGTCCAGCCACACCGGCAACTGCTCCATGATCAACTGCGTTTCCAGGGCCCGGGCGGCGGTGCGTCCCAGGGTGGAGAACAGCGCCGTGGCCGGAGCGTCCAGTTGGGTCAGCGCCCCGTCCACCAGTTGCCGGACCCGCTCGTGCCCGGAAACGTAAGCCACCAGCATCCGCGCCAGGGGGCCGACCTCCATGGGGCGGTCCAGGTAGCGCGGGGCCTTCAGCCAGGAATACTTCTGATCCGTATTCAGGAACGTGTAGGGCGGATTGGGGCCGGTGTAGCGCGGATTGGTCTCCCCGTTGAAGGGGTGCACCGCGGCTCCGTTGCCCTCGGCGTAATCATACCAGGAATGCGTCACATATTCGGTCACGTTTTCCGGAGCGACCTCGTGCAATCGCGACAAATCCCGATCGAAGATGGCGCCGCGGGGGAAAAAGTAGCGCGCCGGGTCGTTGATGCTGCCCAGCGGGTAATCGCCATAGCAGAGGAAATTGCCGGTCCCCTCGCCCCGCCCGAACCAGTCCCGGTAAAAACCCGCCACCGCGATCACGTCGGGGATATATACTTTGGTGACGAACTGCAGCGTGTCATTGAACCGGGAACGGATGAAGTCAATGCGCTCGGCGTTGATGACGGCCATCGGCTCGACCGGATCCATGGCCGTGGACATCCCGCCGACCAGGAACGTCTGAAGGTGGGGATTCTTCGACCCCAGCACCGCGTGCACGCGGATGAATTCCCGCTGCAACTCCAGGGCTTCGATGTAGTGCGCCACCGCCATCAGGTTCGCTTCCGGCGGCAGGCGGTAATCGGGATGGCCCCAGTATCCGCTGGTGAAGAGGCTTAACTGCCCCCGGTCCACCAGGCCTCGCACCCGGTCCTGGATGCCCTTGAAGTAAGTGGCGCTGGACAGCGGCCAGTCGGAGAGGGAGGAGGCGAGCCGCGAGGTGGCCGCCGGATCGGCCTTGAGCGCCAGGGTGATATCCACCCAGTCCAGGGCGTGCAGGTGGTAGAAATGGATGATGTGATCCTGCACCGTCTGCGTCCCGGCGATCAGGTTGCGGACAATGCGGGCGTTATCCGGGATCTCGATCCCCAGGGCGTTCTCCACGGCGCGGACGGACGCCAGGGCGTGAACCATGGTGCACACCCCGCAGATGCGCTGGGTCCAGATCCAGGCCTCCCGGGGGTCGCGTCCCCGCAGGATGATTTCGATGCCACGGAACATGGTGCCCGCGCTCCAGGCCTGGGTGACCGTGCCGCCGTCCACCTGGGCTTCGATTCTCAGGTGCCCCTCGATGCGGGTGACCGGATCAATGACGATCTTAGGCATGGTCGTCCTCCTTCGGGGGGCTATGCGGCGGTTCGGGCGGAACCGCGGTAGGGCCGGGGGCCGTCGTTTCAGTAGGCCGGATCTTGTGCCGGACGGCGGAGGCGATGGCGTGCGCCACGGTGCCGGCCCCCACGATGGCCGTCAAGGCGATGCCGATCTCCCCGGCCGTGGTGTCCACCCCGAACCCGGCCACCTGGGGCAGCCGCCGGTAGAAGGGCGACATGGTATCCCAGAAGCGGTAAGAGGCGCAGGCGAGGCAGTTGTGACCCGATTTTACCGGCCAACTGGTCTGGTAATTCCAGCGCACCGTGGGGCAGTTGAAGGTGGCCTGCGGGCCCTTGCAGCCCATCTTGTAGAGGCACCAGCCCTTGCGGGCGCCCTCGTCGCCCCACGTCTCCACGTAGCGTCCGGCGTCGTAATGGGAGCGGCGCTCGCACTGGTCATGGATGATCCGCCCGTAAGCGAACAGCGGCCGGTTGTACTCGTCCAGCGCCGGCATTTCGCCGAAGGTCAGGTAATGGACCAGCAGGGCAGCCGTGTTGGCCGGGTTGTGGGGGCACCCGCCGAGGTTGACCACCCGGATTCCGGGCACCGCCTCCTGCACGCCGACCGCCCCGGTGGGATTCGGATCTGCGGCGACCAAGCCGCCGTCCCAGGCGCAGGCGCCGATGGCCAGGGTGGCCGCGGCGTGGCTGCAGACGTGCCGGGCGATGTCCACCGCGGTGCGCCCGGCGATGGTGCAGTAGACCCCGCCGTCGGCCAGGGGAATGGACCCTTCGACCACTGCCAGGTAGCGGCCCTCCTGTTCGGCGACGATGCGCTCCAGCAGCTCCTCGGCCGCCTGCCCCGCCCCCGCCATGATCAATTCATGGTATTCCCAGGAAAGCAGTTCCAGCACCACGTTGGCGACGTCCGGATGGCTCGACCGCAGCATGGACTCCGAATTGCCGGCGCAGTCCTGGAATTCCAGCCAGACCAGGGTCGGGAGCCGGGTTTCGGAGAGGGCCTGGGCGATCACTTTGGCAAAACCGGCCGGCAGCGACAGGATCGCCGCCATGGCCCCGCAGAAGGAGAGAAATTCACGCCGGGAGATGCCTTGTTGTCGCAGGGCGGCGCCCAGAGTCGGCGCGCGAAACATAACGGCCTCCTTTCACCTGTGCCTTTTGGGCGGTCAGGAAAGACCAGAGTGTGCCAGAGCCCTTTTACCGGCGGGATTTTCCGCTAGGCATATCCTTTCGTTGATCCAGATATTTCCTTTAGAACGCCTAAAATAATGAGTTCCTGCCGGAATTGAAGCGCAGCGATTTCCGGCAGGTCAGCCGCCAGGAATCATCCGTCTGGCGACGGATTCCAATTCGGACGGCAACCAAGGCCATTTCGTTAGGCTCTTAGTAAACGTTAATCGCCAACCGCTAAATATGGATCACCCGCCCCATGGCATCCAGGGCGGCTTCGGCGACGGCTTCCGTCAGGGTGGGGTGGGCGTGGATGGTGCCGGCCAGGGATTCGGGCACCGCTTCCAGCGTCTGTGCCAGGCCCAGCTCGGCGATCATCTCCGTGGCCTCCGCGCCGACGATGTGAGCGCCCAGCAGTTCGCCGTATTGGGCCTCGAAGATCAGTTTGACGAACCCCTCGCGCTCGCCGATGGCCGTGGCCTTGCCGATGGCTGAGAAGGGGAAGCGGCCGATCTTGATTTCCCGGCCCTGCTCCTTCGCCTTGGCCTCGGTCAGGCCCAGGGAGGCGACCTGCGGCTGGCAGTAGGTGCAGGACGGAACGCGGAGCGGATCCAGGCGGTGCGCCGGCAGCCCGGCCATGTCTTCCACCGCGGCTATGCCTTCGTGCGAGGCGGCATGGGCCAGCATGGGTGCGCCGATGACGTCCCCGATGGCCGAGAATTCTTCGACGTTGGTGCGGTACTGTTCGTTCACGGTGATGAAGCCGCGGTCCAGGGCCAGCCCCAGGTCTTCCAGGCCCATGCCATCGCTGTTGGCCTGCACTCCGATGGCCACCAGGCAGAGGTCAGCGGAGAATTCCTGCGTTCCCTTGGCGGTCGTCGCGTGGACGGTGACGCCCGGGCCGCTCTTGTCCACCTTTTCCACCTTGCTGTTGGTCAGCACCTGGATGCCGGACTTGGTGAAGGCCTTGGCCACCGCTTCGGCCGATTCGGCATCTTCCAGGGGCAGGATCTGCGGCATCATCTCGATTAAGATGACCTTGGTCCCCATGGAATGGTAGAAGTAGGCGAATTCCACCCCGATAGCTCCCGCCCCGATGATGACTAGGGACTGCGGCATCTGGGGCAGGGTCATGGCTTCGCGGTAGGCAATCAGCTTTTGGCCGTCCAGTTCCAGCCCCGGAATGTTGCGGGGACGGGCGCCGGTGGCCAACAGCCAGCGGTCGGCCTGCACGGTTCCTGTTTCCTTGCCGCTCTCGTCGAAGATGACCAGGGAGCGGCGATCCTGGAAGCGGCCGGTGCCCTTGACCACCTCGATTTTGTTCTTCTTCATCAGGTAGGCCACGCCCTTGGAGACGCGGTCGGCCACCTGGCGGCTGCGCTTGATGACGGCCGGGAAATCGGGTTGTACCTCGCCGGCTTTCAGGCCGAAGTCGCCGGCGCGGCGGATCAGGTTGGCGATATCGGCGGACCGGAGCAGGGCCTTGGTGGGAATGCAGCCCCAGTTCAGGCAGACGCCGCCCAGGGCTTCGCGTTCCACGATGGCGGTATTCATTCCCAATTGCGCGGCGCGGATGGCGGCCACGTAGCCGCCTGGCCCCGACCCGATGACGGCGAGGTCAAATTTCCGAGGTTCAGGCATGAGATGATTCCTGGATTACGAGGATTATTTCACGATGGGAAGTTATTTCTTGATACGACCGCGTAGAAGCGGGAATTTGCGCGGGGAGCGGGATTTCGGCTGAAAAATCCGGGGACTTGCCCCAGATTATTTCAGCAGCAGGAGCTTGCGAACGAGGGTGTCGTTTCCGTGGCGCAGGGCCAGGAAGTAGATTCCCGACCCCAGGTTGCCGGCGTCCCAGGTCAAGTCGTGGCTGCCGGCGGCCATCCAGCCGTCGCGCACCACCGCCACCCGGCGGCCGGCGGGATCGAAAATTTCCATCCGGGTCCATCCCGAACGGGGCAGGATAAAGCGCACCCGGGTCGAGGCGTTGAAGGGATTGGGGAAGTTCTGTTCCAGGGCGAAGGCCCCGGGTTGTACGGGCGGATCCTGGGGCGGCACCGGCGCCAGCAGGTGGGAGGTCAGCAGGAAGTCGTCCGCGCCCAGGCGGTAGTTGGACGAGGCCAGGTTCTTGCCCGCGACTTCCAGCGCCAGGCGGTGCATCCCGGCGGTCAGCCAGGCGGCGCCGAATTCGACCCACGGACTGCGCGTCACCTGGGTGGCGTAGAGGTCGTAAGGCTGGCCCAGGACCCGGTCGTCAATCTCCAGCCGCACGATGCCGTAATCCGGCCCTTTGGTGAAGTATCCGGCTACGTCGTAGCTGTCGGTGCGCGACACCGCCAGGTTCAGATAGACATAATCGTTCAGACCGTTGGCCGTCAGCAGCCTTTGGTGCTGGTTGCTCCAGGCGTCGCCGTATTCGAGCATGTTGACCACTTGGGCCGTATCGCCCGGCGAGGTCCCCGCGACGGTCATGTTCTCCGCTTCTACCAGGTACGAGTTACCGCTGCGAATGGCGATCTGTTCCGACAGCGGCCCCAGGTTGCCGGCGAAATCCTCCGCCCGGAGGCGGTAGTAGTACCAAGTCCCCGGCTCCAGGCCTTGGTCGGTGAAGAAGGGCAGCACGGTCCAGCCCGCCTGGTTGGCGCTGCCGGGGGAAAATCCGGGCACGGCGCTGCGGTACACCCGGTATCCCGCCACGCCGGCGTCATCGTCGGCCGGGTCCCAGGTGAGATGCAGTTTGGATCCATCTTCCAGGGGTAAGGCTTCCAGGTTGGTCAGAGGGCCGGGCGGCTGGGTGTCGGGCCGGGGCGGGACGTGGGAATAAACCCGATACTGGTACTCGCTCCAGGGGACGGTTCCCTGCCGCGCCACACTGATCTGCACCTGGGACAAACCTCCAGTAAACTGCGCGGGGATTTCGAAGACCGACTCGGCCCAGCGGCGGTGGTAGTTGTAGTCCGGGTCGCTCCACAAGCCCACGCTGTCGCCGTCCACGCTCACCACGGCTTGCTGGGGGAACAGGGAGGCGTCGCGGCGGCGAACCAACCGTATCCCCTCGTTCAACGGATCGAGGGTGACGGTGAAGGTGGAGGTCCCGAAATGTTCCCGCCCCTGGTCGGTGAAGAACTGGCCGTCCAGGGTGCCGGGATAGGCGTAGTAGTGGCTCTTGAACGCCTGCCCCCCCAGGACGGCGTACCCGTGGGCCTGTTCGCTGGCCGTGTCGCCCACGTCGAGCACGTCGGATTGCACCAGGGCCAGGTCCGGGCGCCAGTAGGCGTAAAGCACGGAACTGTACTGCAGCGGCGCACTGTTGCGGTCGCCGTGTTCGCTGCGCAGGGTGACATGGCTGCCGAAGGGGACCAGGTCGCCCAGGAAGAAGCGGTAGGCGTTGACCTTCCGCGTTTCCGTCACCAGGATAGCCGGAACGCCGTGCATGGGCAGGGCGAAGGGGCTGGCGTTGAAGTAGTTACCGGCGTTGAAGTCCCCGTCGGTGTCGGTGCCTTGCGCCAGGGGCTGGGCCAGGCCGTCGGCGTAGAAGCGCAGGTCGCCGTGCGCGAAGGCCGGCACGGCGGAAGAGATCAGCGTCAGAGCCATGCCCGCCGCCTGGCCGTGCCCCGCCAGGTCCCCCAGGATCATGTCCTGCCCCAGGACGGCGCTCTGGTAGGGAGTCTGCCGCGCGGTGAACCAGCCGCCGGCCTCCGGGTAGGTCGTCGTTTTGTAGGTGATCTCGTAACCGACGCTGACATTCAGAGTCATTAAGGGGTTCTGCAGTTCCAGCCGAGCCTGACTCCAGTAGGGCATGGGGAAGTAGCAGTAGTACTGGTTCCCCATCCGGCCCAGGGGCAGGCCGCCGACCGTGCCCGGGCCCAGCGCGTTGGCGAAGAAGCTGCCCAGGGCGCAGTCCACCTGCGGGGCGGCGGCGCCATCCCACCAGCCCTTCAGGCGCACGCTTTCCAGAACGTTCAGCGAGGCGGGGTTCAGAGTCAGGATGATTCCCGTCACGCTGCCGCTGCCGGCGCGGCTGAACAGGGTTTGAGTCTGCCCCGGCCCCAGAGTCAGCAATCCGGTTTCGGTGAGGTTGCCCGCGGTGGGCTTGGGGTCAGTGCCGGGGTTAAGCCACTGTGCCGTCACCGCCGCCGGATTCTGGCTGCTGAAAGACGCCAGGACCGTCCCCGAGGGATACTGGTGCCAGGCCACCTGGTGTGGCAGCACGCCGCCCACGAAGGCGATCTTCAACCGCTGGTTGAAGGGGAGCGGCAGATAGCTGTAGTACCCGCCCGCCGACACCGCCGCGCCGCCCGCCAGGGGGCTCAGGAAATTCTGATAGAACCCGGAAAAGAGCGTCCCCACGGGGACGCTGAGACTGGGGAAGACCTCGTTGTCGAAGTAGATTTTGATCACCCGGTTGGCCGTCTGCGGCGTGTGGCGCACCCACAGGCGGTAAACGCACCCGGGCCCCGCCTGGTCGAAGATGACGAACAGGGAGTCCTGCTGGTAGAGGTAGGCGGTACCGTCCGCGTCGCCGCCCAGGGGATCAGAGCTGGACAGTTGGCGCAGCACCGCGCCCTGGCGGTAGAGGGGCCAGTTTTCCACCTGCTGCAGAGCCTCCAGGCCGGTGGGGTACTGGGCTGGGGCGGGGAGAGCGGCCAGGAGGACCGCCACGAGAGCGAGGATGAGTCTCAAGGGTCGTGAGTGAAGGGATACGTGGCGTCAGGCGACCACGAGGTGCGTTTCCATGAATTCGTCTTCGTTGTAATGCTTGCGCCGCAACGCCGGATTGCGTAGCGCGTCATGCAGGGCGGGCAGGTTTTCCCGGGCCACCGCTTCGCCGAACGCCATCATCTCCGGGAGGCGGGAAAAGTCGGCCCAGGCGATGTCCTGGGAATCCGGGCGCAGCAGGAATCCGGCCTTGGAGACGCTGATTTCCCCGTAGTGGTGCACGGTGATGCGGATGGACCGCAAGAACATGTCCAGGGTGTTGCGCAGCGCCGGCATGCGTTCCAGTTGCCGGTTCACGTCCACGGCGATGACGAAGTCCGCGCCCAGGGCGTAGCAGGCTTCTACCGGGATCAGGTCGGTGACTTCGCCGTCACACAGCAGCATGTCGCCCCAGGGTATGGGAGGGAAGAAGCCGGGGATGGCGGAACTGGCGGTCACGGCCTTGCGGATCGGCCCCCGGGTCAACACCACGCCCTTGCCGGAGCGCAGGTCGGTGGCCACAGCTCCCAGCGGCAGGGGCAGGTCTTCCAGGCGGCCTTCGTCCACCAGGTCGGCGACGGCCGCTTCCAGCCGGGCGGCGGAGAGCAGCGACCTGCGGTTCAGGCTCAGGTTAATGATGATCCGCTGGGCCACCGTCTGGGCCACATAGGTCAGAAAGTGGTCGCCCTTTTTCTCCGTGGTGTAGGCGCTCAGGAAGCGGACGCTGGATCCCTTTTGGCGGAACACCCGCAACAGCTGGTCTTCGGCGGCGGCGGCCGATCCCGCCTGGGCGTAAAGCGCCCCCATCAGCGCGCCCATGCTGGTGCCGGCGATGACGTGCACGGGGATACCGGCCTCTTCCAGCACCTTCAGCACGGAAAGGTGGGCGAAGCCCCGCGCCCCGCCTCCGCCCAGCGCCAGCCCAATTTTGAAGTCGTAATCGTGCGTCGGGGTCATCCTGCAAATTCCTTGGTTTCTATAAGATACGACTTTTGCGGGGGAAAGTCAAGGAGGCTCTTGGCTCTTGGCTATCGGCTTTCGGCTACCGGCCTCGGAGGGCCGTTCGTCAACGGACGGATCGTGGACGTGATGGTAGCGCCGGCAGAAATGCCGGCTCCACCATTATCTTTCCATCTTTCAGTCTATCGATCATCTGATTATCCGTTTTCCTTTTTCTTCCATTTCCCTTGCTTTCCCCTCCAAAATCCACTATATTATCATCTTAACCAGCAATCAGCAGCCGGCTGCCAACAACCAGGTACCAGCACCGACAACCAGCAACCAGGGACCAGAATGGGAATCACGGAATTCATCGCCGAATACGCCACCCACTTGATAGATCAGGGCGGATACTTCATCGTCCTCTTTCTGATGACGCTGGAAAGCATGATCGCGCCGATACCCAGCGAAGCGGTTATGCCCTTCGCCGGGTTTCTGATCTTCGACGGTAAATTCACCTTCACCGGGGTCATTTTCTACAGCACACTGGGCAGCATTATCGGATCGCTGATTTCGTACTTCCTGGGTCTTTGGGGAGGACGGGCCTTCGTCCTCCGCTTCGGCCGCTACCTGCTGCTGGACGTGCACCACCTGGAAGCCACGGAGAGGTTCTTCCGCAAATACGGCGACAAGACCATCTTCATCAGCCGGTTCGTCCCCGTGGTGCGCCACCTGATCTCCATCCCCGCCGGCATCGGCCGGATGAACCTGGTGAAGTTCTCGATCTACACCATCATCGGCGCGGGGCTGTGGAACGCCTTCCTGACCTGGGTCGGCTACGTCCTGAAGGAGAACTGGGGCGAAGTAATGAAGTACAGCCATGTGGTGGACGTGGTGGTGGTGGCGGTCCTGGGGCTGGGCTTCCTGTACGTGGCCTGGCACCAGTACAAGCGCATGCAGAAGGCACGGGTGAAAGGATAGGTCGGTACAACCCTTCTTATCGGCGAAACCGTGAGAACCGTCGTCCTGCTGATCATTTCCAACGTCTTCATGACCGTCGCCTGGTACGGCCACCTGAAGTACAAGAGCGCGCCCCTGCTCACCGTCATCCTGGTCAGTTGGCTGATCGCCTTCGCGGAATACTGCTTCCAGGTGCCGGCCAACCGGATGGGCCACTACCAATTCAGCGCCGCCCAATTGAAGACCATCCAGGAAATCATCACCCTGGTGGTTTTCTCCGTCTTTTCGGTGCTCTACCTGAAGGAGGACTTCCGCTGGAATTACCTGGTCGGCTTCGGGTTGATCGTCGCGGCGGCGTTTTTCATCTTCAAAAAATGGTGAAGTGAATCTGCCGAATCCGCGAATATTGCGGGGTTATGGCTCAGGGTAATGGGCGGTTATCAGCCCTGTTCCGGGGAACTTTTCGGGGCCCGAGGGATATAATATTGACGACAGTAAGGGACAAAGATCAAGCCGGATCCGAATCTGCTTGACAAAGGCTCTTTTCTTTCGTATATTGTTCATAGAGGATATGGGGACGACATGGTTTCGACGGGATAGGAGGTTGTTGGATCAGCAGGCCGGGGATGAACGTAGCCCCGTCAATAAATCGTTCAAACCACAAATGCCGACAACGGCTATGCTCTGGCTGCCTAACTTAAGTTAGAAGCCACGTCCGCCCGGACCTTTGCCCATGGGGTTCGGTTCCGGACGTCATAATCATGGGCTGGCCAGTCCGTTGCGCCCCGCGACGGACGGCGAGAACCAGGGGCTGGCCCCCCGCGGATCTGTCGGTGGATCCAACGGAGGGCGAGATCTGAACGCCGACTAAGCCTGTAGCGGGTCCTTCGGTCACTATTTCGGACGCGGGTTCGATTCCCGCCGTCTCCACCAAAAATCCGCAACGTTGCGATTGGCGCCGCGAGAGGATGTCGATTTGCACAGTTGCGGATTTCCAGTTTCAATAAAAAGTTGTTCATGTTCCTGACTATGAACTGCCGATAATCACTGGCCACCTGTGGTAGATACTTGGTTTACCAGGAGCGATACCATGAAGAGTGGACACACTCTTATTGTAAATTTATCATTTTTATTGGCTTCGCTGCTGTGCTCCGTTATTGGCGCTGAAATTGCGCTTCGCTTTTATTATGGCAGCCAAGATAATGTGCCCCTCTACCTCGCGTCAGAAGCATGTCCATATATTTATGGATTGAACCCGGGACATCCGGAGATTAACTCAATGGGGATGAGGGACCGTGAATATCCGCGAAAAAGGTCGCCCAACACACTTCGAATTCTGTTACTAGGTGATTCCGTTACTTACGGGAGTGGTGTCAAAGCTGACAAGACGTTCGCCAAGAAATGCGAACAACGCCTCCTGAAGAGCTTGGGAAACGTGGAGGTCATTAATGCAGGAATTCCGGGTTATACTACTTACAATGAAGTGTTCTTCTATCAGAACAAGGCGAAGGATTATAAAGCCGATATTGTCATACTAGCACTCTGCTTGAATGATATTGTCAATCCTCAGCTTCATTGGATGGACAATGAAGCAGCCGTAAGCAAGCGGCATGTACAGGATGCCGCCATACCCAATCTGGTGGACCACCAACAAAGAGTTTCTAGTTTGATTTCATCTTATGCCCGATATTCCTGGGTTAAACATCTGGCACTGTATCGGCTGATCAACAGCTATATGCAAGATCGGTGGCTCCGTGAACGCCGGCAGCACTTTGATAAACGGCTGGTAGAGATAGACGGGCGAAACTGGCCGACCTACGTCACCTTCGAAGATACCTTGAGTCTCCAGGTGCTAATGGATGATCGGACACCAGAATGGGAGTGGATGACGGCCTTGCTTGACCAGCTTTTTACCAGCATTCGGGATCAAGGCGCTACTCCAATACTTCTGATCCTGCCGTTGGGCTATCAACTCGATACCGACTATCCGTTTTTACCGCAGGCGCGAATTAAGACATTCTGCCAGAGAAAGGAAATTTTAACCATTGATCCTCTACCTGCATTTAGATTACACCAGAACGAGCAAATATACTTAGATTCCCTAGATATATGGCATTTTACCGAAAAAGGTCACAGCATAGTCGCCGATGAACTTAGCGCCTTCATTGACAGTTTGGTTGTGCACCGAACAGATAGTATTCCCAAATTACCCATCTAGCGGTTGCTCTTTTCCAACCGGCGATGAGATCTCAATATCCCTCCGATTACAATTCCTTCGCCTGGGTCTACAATCAGCACTGGGGGCAGTACAGCCAGAAATTCCTGCCCGCCATCCAGGACCTGCTGATGCGCCCTCTCCCTGATGACGCCCGCATTCTGGATTTGTGCTGCGGCACAGGGCAGTTGACCCGGTCGCTGTCCGGTCTGGGCTACCGCGTCACCGGGCTGGACGGATCGGCCGAAATGCTGCGCTTCGCACGGCAGAACGCACCCGGCGTGGACCTGATCCACGCTCCGGCGCAGCGTTTCCACCTGCCGCCGGCGTTCCATGGCGCCCTGTCGGCCTTCGACAGCCTGAACCATATCCTCGACCGGCAGGAGCTGAGCGCGGCCTTCGCCAACGTGTACGCCGCGCTGCTCCCCGGCGGCCGCTTTCTGTTCGACCTGAACATGGAAGAGGCGTACAACGAATACTGGGACGGCACCAACGGCATCGCCGAAGATGACCATGCCGTCATCATGCAGTCCACTTACGACTCCCGGTCGCGCCTGGGCTTCGCCGACGTGACCATATTCCGCCGGACCTCGGGAATCTGGCGGCGTAGCGACCTGCTGCTGACCCAACGCTGCTATCTCGAAGCCGACATCCTGGACGCCCTGGACGAAGCCGGCTTCCGGGAAGTCACCACCACCCCGGCCAGCCGGTACACGCCGGCTCCCGGCGCCGAAGGCCGCACCTTCTTCCTGGCCTGCAAGCCGGATGATGCGGCCGCCTGACACCCTGCCACCGCCATGAACCGCCTCGATCCCTCCCGCTGGTTCGCTTCCTCCTACGCCATCCCGGGCCTCCTGGCCGGGGCCGGCTTCCTACTGCACCTGCTGTTCCTGAACCGCTACGGCATTTTTCGCGACGAACTCTACTACCTGGCCTGCGGCGAGCATATGGACTGGGGCTACGTGGACCAGCCGCCTTTCGTCGCCCTTGTGGCAGCCTTCTCCCGCACCATGCTGGGCGATTCCCTCTATGCCATTCGGTTGATCCCAGCCTTGGCTGGCGCGGGAGTCGTCTTTTTGGCCGGATTGGTCGCAAAGCTTTTGGGGGGAGGGCGCTTCGCTCAAGCTCTGGCCGCCCTGGCCGTCATCCTGGCTCCGGTGAACCTGTTCCTGCATCACATCCTCTCCATGAACGTCTTCGATCACCTGTTCTGGGCGCTGGCCGCCTGGCTGGTGATCCGGATCATTCAGACCGAACAGCCCCGCTACTGGATTTTCCTGGGGCTGGTGATGGGCCTGGGCTTGCAGAACAAAATATCCATGCTCTTCTTCGGCTTCGGCCTGACCGCCGGGCTGCTGCTGACCCGTCACCGCCGCTGGCTGAAAACTCCCTGGCCCTGGATCGCCGCGGGGATCGCCGGGCTGATCTTCCTGCCCCATATCCTCTGGCAAATCCATTATGGCTGGCCCACCCTTGAATTCATGCGTAACGCGCGGCTGCACAAGATGACGCCGATGAGTCCGCTGCAATTCCTGGGCGTCGCCATTACAGAAATGCATCCTCTGGGTTTTCTGATTCTGGCTTTGGGAATTGGTCACTTTCTGTGGCATCGTCAGAACCACCGTTACCGCGTAATGGGATGGCTGTTTCTGGCGGTGTTCGGGCTGCTGATCGTGCAGCAGGGCAAGCCTTATTATCTATCGCCAACTTACCCGTTCATGTTTGCCGGCGGCGCGGTGGCGTTAGAGGGTTTCATCCGGAAGGGATGGTTGCGTGCGGCAGTCCTGGTCATTATCCTGATTGGCGGTCTGCTAACCACGCCCCTGACCCTGCCGGTGCTTTCCCCTGAGCAGTTCATCCGGTACGCGCAGGCGCTGGGCCTTAGCCACGAATCTGGAGAACGGCACGAGATGGGCCCGCTGCCGCAGCACTACGCGGATCAGTTCGGCTGGGAAGAGATGGTGGAGAAGATTGCCCAGGCGTATCACAGCTTGCCGCCGGAAGATCAGGTCAAGTGCGCGATCTATGTGGAAAACTATGGCGAAGCGGGCGCCATTGACTTCCTGGGGCGCAAGCATGGTCTGCCTAAGGCCATCTGCGCGCATAACAGTTATTATCTGTGGGGGCCACGTGGTTACACCGGTGAGATCATTATCGAGTTGAACGACGACGAGGATTTCGAAGACCTGCAGCGGCATTATGACCAGGTGGAGCGGCGTGGACAGGTCTATCACCCTTACGCCATGCCCTACGAAAATAATCTATCTGTGTACCTCTGCCGGGGGCTGAAGCGGCCGCTCGCCAAAATTTGGCCGATGCTGAAGCACTATATCTGATCATTTCTATCGGGCCTCGCTATGGCCGACCTGTTAATCTGCGTAGACCGGAAAGACTTTCCCGGCGCCATCCCCGGCGGCGCGCTCCTGCCGGACAGCGCCCCCACCGTGCTGTGCGGCCCCGTTGACATCCTGCGCCGCCCCCGCCTGACCCTGCTGAATTCCCGCCAGTCCCCCCGTTTAAGCAGTACTTCAACCTGGGCGCGTATTACCGTGGATGCCCTGGAGAGTTTCGACCCCCGCGAATGCGCCGTCGTCAGCAGTCTGGGCACAGTCACCTGGGACCTGCTCACCTGGGCGGCGGGCCGGCACGGCTTTCCGCTGATCCTGGTGTATCCTGCCGGCAGCGCCCAGGGATTTGCCCTGGCCCGGACGAAAGCGATCCTGGACTTTTGCCTGAATCCAGAGGCTGTGCTGGCCGTGCGCCCCATCCGCCTGGGACCCAAGCGCACCCTGGCCGAGGACCACGCCGCCCGGGATCGCTGGATCCTGGCCCTGGCGGATCGGCCCGTGGCGCTGGGCCTGCGGCCCGGCGGCAACCTGGAGGCGCTGCTGTCCCGCCTGCCCATAGGAACCATGGATTCCCGCTTCCGCCTGCCCTGGCAACCGCCACCGACGGCCCGAGGCTTCCCCGTCCCAAAGGTTCTGCGCGCGCCGGCATGGTACGATCCTGAGGCGTGGCTGATCCACTGGACCCGGGCCTGCACCGGTCAATACCCCGGCGAAACCCGGGCGGATTACTTCCATCGGGTGATGGTGGAAGGAAAAGAAGAGAGGGATGGCTGGGGGACACTGGAGCGGATACTGGAGGAAGGCGTCATCCGCGCCTCCACGAAGCTGGTGCGGAGAGGCTACCCGGTGGTTTCATTTACTGCGCGGCCGCCGGAAGATTTGCCTCGGCTCTGCGCCTGGCACGCAGGGCTGCGACGGTGGACTTTCGAACCGTTTGGGTTGGCGCTGAACCGGCATGCCCTGATGCAACTGGGCGCCCGGCCGGTGGTTTATGGAGACGAAGCGGATTGGGAGCTGTTACCGGACGCGGAGCGGCCCTACTTCCAGGCGTTGGGCGGAAAGCACGATTGGCGGGAGGAGAAGGAGTGGCGCGTCCGGGGCGACGTGCGTCTGGCGGGTTTCGCCCCGGATGAAATTCTGGTGCTGGCGGCGGGGGAAGGCGCCCGCAAGCTGCGGCCGATGTCGCCCTTTCGGGTGGTCAACCTGTCCGGGTAAAGCTCACGGCCGGGCCCAGAAGTAATCCGCATTCTGGGTCCGGTGGTTGATGGGAATCCGGGTGCTGTCCTGGTGTTCACGGCAATCGAAACCAATGGGATCCAGGTATACCCAGTCGCACCCTTCCTTGCTCTCGTATCCGAATTCGCCGGCGACAGGGCACAAGAAGCGGAACAGGTTCTTGGTCATGTAGCGGAGATGTTCGCCTTCGGAACGATTCTTTCCGTTCCAGTTCATCTCCGGATTGACCTTCACAGTTTCGCCCCGGATCAGCCGTTCCCGCGCTTCCCGCAGTCCAATAATGCCTCCACTCTCATCCATGAAATACGCTTCGAAGGTGGGATCGAAGGCCAGCCAGCGGCCCAGGCTGTCGCTCCATACCGCCGTCACCACGTGGCAATCCGGATCATCCTGGCTGTACGGCATGCAGGTGATATGTCGGGATTTAAATCCCACCGCCAGGTACGCCTCATTCAGGATGGTGGCCATCATGCGGCAGTTGACCCCGCGGTCTTCCGTACGGCAGACCTCGATCAGGTGCAGCGCGTTGCTGGGGTGCGGATTGGCGGAATTGCCGTCGTGCCGGACCACGGTGTGCGCCCAGCGCATCAGGTTGACCATGCGCTCTACTTCGCTGCCGCTGCCGGCCACGGAATCCAGGCGGAAGGTTTCGCGCAGTTGCACCAGGTCGGGATCATCCGGCGATTGGTAGTTCCAGACAGGAAGGCTGTCGGCCGCTGCGGCCGGGCCGAGTTCAAAGCCGGGGAACCGCCGCAGCAGGGTCAGCTTGTTTTCGCTGCGGGTAACGGTCTCCAGAACCGTATCTCGCGGTGACATCATCAAGACATGAATGGGTTGTGCCGAGTACGAGACGACCACCGTATCCAGGGCAGAGAACAGGACGAGGTCGGAGGAATCGGAAATTTCAGTGCGGTCGCTGTCGCCCAGAGTGGTCAGGAGGGCGAAGCCTTCATTGTCGCCCAGGCGGTAACGGAGGGTGTCGTCGGGCAAGTGGAGGGGGATGGGGGAGAGGGTCGGATCTTGTGCCGGGGATACAGCAACGATTCCCATCAGCAGAAACGTTGACAGAAGCACTCGCTTCCATGGAGACGTCTTGGGGACAGCTGCAGCCATGATAACCTCCGGCCGGGGAAGGGTTTTTTAAAGAGACGACCGAGACGGGAAAAAGTTACAGCGCCGGCTCAACGATTCTGCGCCGCCAACTGCCCGCAGGCGGCGCGGATCTCCTGGCCCCGGCTGCGGCGCATGGTCAAGGTGATGGAATCCCTGGCGAAGACCTTATAGAAACGGTCGAAGATGGCATCCCAATCCGCCGGTGGGTGGGCTGACTTTTCGATGGGATTCAAGGGGATCAGGTTCAGCTTGGCAGGGACGGTCAGCAGCCATTTGCGCAGCGCCCGGATCATCGGCTCGGTGTCGTTGATCCCCGGCATCAGGGCGTATTCGAAGGTGATGCGGAAGCCGTTCTTCTGCTGGTATTCAGCGGCGGCTTTCATCACTTCGGCAATGGGGTACTTGCGGTTGATGGGCATGATCCGGTCGCGTAGCTCGTCGATGGGGGCGTTCAGGGATACGGCTAGTTTGACCTTCAGGCCTTCCTGCGCCAGCCGCAGGATGCCCGGCACGATCCCGGCGGTGGATACGGTCATGCGCCGCTGGGCAATGGCCGGGCCGCCTTCATCGGACAGCACCCGGATGGCTTGCACCAGGGCGGCGTAGTTCAGCAGCGGTTCGCCTATGCCCATGAACACCAGATTACGGGGCGGACCGCCGCTTTCCGGCAGGGGGCCTTTGGCCTTCTCGATCCGCCGGAAGAAGATCACCTGGTCCACGATTTCTCCGGCGGTCAGGTTGCGCTCGAAGCCCATCCGGCCGGTGGCGCAGAAAGCGCAGTCCAGGGGGCAGCCGACCTGCGTCGAAAGGCATTGGCTGGCGTAGCCCTCTTCCGGCATCCAAACAGTTTCCACCCGCTTCCCGTCTTTCATTTCCAGCAGTGCCTTAACCGTGCCGTCATCCGCCGTCCGGGTGAGCACGGGAGTGACCAGGTCCAACGGCTTGTATTCCCGCAGACGGTCGCGCAACCGTTTGGGTAGATCGGTCATCTCTTCGACGGACGCAATTCCCCGCTTGAACAGCGCCGCATAGATCTGCCGGCCGTGAAAGGACTTTTCGCCCCAGGAGGCCATGAGTTCCTGCAGGCCGATCTTATCGAGGTCCTTCAGGGGCGTGTGAAGAGAGGGTGTGGTTTTTCCGGGCATGGAATTTGTCTACTGGTGGATCATATTCCTAACCCCCGGCGAAGGCGGGAAGTTTCGGCGAAGCGTGAAAGGTACGGGTTTCGGAGAAACGGGCGCTCGAATAAGATTCGAGCGCTGCCAATTCCATCGCTCGCGATCCGGAAGAATGAACCGGCCTGCTGCTCTGGCCGGGCCAGGCCGACGGGAGAATTTCCCCTTCCACCGGAACAAAGCCGCCCTTCGGGTTTTTCAATGGTAAAGACGCCGCTGTTAATATGGTGAAGGTTGCATGAAGGACGATATCGCTGCGCTGGAACGCTTGAAGGCCGCCCGCGCCGGACTGGAAGAAGAAATCGGCCGGGTGATCGTGGGCCAGAAGCCCGTCATCGAAGGCTTGTTGATCGGACTATTGTCCCGGGGCCATGTCCTCCTGGTAGGCGTACCGGGGTTGGCCAAGACGTTGATGATCAGCTCGCTGGCCCGGGCCCTGGAGCTGACCTTTTCCCGCATTCAGTTCACCCCCGACCTGATGCCTTCCGACATCACCGGCACCGAGATCATCGAAGAGGATCGCAGCACCGGGCGCAAGGCCTTCAAGTTCGTGCGCGGCCCGGTGTTCGCCAATATTGTGCTGGCCGACGAAATCAACCGCACGCCGCCCAAGACTCAGGCGGCCCTGTTGCAGGCCATGCAGGAACACCAGGTGTCCGCCGGGGACGTCACGCACACCCTGCAGGAACCATTCTTCGTGCTGGCCACGCAGAATCCCATCGAGCAGGAAGGCACCTACCCCTTGCCGGAAGCTCAGCTCGACCGCTTCATGTTCAACCTGTGGGTGGATTACCCCAGCCTGGACGAGGAGCGGACCATCGTCAAGACCACCACCAGCGCACCTCCGGCCGACATGAAACCTCTCCTGACCGGCGAAGAGATCATCGCGCTGCAAGACCTGGTGCGCCGCATCCCGGTGTCCGACCACGTGGTGGATTACGCCGTGGGCCTGGCCCGCCGCACCCGCCCGGGTGATCCTTCCGCGCCGCAGTTCGTCAAGGACTGGATCCGCTGGGGCGCCGGTCCCCGCGCCGGGCAGTTCCTGATCCTGGGGGCCAAGACCCGCGCCGCCCTGGACGGCCGCCCCACGCCCGACGAAGAGGACGTCCGCCGGGTGGCCCTGCCGGTGCTGCGCCACCGCCTGGTGCTGAACTTCAACGCCGAAGCCGAAGGAGTGGGCGCCGTCGGGGTGGTGGAAAAGCTGCTGGATGGGAAGGCGTAAGCTTTTACCCGGAGTCACCATGAGCCGATCTCGTATCGATCTCCCACGGGAAAAACTGGCCGATTTCTGCCGCGGGATCGCTGAGTAAGTATTTCCGTGATGAAGTTATGGCTGAAGCGGAGCGTTGCTTTCCCCCCCACTCGAATAAATTCGGGTGCTCGCTTAACACCAAGTCGTTAATGGTCATAAAGTACTTGATATCCTACATGCCCCGGCCGTGGTGGCATGCTTCTGGTTCCCGGAGGGCGGGGAGAGGGATGGGGTGCCTCGCTCCTTGAGGCCCTGACGACGACCTCCGGCCCACGCCTCTGCCCTCCGGGAAACGAAGCATGCGGGGGCCAGGGTCCGGGGGAGCATGCTTCGTCTCCCGACCGGTCAAGCGTCGCGGCCGTGAACCCGTGCCGTGGCGGTCGGGGGCCACCACGCAGTGGCCCCTGCGGGGGAAGCATGCCACCACAGCATGTAGTTCATTATTTAGTCTATGACCATAAACGACTGAAATACATTGACCTCAGTCCATTGGAGTTGACAAGCACTGGAATGCATTCCGGTGCATCAAAAAGTCTGCAGAACTATCTTTGCCCAACCATAAATCCACACTATCCCCGCGGGCGCTGGCCCGGCTGGCCAACCTGCAACTGGTGGCCCGGCAGGTGGTGGAAGGCTTCATCACCGGCCTGCACCAGAGCCCCTACCACGGTTTTTCGGTGGAATTTGCCGAGCACCGCCCCTATCTGCCCGGCGACCCCATCCGCCACGTGGACTGGAAGGTCTACGCCCGCACCGACCGCTACGTCATCAAGCGCTTCCAGGAAGAGACCAACCTGAAAGCCTACGTGCTGCTGGACACCTCAGCCTCGATGGGCTTCACCTCGTCCGATTTCACCAAGCTGCAGTACGGCGTGCACCTGGCTGCCTCGCTTTCTTACCTGATGCTGGAACAGCGCGACGCCGTGGGGCTGGCCCTGTTCGATGACCACCTGCGCAAGCTGCTGCCGCCCAGGTCGGTGCGCGGTTACCTGAACCTGATCCTGGCCGAACTGGAGGCGGTGCAGCCATCGGGCAAGACCGGGGTGGGGGAGGCCCTCCACCGGGTGGCCGAGCGCATGAAGCGCCGCGGCCTGATCATCCTGATTTCCGACCTGCTGGACGAGCCGGCGGACCTCCTTTCCGGCCTGAAGCACTTCCGCTGGGACGGCCATGAGGTTATCGTCCTGCAAGTGCTGGACCCCCTGGAACGCTCCTTCGCCTTTCCCCGCGACGCCCGCTTCCACGACCTGGAAACAGACGAAATGATCATCACCCAGCCGTGGCACTTGCGCCAGGCTTACCAGGAGGAGATGGGCCGCTTCCTGGAGGAACTGAAAACCGGCTGCCGGGAAAACGGGGTGGATTACGCCCTCTTCGACACCCGCCAGCCATACGACTTTGCCCTGGTGGAGTACCTCAACAAGCGCAAGAAATTGTACTGATATCCCGGGCGGGGCGCGCAGCGGCCCCGCGAATATATTGGCTGCGAGGACCCCATGAGAAAACTGCTCGTCTTCCTGTTGCTCCTGATCCTGGCCGGCAGTACCTGGGCCCAGGGGATCACGCTACCTTCCACCTCCATCGCTGTTACCGACAATGCCCTGTCCACCCGGGTCAATCCCGCCTGGCTGGGAGCCCGGTCGGGAGTGGAAGCCTTCTTCCTGGTTCCCTACGACAGTACCGGCGACGAGGATTTCGGCCTGGCCGTCAAGCTGGGTCCGCTGGGCTTCACCGGGGACTGGGTCACCAACGACCAGCAACAGTTCAACCGCTACGAAATCGGCCTGGGCCTGCCCTTCAGCCGCTTTTTCCATTTCGGCGTCAGCAAGAGCTGGTATCGCGCCGTGGACTGGGAAGGAAGCTGGAACCTGGGGCTGGGCTTCCGCCCCTTGCCCTTCATCAGCGCCGGCGCGGTGGCCTACGACCTGAACCGCCCCCTGCGGGAGGGGGTGGAACTGTACCCCACCTACGGCGCGGGCCTGGCCGTGCGGCCATTCGGCTACCGGCTGACCCTGTCCGGCGACCTGCTCTTCACCAAGTCTACCACCCATGATTACGGCGATGAACTCGACCCCCTGCTGCGCCTGGAAGCGGTGCCCATTGACGGCCTGCGCCTGACCGGGGAATACCGCACCGACAGCCAGATCTTCGCCGCCGGGTTGTCGCTGGCCATTGACAACGTGACCCTGGGCAACTACCGCCGCATGAACGAGAACGGCGATCACCTGGCCAGCGTGGGTTACCTGCACCTGACCTCCGACCGGTTCCGCAACTTCTTCTCGCCGCCGGATCACCAGATCGTGGAGATGACCCTGGAAGGGGAAATCCGCGAGACGGAAGCTCCGTTCTCCTTCTTCCGGCCAATGAGCGGCATGACGCTGCGGCAGTTGCGCCGCCAGATCCAGGAATACGCCGACGACCCCAAGGTGGACGGCCTGCTGATCAATTTCAACAATCCCGACATCGGCTGGGCCCAGATGCAGCAGGTGCGCCGCAGCCTGGAAGATTTCAAGGCCACGGGCAAAAAACTGATGGCCTGGTCGGAATCCTATTCCCAGCGGGACTACTACTTGGCCAGCCTGTGCGACGAGATCTACCTGTTGCCCGTGGGTATGGTGGATCTGCACGGCCTGCTGGCCGAACTCTCCTACTGGAAGGGGACCATGGACAAGCTGGGCATCGGCGCCCAGGTGGCCCGGGTGGGCGATTACAAGACTGCGGGCAACTCCTTTCTGTACTATGATACCCCCGAGGCGGAAGCCGAGATGATCAACTGGCTGCTGGACGGCCTGTACGATCAGCTCGTGTCGGAAATCGCCGCCGGCCGCAACTGGGAACCGGACACCGTCAAGGCCCTGATTGACCGGGGACCCTACTTCGCCCAGTGGGCGGTGGACGACGGCCTGGTGGATTCGCTGGTGCACCACGACGTCCTGAAGGAGCGCCTGGAGGACCAGGATTACATCATGACCAGCGACGAAGCCTACTGGCGCACCGGCTACTACCAGGAAGAGTGGCCCGACATGCGCATCCCCAAGGTGGCGGTGATTTACGCCGAGGGCGCCATCGTTTCCGGGGAAAGCAGCCAGGAGCTGTTCGGCGGCGCGCTGATGGGCGCCGAAACCATCGCCGGCGCAATCAGGAAGGCCCGTGAGGATGGATCCGTGGACGCCATCATCATGCGGGTGGATTCCCCCGGCGGGTCGGGCATCGCTTCGGAGATCATCTACCGGGAAGTCGTGCGCACCACCACCGGCAAGAACCGCAAGCCCTTCATCGTCTCCATGGGTAACGTGGCCGCTTCCGGCGGGTACTACATCGCCATGGGAGCGGACACCGTCATCGCCGAACCCGGCACCATCACCGGGTCCATCGGCGTCATCGCCCTGAAGCCCAACCTGGATGGCCTGTACGACAAGATCGGGTACAACACCCACATTTTCAAGCGCGGGGAACACGCCGACGCCTTCACCCTATCCCGCCCCTTCGACGAGGAAGAGTTGGCCCTGCTGCAGGACGGCATCGAGGAATTCTACGACGATTTCATCACCCGGGTGGCGCAGGAACGCGACCTGACCAAGGAAGCGGTGGACGACGTGGCTCGAGGCCGCGTCTGGACCGGGCAGCAGGCCCAGGAACGGCAACTGGTGGACCTGATGGGCGGCATGGACCTGGCCTTCGAAATCGTTCGCGGCCAGTTGGGCGTGGAATCCGGTGCAGCGCTGGATCTGAAAGTCATGCCCGAGCAGAAGGGCTTCTTCGACACTGCCCTCGGCGACCTGGTCCGGCTGAAGCAGCGCCCCCTGCCCAAGGATATCCGCCAGGCGCTGGAGCCGCTCTACCTGGCCCTGCAGGTCTATGGCAGCGAACCGCTGATGCTGATGCCTTACAAACTGGAAGTCAAATAATCGGATTCAACCAGGACTCACGCGTTTACGCTTCCCCGGCCCTCCGATCGGCGACATAGTCCGGGCCAACGCTTCAGTCCTCTTCAACTTGAGGTATGCCGATGTTCTGGACACGTCTCCTGGCCGCGGCGGGGTTGGCCGCCGCACTGCTGTGCCAGGTATCCCGGGCCGAGCACCCGCTCCTGCAGCAGGCCAAAGCGGAGCAGGATCCCGGCAAGGCCATCGCCCTGTACTGGCAGTACGCTGCCGAAGCACGGGGCGATTCCGGCTACCATGACGCCCTGGGCAGCTTCGCCAACCTGCTGGCCAAGGAACACCGCCCGGCCGACATGGTGCGGCTGGGCGACCATCTGCTGCAATACAAGCCGCCGTCACCCAACCCGCTGAACACGCTGGCCTACGCCCTGGCGCAAGCCGACACCGCCCTGGACAAGGCATTGGAATTCGCCCGGCACGCGGCCGGTGCCCAACGACAAATGCTGAAACTTCCGCCGCCCGAGGATCGGTCGGCCAAAGCCTGGCAGGAGCGGCAGGCCTCCATGCTGGCCTACGTGTTGGACACCCAGGGCTATGTCCTGCTGAAGCAGGGCGAGGCCAAGGCCGCGCGGGAGATCTTCCTGCAGGTGGATTCCCTGACCGCCGACGAGCCGGATTACGAGGTGTTCAAGCACCTGGCCCTGGCGGAATGGCAGTTGAAGAATCCGCAGGCGGCGCTGGACTGGGCGGTCCAGGCCGACTACTACCTGGGCGACCGCGAGGACGAAGAGGTCCACAGCGTGCTGCAGGAATCCTATACCCTGCTGCGCGGCGACTTGTCCGGGCTCGAGCAGTACTTGAAGTCGCGGCACGAAGAGATCGCCCAGGCCGAGCGCACTCGGCTGGTGGAGAAGCGTCTGAACGAGCCCGCCAAAGACTTCGAACTGAAAAGCCTGGATGGGCGCACGGTCAAGCTGTCGGACTACCGCGGGCGCATCGTCCTGGTGGACTTCTGGGCCACCTGGTGCGGTCCCTGCAAGCGGGAACTGCCGCTGCTGCAGGCCGAGTATTCCAGGTGGAAGGAGCGGGGCATTGAACTGCTGGCCATCACCACGGATAAGGATACCAGCAAGGTGGCCCCCTTCATCGCGGAGCACCAGTACACTTTCCCGGTGCTGTTCAACCAGGGCACGTCCCGGGACTACGACGTCTCCGGCATCCCCACCCTGTACGTGGTAGACCGGGAAGGGCGCCTGCAGTACCGCCACCTGGGTTACCGTCCCGATGTGGTGGAACTGATCAACCTGCAGATCGAGGCCTTGAACAGACAGCAGTGAGCGGAGCATCCCTGCGCCAAAAACGGCGTCTAATATGAGGCAGGGGTGAGGTTCGCCTCACCCCTCGCCATGTTGTCCACAGTCCTTTTCCATATATCACGATGATTCGGAGGTACCATGAAACGACTCATCCTGGCGCTGGCCCTGCTGCTGGGAATGACGGCCGGCGTTCGGGCCGATGAGCCCAAGACCCAGGGCGGGCCCATCATTCCCGCCACCGGCGTCAGCGAACACATCCTGCCCAACGGTCTGCGCATCCTGGCCTGGGAAGATCATTCCGCGCCCGTGGTTTCCTACCAGGTGTGGTTCAACGTCGGGTCGCGCAACGAACGGCCCGGCATTACCGGCATCTCCCACCTCTTCGAGCACATGATGTTTAAGGGATCGAAGAAGTACGGGCCGGAAGAGCACGCCAATATCGTCCAGGCGCAGGGAGGGCGGCTGAACGCCTTCACCTCCAATGATATGACGGTGTACTACGAGAACATCGCCTCGGACAAGCTGGAACTGGTCGTCGCCATGGAAGCCGAGCGCCAGGCCAACCTGGCCATCACCGCGGAGAACCTGGCTTCCGAGCGGGAGGTGGTCAAGGAAGAGCGCCGCATGCGCACCGACAACAACGTCTTCGGTGACGTGGTCGAGCAGCTCATGGCCAACGCTTATACGGCGCACCCCTACCAGTGGCCCATCGTCGGCTGGATGTCCGACCTGAACGCCATCACCCTGGAAGATTGCCGGGAGTACCACCGCATCCACTACGCCCCCAACAATGCCACCGTGGTGATCGTGGGCGACTTCAAAACCGAGGACGCGGTCAAGACCGTGGAGAAGTATTACGGCGCCATTCCCGCCCAGGAGCCGCCTCCGGAGGTGGCCACCGTGGAACCGCCGCAGCGCGGTGAGCGTCGGGTGTACCTGCACCGCCGGGCGCAACTGCCCATGCTGTTCGGCGGCTATCACATCCCGGAAATGGCCCACGAGGATATGCCCGCCCTGGCCGTGGCGCAGAAGATCCTGTCCGACGGGGAAAGCTCTCGCATCTACCGCAAAATGGTTTACGAGGATCAGATCGCTCTGTACGCCGGCGGTGCCGCCGACGAGGCCAAGGACCCCAGCCTCTTCTACGCCTACTGCGGCATGGCCATCGGCCATGACATCGAGGCGGGTGAAAAGGCGCTGTTCGGCATCATCGAGGGCATGGCCCAGAATCCCCCCACTCCCGAAGAGCTGCAGAAGGCCAAGAACCAGTTGGAGGCCGATTTCATCCTGGCCATGCAGACCAATTCCCGCAAGGCCAACAACCTGGGCATGTACCAGACCGTGGCGGGCGATTGGCGGCTGCTGTTCGAGATCCCGTCCAAGTACCAGGCGGTGACGGCCGAGAAGGTGGCCGAGGTGGTGGGTAAGTATTTCGTCCCCACCAACCGCACCACGGTAATCCTGATCCCCGAAAATGAACCCATGGGCCAGCGTTGATCCAGAAGGAGGAATGACCATGCTACGACCTGTAACCCTCATCGCCGGCCTGTTGATCGCGGGGATGCTTATGCTGCCGGCCGGCGCCGGCGCCCAGCCGGACAAACCTGACGCGGTTCCGACCTACACCCCGCCGGCCAACCCGGCTCTGGCGCCAGTCAAGTTGCCCCCCATCCACGAGAAAACCCTGAAGAACGGTCTGAAAGTCATCGTGGTGGAACATCATGAACTGCCGGTGGTCAGTCTGCGCTTGCAGGCCCGGGCGGGCAGCTTCTACGATCCCCCGGGCAAAGCCGGCCTGACTCAGTTCATGACCGGGCTGCTGACCCAGGGCACGGAAAAATATTCCGCCACCCAGATCGCGGATAAGATTGACTTCGTGGGCGGCAGCCTGGGCGCGGGCAGCAGCTGGGACGCCTCCCACGTGGAGACGACCGTCCTGGCCAAGTACCTGGACACCGCCGTCGAATTGATGCGGCAGGTGACTCTCCATCCCAGCTTCGCCCCGGAAGAGATCGAACGCCTGCGGCAGCAGACCCTGTCCGGTATCGAGAACAGCAAGGATCAACCGGACGTGCTGGCGGATGAGGAGTTCGACCGGCGCCTGTTCGGGCAGTACCCCTACGCCCAGCCCATCGGCGGCACGGAAGAGACGGTGGCAGCCTTCACCCGGGATGACGTCCTGGCGCAGTACCGCACAGTTTTCGCGCCCGGGCACAGCACACTGGCGGTGGTCGGCGACGTCAGCGCCAAGGAGGGCTTCCGCCTGGCGGAAAAACTGCTGGGGGATTGGAAAGGCGCTTCCCACGCCGCACCACAGGCCCAGTTGCCGCCGGCCCCCACCGGATACCGCGTCTACGTGGTCAACAAGCCGGACGCCACCCAGGCCCAGATCCGCTTGGGGCATCTGGGCGTTGACCGCCGCAGCGAAGACTACTTCCCCCTGATGGTGATGAACTACATCATGGGCGGCGGCGGATTCGCTTCCCGCATGATGAAGACCATCCGCGCCGAGAAGGGATTGACCTACGGCATCTCTTCCTACTTCTCCGCCCGCAAGCAGACCGGGCCGTTCGTGATTGATACCTTCACCAAGAACGAGTCCATCCTGGAAGCCATCCAGGGGACCATTGACCTGGTGAAGCAGTACCAGCAGGAAGGCCCCACCGAGCAGGAACTGGCCGAAGCCAAGTCCTATATGACCGGCAGCTATCCACTGAACTTCGAAACTCCCAGCCAGATCGCCGGACAGCTCCTGAACATTGACCTGTTCGAACTGGGAGCCGATTACATCGAGAAGTACCGTTCCCGGATCGAAGCGGTGAGCGCGGAGGACGTGCGCCGGGTGGCGCAGAAGTACCTGCACCCGGAGGACATGGTCATGGTAGTGGTGTCCAAGGCCGATGATATCGCCCCGAACTTGGAAATCCTGGGGCCGGTGGAAGTGGTGCAGATCCAATGATCCTGTGAATGAAGCGGCTCGAGCCGCCGGAAAGGACTACCGGATATACCGGTAGTCCTTTTTTGTTGTCCCTACTGAATATCCTAATATCAAAATAATATTGTAATTTTAATAATAATGCTTGACAATAGCATGAAAATATTTTAAATTGAAAACATGCGGTGAACCGATAGGAGAAAATATGGCCACGTTACTCTTCGTCCATGATTCTCCCTTCGAGTATCCGGGTGTTCTTTCTCTGAGCGGTTATCTTCAATCGAAGGGGCATACGGTTGAAGTGCTGGTCGAATCCTGCGAAGGCGCGGCACTGTGGGATAAGGCCAGGGAGATCAAGCCGGATTGGGTCGGCTTCTCTTCCATCTTCAGCCGGCATCACCAGTGCTACCGCCTGGCTCGGGAGGCCAGGGAAAAACTGGGGGTCGGGACCGTCTTCGGCGGCCCCTACGTCTCCTACTTCCCCCAAGCCATCCAACACGAGGAAGTGGACGTCATCATCCGCGGCGAGGCCGAAGAGTCCCTGCTGCTGTTCCTGGACAGCCACGACCGGGGCGAAGACTACGTTTCCCTGCCCAGCATCGTGACCAAGCGCAACGGCCAGGTCCTCGCCAACCCCCCTCACCCGCTGGAAAGCAACCTCGACAAGTACCCCATTCCCAACCGTTCCATCTATTACAAGTATTCCCACATCCGCAACGCCTACCACAAGCAATTCATGAGTGGCCGGGGTTGCCCCTACAACTGCTATTTCTGCTTCAACCAGGAATTCCGCAAGCTCTATGATATTAAAGGAAAAGAGCTGTTGCGTCGCCATTCCCCCGAGCGGATGATCGAAGAGCTGGCGCAGTGCAAGTCCCGGTGGCCCGTAAAGCGGCTGGTGTTCAACGATGACATCTTCATCCTGGACCCCGCATGGCTGGAAGTATTTCTACCCCGCTATAAAAAGGAAATCAACGTGCCCTTCGGCTGCCAGGCGCGGGTCGAGATGGTGACGGATCGCATCGCCCGGCTGCTGGGCATGGGGGGGTGCCACCATGTCATGATCGGGCTGGAATCCGGCAACACCCGGGTTCGCCATCAGATCATGGGAAAAACCTTCAGCAATGAGCAATTCCTGAGGGCCGCCGACCTGCTGCACAAGTACGGCGTCAAGGTCACTGCCTACAACATCCTGGGGTGTCCCACGGAGACTCTGGATGAAGCTCTGGACACGGTCCGCTTGAACGCCCGAGCCAAGGTGGATTACCCCTGGTTCGGGCTCTACAATCCCCACCCGGGCACACAGACCGACGCCATCGCCCGGGCGCACGGCTACCTGGATTCCAATTTCACAGTGGAAGAGCAACGCCGCTCCGTGTTCGGAAGAAGCCTGTTGAAGCAGCCCCAGATCCGCGAGGTGGAGCGGGTGCACAAGTTCTTCTACTTGGGGGCCAAGATGCCCTGGTTCATCCCGGTCATACGCCGGGTGGTGCGCTACAACCTGGGACCGATTTACACCCTGATCTTTCTGATCACCTACTTCATCCGTTACGTGGGCGAATCCGGCGCCAGCCTCTGGCAGGCGATTCTGTTCAGCGCCAGGAATCTGAAGCACTACTGATTTTCCCCGTATCCCTCCGCTTGCCAGAAAACCCTTCGCCGCGCGTGCGAAGGGTTTTCTGGGTTTAAAGAAAGTGAACGCCACTGCGCGGGCGATCTTCGCCTTACGTGCAGATTCCGGGGAAAAGTCTTGATACTCCCCGGTGTTTTTTGTTACATTATATGCAATGACTTATATCCGCAGAATTACCAGGATACTCCTATGGCAAGGTTGCTCTTCGTCCATGACTCCCAGTTCGAATACCCGGGCGTACTCTCCTTGTGCGGGTATCTGCCGGCCAGGGGGCATGAAGTCGAAGTGCTGATACGATCCGCGGAAGGCCAGGCCTTCTGGGATAAGGCGAAAGATTTCAAACCGGACTGGGTGGGGTTCTCCTCCATTGCCGGGCTGCACCACGAGAACTACCGCCTGGCCGGTGAGGTCAAAGAGCGCCTGGGGGTGGGGACCATTTTCGGGGGACCCTACGTTTCCTATTTCCCGCAGGCCATCCAGCATGAAGAAGTGGACGTTATCATCCGCGGCGAGGCCGAAGAAGCCCTGGCGGATTTCCTGGACGCACACGACCGGGGGGAAGATTACCTCCACATCCCCAACCTGGTGACCAAGCGCAACGGGGAGATCATCAGCAATCCCCTGCGCCCCTTGGAACCCAACCTGGACAAGTACCCCATCGCCGACCGGCACTTCTACTATAAATATCCCACCCTGCGCGATTCCTACCACAAGCAGTTCATGAGCGGCCGGGGCTGCCCCCACAACTGCTACTTCTGCTTCAACCAGGAATTTCGCAAGATGTACAACCTGAAGGGGAAGGAGATCCTGCGCCGCAATTCTCCCGAACGGGTCATCGAGGAGCTGGTGCGCTGCAAGAACAGCTTCCCCACCAGGCGGGTGATCTTCAACGACGACATCTTCATCTACGACGTCGAGTGGCTGGAAAAATTCCTGCCCATGTACCAGAAGGAAGTCGGCATACCCTTCGGTTGCCAGGCGCGCATCAACATGATGAAGGAGCGCGTGGCGCAGCTCCTGGGCCGGTACGGCTGCCACCACGTCATGATGGGGTTGGAATCGGGCAATCCGCGGGTGCGCAACATCATCATGGGCAAGGGAGTGACCAACGAGCAATTCCTGAAGGCCGTGGACATGCTCCACCGCAACGGCGTCAAAGTGACCGCGTACAACATCCTGGGATGCCCTTCGGAAACCCTGGAAGAAGCCCTGGACACGGTCCGTCTGAACGCCCAGGCCAAGGTGGATTATCCCTGGCACGCCATCTACCAGCCGCACCCCGGCACCCAGACCGAGGCCATCGCCCGGCAGATGGGCTACCTGGAGGCCGATTTCACCATAGACAGCATGGGCAAATCGGTGTTCCGCTCCAGCCGTTTGAACCAACCGGAGATCAAGGAAGTCATTCGCGTCCAGAAGCTGTTTTACCTGGGGGTGAAATTCCCCTGGTTCATCCCCGTCATCCGCAAGCTGGCGCACGTCAACCTGGACCCGCTCTACAACGTGATCTTCATCGGCACCTACTTCATCCGCTACCTGCGGGAATCGGGCAACGGCTTCTTCCATGCCGTTTGGATCGGCATCCGCAACATCAAGAACTACTGATTCCGCGCCGCCCGTTCACCTGGGCGGAACACGTGGCGCGGGCATTCAATACCGGAGGCTGTTCCGGAAAACCCGGCGAAGCAGTGCGCGACTTCAGCCACAATCCCAGTGGCAGAACCGTGACGCCGGGGCTTCCGGGAACAGCTTCCGGCACGTTGGACCCCTCATGATGAACTTATGGACGCTGTTCTGCAATCCCGCCTGAAGGCTCTTCCCCAGGTCAACGCGCTGCTGGAGACGCCCCCGCTCCGGGATCTGGCCGCTGCCTGGTCGCACGAACTGATCAAGCGCTTCGCCCGCGACGCCATCGAAGAATCGCGCCAGGATCTCCTGGCCGGCGCGGAGGCGGTCCCGGACATGGAGATCCTGATCCGCCGCGTTCAGATTCGGCTGGAGGCCTTCCTGGAGCCCAGGCTGCAGCGTGTCATTAATGCCACCGGAATTCTCCTGCACACCGGCCTGGGGCGCGCTCCGCTGCTGGACGAAGCCTTCCGCCGCGCCTTCGAACGCGTCCGGGGGGCCTGCAACTTGGAACTGGACTTGGCCACCGGACAGCGCGGCGACCGCCAGGACACCCTGGGCGACCTGCTGGAATTTCTCACCGGAGCGGAGAGTTCCGCGGTGGTCAACAACAACGCCGCCGCCGTACTCCTGGCCCTGAACACCCTGGCCAACCGCCGGGAAGCGATCGTCTCCCGAGGCCAGTTGATCGAGATCGGCGGGTCCTTCCGGTTGCCGGAAGTGATGCGCAAATCGGGCGCGCGCCTGGTAGAAGTCGGTACCACCAACCGCACCTACCTGCAGGATTACGAGGCCGCCCTCTCGCCCAAAACCGGCGCCGTGCTGCTGGCTCACACCAGCAACTACCGCGTGAAAGGATTCGTGCACGAGGTGGAGATCGGGGAGTTGGCCGGGCTCTGCCGCCGGTATAACGTGCCCCTGATCCACGACTTGGGGGGCGGGGTCCTCCTGGACCTGGCGCGCTGGGGCCTGCCGCCCGAACCGCTGGCTTCTGCCGGGGTGGTCGCGGGCGCGGACGTGGTGACGTTCAGTGGCGACAAAATCCTGGGCGGGCCGCAGGCCGGCATCCTGGTGGGCCGGCGGGAAACCCTGGCGAAGGTCCGCAAGAATCCGCTGATGCGCGCCCTGCGGCCGGATAAGTTCACCCTGGCGCTGCTGGAAGAGACCCTGAAGCTCTACCTGGCGCCGGAACGGCTGTTGGAACATCACCCGGTGCTGGCCCGGCTGGCCGAATCTCCGGAAGCCGCCCAGAGCCGGGCGCAGGCGCTGCGGGACCGGCTCGACACCCTGGGTTTGCCGGAAGAAGTTACCGTGGAAATTGTCCCCGCCAAAGCCCAGTTGGGCTCCGGCGCGCTGCCGCTGGAAGAATTCCCCTCGGCGGCCCTGCGCGTGTCCGTCCGCGGGATGCCTGCCGCCGTCCTGGCCCAGGGGCTGAGAAGAGAAAATCCTCCAGTGGTGGGATACCTCCAGCGCGAGGCGCTCCTGCTCGACTTGAAGGCCGTCCCTGACGAGGAGATCGCGCTCCTGGCCGAAATTCTGGCCGGCGCGCTTAAAAAGAAAAACTTCACGACAAGTGTACCTTCAGGGAAAGTAAAATAAAACCATTGAAATAGCGGCGGATTACATTTGATGACGGCAAGGGGGCGCATGGTGATGCGCCCCTGTTATTTAAGTAATTACAGCGTACAAAAAGATAAAAATTTTCATTTTTTTACAGCCAAAGAGCCCTCGCGACAATAATAATTTTTCATATAAAAACTTGATTTTTCTGTTTTCATGTTGTATATTTAGCTCTTGATCGGAGTTATTGTCATCAACAACCCTATTCCTGAGCGGACTGTGAAGCGTTACCCGATATTCTGGATTTTCCTGGGAATCCTTCTGATCCATGCCCCCGCCGTTGCCTCTACCGTTCTATGGATCGAAGTTGATGGAGTGATTCATCCCGCCAGCGCCCGGTTCATTTCCGATGCCTTGGAAGAAGCTGAAGAGAGCGGCGCCGAAGCCCTGCTGATCGAGCTGGATACGCCCGGCGGACTGATGGAGTCCATGCGGATTATCGCCAAGGACCTGCTGGGCGCCGAAGTACCGGTAATCGTCTACGTGGCGCCTTCGGGCGCGCGGGCGGGGTCGGCGGGAGTCTTTGTCACCCTGGCCGCGCACGTGGCCGCCATGGCTCCCGGCACCAACATCGGGGCGGCCCACCCTGTGACCATGGGCGCGCAGCCGGATTCGGTCATGGCCGGCAAGATGGTCAACGATGCGGCGGCCTTCGCCCGATCCCTGGCCGAACGGCGCGGACGCAACGCCGACTGGGCGGAAAAGGCGGTGCGGGAATCCGCCTCCATCACCGAAACGGAGGCGCTGACTCTGAACGTGGTGGACCTGGTTGCCCCTTCCCGGGACAGTCTCCTGGCCATGGTGGACGGGCGGGTGGTGGAACTGCCCCTGGGGCCGGACACGCTTCAGACCCGGGCGGCCGAGCTGGAAGAGATCCCCATGTCCTGGCGGGACCAGCTTCTGGACCTGATCAGCAACCCCAACATCGCCTACGTGTTGATGCTTCTGGGCATCTACGGCCTGTTCTTCGAACTGTACAATCCGGGAGCCATCGTTCCCGGAGTCATCGGCGGCATCTGTCTGATCCTGGCTTTCTTCGCCTTTCAGACGCTGCCCGTCAATATTGCCGGACTGTTGTTGATACTGTTATCCGTTATCCTGTTTCTCCTGGAGATCAAGGTGACCAGCTACGGAATACTGTCCATCGGAGGAACGATCGCCTTGGTATTGGGATCGGTGATGCTGATTGATTCGCCGATTCCGGGGTTACGGATATCTTGGAGTGTCATCATCCCTGCGGCCCTGGGCACCTTGCTGTTCTTCGCGCTGGCCATCGGCTTGGCCGCCCGCGCGCAGCGGCGCAAACCCACCACGGGGTATGAAGGCATGATCGGCGAGATCGGGAGAGCCATCGAAGATCTGGCGCCCACCGGCCAGGTGAAAATCCACGGCGAGATATGGTACGCCAAGGCGATGGCCGGAACGATCCCTGCCGGTCAGCCGGTCAGGGTTACCGGCGTGAAGCAGCTCGTGCTGCAGGTAGAACCCTACACAGAGTAAACGCAACAACCATCAACAGTATCACAACGGGCTAAGACATGACAAGCAAAGGACGCAAGATGAAGGAGGAGAAGGTTTGTAACCTCTGCCACCGCAAGCTCCCTGCCTCTGAATTCTACACTCAAAAGACCGGCGCCGGCACGACCGTACTGCGGTCCCGGTGCAAGGAATGCTACCGCGCCGTCACGCGGGATTACTACCAGTTGAACCGCGAAGAACTGCTACAGCGCCAGCGGCAGCAGTACAAGAAGCGCCGTTCCTACCTGCTGAATTATTACCGGACGCACCGCGAGGAGCGCCTCAAGTATCAGCGGGAATGGTATCGCCGCCGCAAGGCCGCCCAGAATGCGGCGCAGGCCGGTGAGGATTCTGTGGAAGCCAAGGGTTTGGGCATGTCCGCCCCGGAACCTCGGCGGATGCGGAAGTCTTCCTGAACCGCATGATTCCAGGACAGAAATTGCGCGGGGAATAAAGCGCTGGCGCGCAATTTCTGTCCGCTAAAATTCTTCTCCCTCCCGATGACCGGTTCTCAAGGTAGGCTCTGCCATGAGTACTGAAGATCTGGAACGCCGGGTGGAAGACATAGTCGCCAGACTGGAGAAACGCATCGAGGACCTGGAAAAGTCGCTCGACCAGCGGTTCTCCGCCTCCGGCTCGCCGCTTCCTCCCCTCACTCCGCCTCACCGCCGCTCCCGCGACAACTCCTTCTGGGGCATCGCGCTGCTGGTCGTGGGGCTCATTCTGTTGGCCAATCACTTCGATTGGTTCTACTTCGAAATTCCCTGGATCCCTGCGGCGTTGATCATTCTGGGCCTCTACCTGATACTGGAAAACCGCTGACCGCGCCATTCTGGGATTCTTTTCTTACTCAACGGAGGAATGCCATGCCGGGTATTGCCATTCTGATCGGACTGATTGTCCTGTTGCTTGCATCCGCCATCAAGGTTTTGAACGAATACGAACGGGCCGTCATCTTTCGGCTGGGGCGCCTGATCGGCGCCAAGGGGCCGGGCGTCATCCTGCTGATCCCCATTGTGGATCGTATGCGGCGCATTTCCCTGCGGACCATCGTCTCCGACGTGCCGCCCCAGGACGTAATCACCCGGGATAACGTCTCCATCAAGGTCAACGCGGTGTTGAATTTCCGCGTTATGGACGCCAACAAGGCCGTAGTCGAAGTGGAAAACTACCTCTACGCCACCAGCCAGATCGCCCAGACCACCCTGCGTTCCGTGCTGGGCCAGGTGGAAATGGATGACCTGCTGGCCGAACGGGAGAAGATCAACCGGAAGCTGCAGGAGATCGTCGACGCGCACACCGATCCCTGGGGCGTCAAGGTGTCGCTGGTGGAAATCAAGCATGTTGACCTGCCTCCCGACATGCAGCGCGCCATGGCCCGGCAGGCCGAAGCCGAGCGCGAGCGCCGCGCCAAGGTGATCAACGCCGAAGGCGAGTTCCAGGCCGCCACCCGCCTGGCCGAAGCCGCCACCATCATCGGCGATCACCCCATGGCCCTGCAGTTGCGCTACCTGCAGACCCTCTCGGAAGTCGCCTCGGAAAACAACTCCACCACCATCTTCCCCATCCCCATCGACCTGTTTTCCGTATTCATGAAAAAGACGCCGTAGGCGGCAAATACGGAAACGCCGGGGGACGAATATCCTGTAGGGGTACGGGAACGCCCGTGCCCCTACCCTTGTTTTCCACCACTGGCCCCGGAGTCCGGGTGATGTATTCTGTGTCAGACGTTATCGAACAGACGGAAAAGCTGGCCAAGTACCTGGCCCGCTGCGGAGTGGCCTCGCGCCGCAAGAGCGAGGAGTACATCCGCGCCGGCTGGGTGCAGGTTAACGGACAGGTGGTAAACACTCCCGAGACCCGCATCAACCCGGATCACGTGGAAGTCAAGGTCCGGGGCCACCTGGTCAAGCCGCTCCAGGAGTACCGCTACATCATCTTCAATAAGCCGGTGGGAGTGCTGAGCACCTGCCAGCCCAGCCGCGAACGAGGCCAGACCATCCTGGACCTGGTGAAAGTTCCCCAGCGCGTTTTCCCCGCCGGCCGCCTGGACCGCGACACTTCCGGGCTGATCCTGCTGACCGATGACGGCGAGCTGGTCCAGAAGCTCATTCACCCTTCCTACCAGATCGAACGGGAGTACCACATCCATACCGGCCGCCCCATCACCGAGGCGGACCTGGAACGGCTGCGCGCCGGCCTCACCATCGAAGATGGCTTCTCTCGCTTCAAGGTCACCGAGAAGATGGGGGAGAGGCGCCTGAAGGTCATCCTGACCGAAGGCCGCAAGCGGCAGATCCGCCGCACCTTGAAGGCCATTGACCTGCCCATCGAGAAGCTCCACCGCGTGCGCCTGGGTAGTTTGACCTTAGGAGACCTGGCTCCGGGCCACTGGCGGGACCTGAAGATGTCGGAAATTCAACAACTCAAGACTTGACTTATCGAATTTCTTTTCCTAAATTATAACTACCTGGAGGAGCAATGCGAAAGATCACTCTGCTTCTGCTTGTGATTTTCTTACCGTGCATGGCCGCGCAGGCCATTTCTTACGGTTACCGGGGGGCTGCCAGTTTTAATTTCGCAATCTACAATCCGGACCTGGGGCCGGTAAATGAGGAACTTCGGGCCTTGGGAATGCCCGAATTGGATGATCCCCTGCTGCTGTACGGCGCGCAGGGCTTCGCTCACCTGTCGGACCCGTTGCGCGTGGGAGTGACGGTGCTGACGGGAGGCAACAGCGTTGAAACCCTGTCCGGCGGGGTGGCCCGGGAAGCCAGTTTCAATCTGACTCTGTTGGGCCTGCTGATCGAATACCGCTTCCTGGACATCCCTCGCTTCGAAGCGTATGCCGGGGCATCCGTGGGAGCGGGCTGGGCTTCGGTTCGGCTGGAGCGCAATACCAGCCCGGTGGGGTGGGATGACGTCTGGGGACAGTTCCAACCGGCGCCCTCGGATTCTGCCACCAATCTGACCGCCGAAATGGAACAACGCTTTTTCTGGCCGCAACCCCGCGTGGGAGCGCGCTTTTATCCCGCCACCTGGCTGGCGATCAGCGGTAGTGTGGAGGTCCCGCTGGTGAAGCTGGGCGCGGATAACTGGATGATAAACGGCAATGATCTCTATGGCGCTCAGGAGTTGGATCTGATCAGCCCGTTTTTCCAGTTTTCCCTTTCTGTCGGAATTTAATCTGGCCAAATACAACGGACCTTCATGCTCACAGGCTCAAGAACCCTCCTGCTGCTGGGATGGTTGTTTCTGCCCCTGATGACTTCCGCGCAGCCTCCGGATAGTCAGTGCCAGGAATGTCACGGCCAACCCCAGCTTGCCAAAACGGACTCCTCCGGCGGCAAAATCTCCCTCTTTATTGACGTGGAAAGCCATCGTCAATCTGTCCATGCGGAGATCGGCTGCACCTTCTGCCACCGCGAACTGGCCCGTGTAACCCAGTGGCCGCACCCCCCGGAAAAAAATCCCGTAGACTGTGCCTCCTGCCATGCACTGGAAGGTCGTGAATTGGCCCAGTCGTCACACGCCGAACTGGTGCGGTCCGACCGCCCCGCCGGCCCAGCCTGCGTCGCCTGCCACGGCTATCACGGCGTGAAGGCGTCAGATGATCCCACCTCCCGCACCCATCGCCGCAATATCAACGCTGCCTGCTTGAGCTGCCATGCCGACCAGGAGGTCCATGCCGGCAGCGGCGTGATCGTCAAAGCCTACCAGAAGAGCGTCCACGGCCGCATGATGCAGGAAGGCCAGACCAGCGTGGCGGAATGCGTCGACTGCCACGGCAGCCATCACATCCTGCCCGCCGATGATCCCGATTCGCCGGTCCACAAACCGCAAATTCCCCACACCTGCGGCCAATGCCATGCGCAGGTTGTCGAAGATTACCGCACCTCAATCCATGGACAGGAGCTGGCCAAAGGGGTGACCGATTCCCCCGTCTGCACGGACTGTCACGGCGAACACACTATCGAAGCACCGGATATGGCCTCTTCCCGGGTAGCTCCCGCCAACGTCCCGGAAACCTGCGGAAAGTGCCACGGCAATGTGCAGTTGACCGATAAGTACGGCCTGTCCGCGGATCGTTTCGCGACATACAAGGATAGCTATCACGGCGTGGCCAACCACTACGGCCGCACCCTGGTAGCCAACTGCGCCTCCTGCCACGGATTCCACAAGGTGCTGCCACCCTCCGATCCGGCTTCCACCATCCATCCCGCCAATCTGGCCCACACCTGCGGCCGGTGCCATCCCAATGCCGGTGAGAAATTTACCGAGGGCAAGATGCACGTCGCGGCCACCTTTGAAAACTCCCCAGGAGTATTCATAGTGCGGCAGTTCTACTACATCTTTATCGGCGGGCTAATGGTTATCTTCGTCGCTTACATTGTTATCGAGCAGACCGGCTCCGCCCGCCGGCGCCGGGAAAGGAAGGGACGGTAGGATGCCCGCGACAGTGCTTCGCTTCACCGTGTCGGAACGCGTCCAACATGTGATTCTGGCGCTTAGCCTGATTACCCTGGCCTTGACCGGGCTGTCCCTGAGATACCATGATACCTACTGGGGCCGGTTCATGATCGAACTGGAAGGGGGACTGGAAGGCCGGGGCCTGATCCATCGCATTTCGGCAGTGGTCCTGATTGCGGTTTCGATCTACCATTACGGCTACACCCTGATCTCCCGCCGTGGCCAGGAGCTCTTTCAGGCGATGCTACCCCGCAAGGGCGACTTGGGCAAGGGATTCCAGAGCTTCCGGTATGACTTGGGCAAAACCGCAGCCCCGCCGGAATGGGATCGCTTCACCTACTTTCAAAAAGTGCAGTACTTCGGCGTCATCCTGGGCGTCATCAGCCTGTCAGTGACCGGTCTGATACTGTGGATGGGGCCTCAAGCCGTGGCAATAGCACCTAAGTGGCTGGTGGATTTAACCCTGGTCATTCACGGCTATGAGGGGCTGCTGATCTTCATCATCCTGCTGTTCTGGCACCTGTACAATGTACATCTGGCGCCGGGCAATTTCCCCATGAACATGAGCTGGATCACGGGGCGCATCACCATGGACGAGTTAAAGGAGAAGCATCCGGCCGAGTACCGCCGCGTGTCCTCAGGAGGGGAGAACGCGGCATGAAACGATGGTTGCTCTGCTTTGCCCTGATCCCGATTGGCCTGACGGTCGCGCTTGCCGCTCCGGTGCAAAAATGCGAAATTTGCCATGCCAAGCCTAATTTTCACGTGGTGGGAGCCGATTCCGTGCGGGTGTCACTGCATGTGCCTCCGGATTCTCTGGCTCAATCCGTCCATCCCCGCCACGAATGCACTGACTGCCATCGCGACGTGGTGGAAATCCCCCACCAGCCCGGGTTGCAACGGGTAGACTGCACCTCCTGTCACTACATCGGCAACCTGGCCGGCGCCCCGGAACTGCCCGTTTACGACCAATACCGTGAGAGCGTCCACGGGCAAGCCGCTCGATCCGGCAACCGTAAGGCGCCCCTGTGTCAGAACTGCCACGGAGCCCATAATATCCATCCGCCGCAGTCGGCCGAATCTCCCTTGCACCGGCAGAACATCCCGGATCTATGCGGTCGCTGTCACCTGGAGATTTACTCGCATTACACCCACTCCATCCACGGAAAGCTGTTAAAGGAAGGGCATGACAGCACTCCTACCTGTACGGATTGTCATGGCGAGCACACCATCGCGTCGCCTCTGGCTCCTTCCTCGCAGGTTTTCTCCGCCAATATTCCCGAGACCTGCGGGCACTGCCATGCCGCCGAGACCATCGTGGGGCCCGCGGGACTGACCACCGAACAGGTCGAATCTTACACGGAAAGTTTTCACGGCATCGCCAGCCAGTTCGGTTCGACCACGGCCGCCAACTGCGCCTCCTGCCATGGGGCTCATGACATCCTGCCGCCCACCGACCCGGAATCGTTGGTGCACCCGGCCAACATCCCCAAAACCTGCGGCAAGTGTCACCCCCAGGCCAACGCCAATTGGGCCAAAGGCAAGATCCACGTCAACGCCAAGAGCCCCGAGGCGGGCATCATCTACTACGTCGCCAGCTTTTTCAAGTGGCTGACCATCCTGACCTTAGTGGGGTTGATCGGGAATATTATCCTGGACCTGTCCAAGCGCCTCCTGGGCCATCGAAAAGGCAACCATTAACCTGGAATAACCTTCACTGCATGACTGCCAGCAATTCCAACTCCGATCATGTGTTGCGGGAAGCCCTGCGCCGGGCTCTGCGCGAAAAGATGCAGGCTCGCGGGGTTCCCGACAGCGAACTGAGTGACGCGCGCCTGGATGAGATGATTTCCGGGCTGGACGTGAACCTCGACCAGCAAGCCGAACGCCTGGCGGCCCAGGTACGTCCCGCCCCCGTGCCCCAGCCTGCCCCGCCGGTGAAAATGCCGAAAGAGGAGCCGGAAGAGTTTGTCCGCCTGTCGCTGAACCTGAGATTACAGCATGTCACCATGCTGACCTCGATCATCGCCCTGATCATCACCGGCCTGCCGCTGAAATTCCATGAAGCCGGCCTCTCCCACTTCGTCATTAACCTGCTGGGTGGCATTGAAAGCTCCGCTATCATCCACCGCATCGCAGCCACGGCGCTGGCGTTTGTAGGCGTGTTCCACGTAGTTTACACGATCCTGTCCAAGGCAGGCCGACGCGATTTTCTTCTGCTCCTGCCGAAACTTCAAGACGCCCTGGATTACGTGCAGCAACTGAAATACTACCTGGGCAAGAGCGATCAAAAGCCCCGCTTCGGTCGCTTCAGTTACATCGAAAAGTTCGACTACTGGGCGGTATATTGGGGCATGATCATCATGATCGGCTCCGGCTCGCTGCTCTGGTTTGAGAGCGTCACGATGCAGTTCCTGCCCAAGTTCTTCCTGGATATCGCCAAGGAAGCCCATTCCGATGAAGCCCTGCTGGCCACTCTGGCCATCATCATTTGGCACTTCTACAACGTGCACCTGAACCCCCACAAATTCCCCATGTCTAAAACCTGGATCACCGGCAAGATCTCCAAGGAAGAGATGCTGGATGAGCATCCACTGGAGTACGAGGAGATTATGCAACGGAAAAACCAGGAATCTTCCGGACAATCCCAGCGGAAGGCCTCCCGGGGAGGGCGCTCATGAGGGATTTTCTGCGGGCGATCATCCGAGGGTTGGCCACCTACTACCGCCAAATTCTACTGATCATCGTCTCGTTGCTGGGACTGTTCCTGCTCCTGAATATCGGCTATTACTTCATCAGCAGCGACCCGGATACCTGCATAAGTTGCCACACCATGCGTCCTTACTACAATCTTTGGGCGCACTCCAACCACCGCGACGTGGCCTGCGTGGCCTGCCACCCGGACCGGCGGCATCTGCTCAGCAACTGGACCCTGGATTACGTAGTCACTTCCCGCGATTGGCGGCCCACCACGGAGGTAAAGGACGAATCCTGTCTGAACTGCCACGAAAACCAGACTCTGGACACCGAAGCGCACTTCGAACGGGATATTTCGTTCGATCACAGCGTTCACCTTTCCAAGCCGATGCGAGGTGTGGAGCTGCATTGCACCACCTGCCATAACCATCGTGTGCCGGGATCCTACCTGCAGGTCGACCACAGTTCCTGCTTCCTGTGCCATTTCAAAGGCACCCAGCCGGGTCAGTCCCAGAGCGGCTGCCAGAATTGTCACGGCAATCCCACGGAATCCGTCGATCACCAGGGTTTCCAGTTCAGCCACCAGTCGTATGTCGATATTGGCTTGCAGTGCAGTGAATGCCACCTGGACGTGCTGAAAGGTGACGCCGCCGTGCCTCAGGAGGCCTGCTTCACCTGTCACGTATCGCGCCAGGAGAGTTTTGGCGACTTCCCACTGGTGCACGAAGTCCATGTCAACGGCGAGCATATCGATTGCTTCCGCTGCCATGGACAGATCGAACACGGGAAGTTCGGATTGATCAGTTCTCTGGAAGTGCGCTGTGAAGTGTGCCACGTCAAACTGCACACGCCGGAAAAGCAGTTATATTTCGGCGCCGGCGGCCAGGGCATTCCGGATGAGCCGGCCAAGATGTTTCTGGCGCAGGTTTCCTGCGACGGGTGCCACAGCAAGGGTGAAGCCATTGGGGAGGTGGAGTTCGGAGCACTGGCCATGAAGACGCGGCGGGAATCCTGTCTCAAGTGCCATGGTCCAGGCTATGACCTGATGCTGGATGACTGGATTCGTCTGGCGCCGGTGATGCTGAGCTCCCTGGAGCCGCACCTGCGGCAAACGGAAAGCGCCCTGCGCGCTGCGGAAGCACGCGGCCGGGACGTTTCCACAGCCCGCGTGGCGGTGGAAGAGGCACGGTATAATTACGATTTCGTAAAAGACGGCCGGCTGACGCATAACCCTTTCTACGCCATTGACCTGCTGAAACGATCCGGAGATCGTCTGAAAGCCGCCCGCCCGGCCCTGGGTTTAAGCGAACAGATGGACTTGGGCCAGCTCCTGGGGCAATCCGACGGTTACTGCCAATCCCTGTGCCATTCCCGCATTCCCCGGCCGGATGAAGTGACCTATGAACGCATGGCTTTCCCTCATACCATGCACACGCAGGATCTGGAGCAGCCCTGTACCAGTTGCCACGAACCGGATAATCATCGCCTGGGAGTCGTGGAGCGGCAATCCTGTAAGGAATGCCACCATGGTGATTATCCTATCGCCTGCGTCACCTGTCACTGGCGGCAGGATGATCTCTACCGCGGCGCCAGCCATGAACTGGGCCTGGAAGAGAGACCCGATGTCATGGCTGCGGCCGAGGTTACCTGCGACGGTTGCCACGATCACACCAAGCCGCTGACTCTGGAGGGTGTGGGCGACCGATGCGCCGACTGTCACAGCCGAGATTACGCCGCCATGTTGACACAGTGGTCCCAGGAATTGACTCAACTCCAGGAACGCCTGGCGGTGAAGTTGGAATCAGTGCGTGCCACGCTGGAATCCGCTCAGCAGAACGGCCGCAAAACTGTGGATCAGGCCAAAGCCCTGGATGAGATCGAGCGCCGCGCCAAGATCCTGAAAGAAGCCGGACCGCTGCACAACTACGATGCCGCGACAGAAATTTACTCCACGCTACAGAAGAAGCTGGAAGAAGTCGAAGACCGGCTGCAACCCGCCCCGGAAAAGCAGACCGCCAGCCGGAAATAGCTTCTGATTCCCATAAACAAACAAAGGGCGCGAATTCTCGCGCCCTTTGCTTTTCGGGTGAGATAAAAATATTTTGCAGGAAAGCTAAAGTTTCACTGTGAAGTTCCGATAAGAGAGAGGACAGGAAAACGTCACCTCCCACAGAAAGGATCTCGATATTGACGATTGATGGCGTGTACTGAAGAGCACTACCCCTGCAGAAGCGCCGGGTCCACCCCCGGCGCCTCTTTTTTTACCCAACCTCGTTGTATTCCCGCACCCGGAACTTCGCCCCGGTGCCTTCGGCCACCTTCCGCGCCGCCTCCAGGTCCACTCCCGGATACGACACCACAGACAGCGTCACTTCGGGCAGCAATTCCACGCACCGCCGGGCGAAATCCAGCAGCGCCTGAAAGGCGGCCTCCCCAAACTCGCTGTGCACCAGGGCCTGGTACAGGTCGGCGCGGTGCTCGTTCAAGCTGATGGAGACGGCGTCTACCAACCCCGCCAGTTCGGGGACGATGTCCCGGCCGTGGATCAGGTTGGCCTGGCCGTTGGTGTCCAGCCGCACCTTCCTGCCCTGTCCTTTTACCCACCGGGCAATCTGCTTCAACTCTTCCAGGCGGATGGTCGGTTCGCCGAACCCGCAGAAGACCACTTCGTCGTAATTCCCCAGGTCCGACAGCGCGGCGATGACCTGGTCGGGGGATGGCTCTTCGGCTTCCGTCATGCCGATATAATGCCCCTTGACCACCGGATGCACGTGCCGGGGGCAGAAACGGCAGTCGTTGGTGCAGCGGGAGGTCAGGGCCACGTAGAGCGAATTGCGGATGGGATAGACGAACCGCTGCTCGGGGGCTTCGCCGATACCGAACAGCCGCCAGGTGTTGTAGCGGGTAATGCGGGCCACGTCCTCCACCGACAGGCCCTTGACTTCAGCAATTTTGGCCGCCACCAGGGGCACGTAGGCCGGTTCGTTGCGTTTGCCCCGGTGCGGATGCGGGGTCATGAAGGGGCAGTCGGTTTCCAGCAGCAGGCGGTCCACTGGAGCGGCCTGCAGGGTGGGGAGGAGGGCCGTGTTCTTGTAGGTGATGTTGCCGGTAAACGAGACGAAGAAGCCCAGGTGCAGCGCTTTGCGCAGCTCGTCCGGCCCGCCGGAAAAGCAGTGGAACACCCCCTTGACCTGCCCTTCGCCCTCGCGATGCAGGATCTCAAACGTGTCGGGGAAGGCGTCGCGGCAGTGGACGATCAGCGGCCGGTCCAGCCGCCGGGCCAGCCGGACAATGCGGGCGAAGACTTCCCGCTGGGTGTCCCGCGGGGAGAGGTCGCGGTAGTAGTCCAGCCCCGCTTCGCCCAGGGCCACGACCTTGGGGCGCGACAGGAAATCTTCCAGGTGGCGTTCCAGCCCGGCGTCGGCCCTGGAGACGTCGTGGGGGTGCCACCCCGCCGAGGCGTACACGCTTTCGTGCGCCCGGGCGATATCGTACGCCGCCTGGTTGGTGGCGCCGTCAATGCCCACCGTCAGGATGTGGGTGACGCCGGCCATGCGGGCGTTGGCCAGGACCGCGTCCAGGTGGGGCTTCAGTTCAGGGAAATCCAGGTGGGCGTGGGAGTCGATGAACATGGGATTCTGGACCCTTTTTTCCCAGGAATGAATTCCTGGGCTACTATCATGCTACCCGCTGAAGCGGGTGCTCCATGCGCGTTGCGTCAGGTCTTAGCCGCAGGAGTGAGATCCCTTCGGCAGGGGTGGACGGATGCTTGCTTCGGTACTGCAGCGGCGTGACCTGACGCGAACATCTCTCCCGCCGATCTTTCTGCCGTCCGTGCCCTTCCAGAAATGGGGAAATCACCCGCGCCCATATCCATCAGCCGACGATCGGGTGCGCTCTTTTACGCGATGAAGTCTCTGAAGAGACTGCCCGGTCAGTGTACCAGACAGTCTCTTTAGAGACTTTGTTTTATCAGGAGAGCCCCCGAATTTATTCGAGGGTAAGCAGGGTGGCCGGTGATCCCTATGGCGTCAAGTCAAAGTAATCCGCTTCCGCCGCGCGCAGGTGGGCTAAGACTTCGGCGGCGTTGCGGGCCTCCAGCAGTTGCCGGCGCAGGGCCTCGTCATTCATTAAACGGCTGACTCGGGAGAGCAGTTTCAAATGCAGACTGATGTTGCCCTTGGGAGTGATGAGCAGGAAGACCAGGCGCACCGGCTGGCCGTCCAGGGCCTGAAAGTCCACCGGCCGGGCGGTGCGGCCGATGACCAGCAGCGGTTCGGGCACCTCCAGGGGGCGGGTGTGAGGGATGGCCACTCCGTTGCCGATGGCGGTGGTCAACTGCCGCTCGCGATCCTGCAGCAAGGCCAGAATTTCCTCCGGATCGGCGATGGCGCCCTGGCGCTGCAGCGGCTGCACCATCTCGCTTAGCACCTCGTCCCGGGTCTGGGCCAGGAGAGGGATCAACACGCGGTCTTCGCGGCAAAGGTCGGTGAGCTTCATGGTTCGGTTCGGCCTGCAATATGGATGTGACGGCAAGATCATAATGTACGAAAAAATTGGCGGAAAGAAAAGCGAAAAGTAAGCTCTCAGCATTCAGCAGTCAACACTCAGCTTACAGCAGGCGGTTGACCGGTCGTCATGAAATGCAAAAAATTGCACTGGATTTTTCCGGCGGAAACCTCTATATTGATGGCATCGCTGGAACTCGGAAGATTCATCATCCTATTCCCATGAGGTCGTCGTGAAGAAATCATTATGGATCAGTCTGCTGGCGGTGGGAGGGCTGGGGCTGGCTGCGGGGGCCGGCGCCCAGCCGCCCGATACGCTCTGGACGCGCACCTTCGGCGGGAGCAGTTATGATTATGGTTCCAGCGTGGAGCAGACTACGGACGGCGGGTACATCATCGCCGGATACACCTGGTCCTTCGGCTTAGGCTACCATGACGTTTACCTGGTCAAGACCGACGCGGAGGGAAACCCGGTCTGGCAGCGCACCTTCGGCGGGAGCTATTATGATTATGGTTACAGCGTGCAGCAGACCACGGACGGCGGGTATGTCATCGCCGGAGAGACATGGCCCTACGGCGCTGGCAGTTATAATGTTTACCTGGTCAAGACCGACGCCTCCGGCAACCCGCTTTGGCAGCAGGCATTCGGCGGGAGCAGTGGTGATTTTGGTCGCAGCGTGCAACAGACGGCGGACGGTGGGTACGTCATCGCTGGAGAGACGTGGTCCTGCGGCGCAGGTAGTTGGGATGTTTACCTGATCAAGACCGAGGCTGGGGGGCAACCCCTGGAGACCACCCTGACGCCCGTGAACCCGCCCCTCGTCATCCCCGCCACCGGCGGCAGCTTCGATTACCAAGTCCGGATTCAGAACCTCTCCGGCCTGACTCAAGAATTCCAGGTGTGGAGCGGCTGGTATTCCCCCGACGGGAACTGGATAGGGATTCTGGGGCCCTTCCGCCTGACCAATGTGCCTGTTGGCGCCGACCTCACCTTTGGCCGCGCCCAGAACGTGGCCGGAACCAATCCTCCCGGGGAATACACCTACGTGGGCTATGCCGGGATCTACGCATCCGGCAGCATCTGGGATTCCAGCTACTTCACCTTCACCAAGTCCGCCACGGACGGGAGCGGCGCCTTCGTCTATAACAATGAAAATTGGGGCGACCCCTTCCCCGGCGAGCCTGGAGGGCCACCACCAAGGGCCACTGCGTGGCGCTTCGTCGTGGCCGAGGAGTTCACCCTGTCCGTTTACCCCAATCCGTTTAATCCGGTGACCACCCTCCGCTTCGGCCTGCCGGCGGCGGGGTATGTGAGGCTGGAGGTGTTCGACACGGGAGGACGGAATGTAGGGGCGATCCTATGTGGTCGCCCCGGGGGCGGGCACATCGGCCCGCCCCTACAGGGGGAGGCATGGTACCCGGCGGGATCGCACGAGGTGAGTTTCGATGGGACGGGGCTGCCGTCGGGGGTGTATTTGGTGAGACTGACGGCGGGGGAGGTGTCGCAGGTGCAGAAGATCGTGCTGCTGAAATAGTCGTTAGTCGTTGGTCGTTAGTCGTTAGTAGGGGCGGCCCGGTGTGGCCGCCCCTTTCTCGCATCTCGCATCTAATGAGCCCCGTTTACGGGGCTTTTGCATTTTAGCCGTAGCCTACTCCTTTAGGGGTGGGCGAGGGGCGAAGATTGCTTCGCTTCGCTCGCAATGACACGAGTGGAGGGGCTGGGTGAGGGGGGAAACACACGGCGGACTGCGCGGCGGATCAATTCCATCGAACAAAGTTGGATCCGGTGCTCCGCCGCTTAGTCCGCCCTACAAGCTAAACCCCACCCCTACGCGTAACATAAAAGCGGGCGGCCACCGGGCCGCCCTGTTCGCTTACAGCTTACAGCTTAAAGCTTACCGCTAAAATCTCTCGTCCGCTTCCGCCTTGTGCTCGCGGTACCAGTGGATGGTCTTTTCCAGGCCGTCCCGCAGGCTGGTGGGCGGTTGCCAGCCCAGCGCCTTCTTCATTTTGGACACGTCCAGGATTTTCACCATCTGGCCGTCGGGCTTGTCGGCGTTCCAGCGGATCTGCCCCTGGAAGCCGGACAGCTCGTGGGTCAGGTCGGTCAGTTCGCGGATGCTGGTGCCCAGGCCGGTGCCAAGGTTCAGCGGTTCGACCTCGTCGTAGACTTCGGCGGCCCGCACGATACCTTCGGCGCAGTCCTGCACGTACAGGAATTCGCGAATGGGCTTGCCCGTGCCCCAGACTTCCACTTCCGGCGCCCGGGTCATTTCCGCTTCCACGAACTTGCGGATCAGCGCCGCCACCACGTGCGACCGCTGGGGATTGTAGGAATCCCGCGGACCGTACAGGTTGGTCAGGATCAGGTGGATGCCATTGAAGCCGTACTGCTTCTGGTAAGCCCAGCACTGCACCTGCATCATTTTCTTGGTCAGGCCGTAGTTGCGCACGCTGTCGTGCAGCGGGCCGTCCCACAGGCGCTCTTCGGACAGCAGCCCTTCGAGATAGCCCGGATAGGAGCAGGCCGTGCCCACTCCCACGAACTTCTTCACTCCGGCCAGGCGGCAGGCTTCGATGACGTTGGCTCCCATGACCAGGTTCTCGTAGTAAATCCGCCCCGGGTGCACCTGGTTGATCCAGATCCCGCCGTAGAAGGCCGCTCCGTGGATGACCAGGTCCGGCCGGGCTTCCAGGAAACAGCGCAGGCTGCCGTCCAGCGTCATCAGGTTGAAATCGCGCTTGCGGGGCACGGTGACTCGCGCCCCTTCCGCTTCCAATATTTCCACCACGTGGCTGCCCAGGAAGCCCGACCCCCCGGTCACCACCACGTTCTTGCCCTTCCAGAATCCCATGACCGCCCCCTTTAGACGTTGCTGTATTCGTTGACCACCTGGACCACGGCCATGGAACGGATCAGCTCGTCAATGCCCTCGTCAATGCCCACGGTGGTGAAGAATCCGGCCTTATTGACCTTCTCGTAGGATACCTCGTAGTTGCGCTGGTCCTCGTCCTTGCCGATTTCCGCGAAGTGCAGGTAGTAGTTCACCCGCTTCTGGATCAGCAGGGCGACCTCTTCCTTGCTGAAATTCTGGTCGTTGGACCCGCAGTTGAACACTTCGTCGCGCATCTTGTTGAAGTGTTCCAGGGCGTAGAGCAGCGAGGCGGCGATGTCGCGCACGTGGATGAAAGTCCGCTTGAAGGACTTCTCGTAGATGATCAGGTTGCGGTTCTTGACCGCCTGGTAAACGAAGTCGTTGATCAGCAGGTCCAGCCGCTGGCGGTAGGACAGGCCATAGGCGGTGGCGTAGCGGTAGACCACCACGTTACCGCACTTCAGCAGGTACTGCTCGGCGGCGGTCTTGGTGGACCCATAGATGGTCAGGGGATTCAAGGGGGAATCTTCGCGGCAGACGTCGCCCACCAGGGCGCCGTAGTTGGATCCGGTGGAAGCGAAGATCAGCGGGCGGTCGTGGCGCAGGCCTTCCAGAAGTACCGTAGCTTTGTGATTGGTTTCTTCGGCCAGTTGCGGATCTTTCTTGCAGGCGGGGAAACCGACGATGGCGGCCAGGTGGATGACGGCGTCCATGCCGTCCAGGGAGCTGCGCACGTCTTCGATCTTGCGCACGTCGCCCTTCACGAATTCGAAATCTTTCGAAGCGAAGCAGGGCAGCAACCCCTTGCCGCCGTACATCAGGTTATCCATGACGCGGACCTTGTAACCGCGCCCCAGCAGCATGGGCACCAGCATCGTGCCCACATAACCGGCCCCCCCGGTCACCAGGATGTTCTTCATGATACCCCCAAGTAATACTATGGTAAAGTAGATGGATTCCGCCCGGGCAGAAAGTACCACAAATATACTTCACCCCTCGGGGAAATCCAACACTTTTGCTTTAAATTTAGACCCTTGAGGAAATCGGGCTGTTGGCGTAAGGGATGATATATCAATGCGATAAGCGATTACGCTGGCGGCGGAGTGGAGAGTACAATGAACTGGCGCAACAGAGCAAGTCCAGGAGGAGATACATTGAGGCGGTTCAGGCGGCTTTTTTCGGCCGCGAGGTGGTTTCCTTCATCGCCCACACCGCGATCATGGCGAACAGGGGCAGGAGAACCGTATGGTAACGCCCTTCGGCGGTGAAGGGCAAGTGGATGGCGATGGTGTAGAGAAGTGTGCCGTAAATCAACCAGGAACGGGCGGTCAACCGCTCCCGACGCAGGAATCCCACTGAAGCCAACAGAAAAGCCAAGCCGAGGGCGTAGTAATAACCTTCTGTCAGGAAGATCATCGTCGCGACCATTGCGGCGGGCAAATCTACGTACGAGAGGTGCACACTGCGCGAGACACATTTGCTGTCTTCATAGAAGAGAACTATGAATTTTTTAATCCAGAGTCGCATGGCCCACAGTGGATTATTTTTGATCCACTCGATTCCTGTTTGGGCCATCAGGGCATCACGCTCCGCTTCATTCAGAGTGCTGAAGCGTTTCAGTAAGCTATCCGGGACGAAATCGCGAACGTCCATGGTTCCGCCACTGGCCCGGGGATTATTTCCCTGCAAGATATTGTGTCCTCCCTGGGTGGAAACCAGGGCGAATCTGCCGAAGTCGCGCTGCATGCGGATTTGCCAGGGAATAACGGTAATGATCCCCAGTATTAGAATCCATGCCGTAGTAAAAATCGTGCTTCTCAAGGGTTCGCCTTTCCAATACCAATAGAGTGCCAAAAAGGCTGGAAAAAATAGTATTACCGGTTTTACCAGAATGGAAAATCCGAAGATCAATCCCATGGAAATGGTTCTCCACCTGTTCAGGGGTTTGATCGCTAAATAAATCAGACCCAACATCAGCAAAGCCTGAAGAGGGTCTGACATGATCGGCAAGGCGAAGAAGATCTGGGACGGCATCAGCGCGATGACCAGTGCGGCGCGGCGGGCGGTGGCGGTTCCAAAGAGATCCTTACCAAGGTGATAGGTCAACAGGGTTATTCCTACCAGAGTCAATACATTCACCCACTGTGCAACGATAACCGTAGCCCCAAATATTCGGAAAAACACAGAAAGGATCATGGGATAGCCGATAGGCCAAAGCGCGGTGGGTTGACCGTTGATATGAGGGTTAATGCCTTGTGACAAATGCTGGGCAGCGGTCAGATACCAATGATCATCGGTCCATGGTTGATAAGGCATGGAATAAATATATGCCAGGCTGAGGCCCAATTTCAGGATGATGATGAAGAGGAGAAAAGATCTCTCCCGCAACCGGAATGGACTCCAATGAAATCGTTCAAAGAGCAGCCATAGCACGGAGATAATCAACAGGGTTATCGCTGCCGCCGGCAATCCTATGTTCATGGCGCGGATAGCCATGGATGCCGGGCCGTCAAATGAACCATCAGCTGCCAGGAACCCCTCAAGCTTTTGCACTTTGAAACCAGAGAATTCCAGGATTCCCCAAATCAACAATAAGCCCAGGGCAATCGATGCGAGACAAAAGGACAACCGCAGAATTGAGCTCTGCGCTGCGTCTGGCGCCAGGTCGCGATGAGAGTGGTCGGGTGGTGATTCAGGTTGAATCATGGTTTTATTTGGTGTTTTGGATGGCTTTCCCCGTGACAGCCACCAGAGCAAACAGCGGCAGCAGCGGCATATGGTAGCGGCCTTCGGCGATAAAGGGCAGATTTATGGCCGTAAAGTAGACACCACTTCCCAGCACGAACCAGAGCCATGGTGACGGAGGCCGGCGAAGGGAAAAAAGAAGTACGATCAGGAAGGCCGCGCCGAGAATGAAATAATAGGCTTCAGCGATAATGATCAGCGCGCATACCACGACAGGGGCGAGCATTTTATAGGTATCTCCCAAGCCGTAAGTCACAGATTTGCTGTCACGATAATATAAATACACGATCTTTTTGGGCCAGTTAGCTATTGCCCGGAGGGGTTCGCTCTTGATGTAGGTCTTGGCCTGCTGATACGCGTATTGTTCGCGCTCGACTTCATTTAGGGAGCGATTCATCCATTTGTAGGTCGAATCGGGAATAAACATCCACAACCCGATGAAGCCTCCGCTGGCATGGGGATTATTGCCCATCCAGGCATGAATTCCGCCATTGGTGGAGACCAGGATAAAATCGTCAAAGGCTCGATAATTGCGGATCTGCCACGGCAGCAGTATCAATTCAGTTATAAGGATGATAATCGCAGTTTGCGCCAGCACCGGCTTCCATTGCCGATCCCGCAGCAACCGGTAAAATGCGATCACCAAGGGGAAAAACAGAAAGGTCGGCCTCGTAAGTGTCGCCAAGCCGACCATCATTCCGAGTAGCAGAGTATTGGTGCGCGAGGCCGGTTTAATGGATAAATAGAATATAACCGTAGCCAGAAAGGTTAAAAACAGATCGGCGAAAGGCAGAATGACGAAGAAGATTATGGATGGCCATGCCGCCATCACCAAGGCTGCCTGGCGGGCGGCTTTGCCGGAGAATAGGGTCCGGCCAATCAGGTAGGTAAAGAGAGTGATGCCGGCTGCAAAAAATATATTTAATACCTCAGCGACGGTGACATTCGCGCCGAACAAGCGGTAGAACAAACCTAAAATCAAAGAATACCCAATCGGCCAGTAGGTTGTGGGAGTTCCGTCCTCGTTGGCGACCGGCTTGCCTGAAGCAATATTGCCGGCTTGAGTATGGTACCAGAGAGAGTCATCATTAAGATTATGATCTGCGTAGTGTGCATAGATTAATCCGAAGCAGGCTTGTACGATCATCAGCAGAAGGATGAATTTGGCCCCACCGAAGTCCGGGTTACGATCCAAAACCCGAGTGAGGAGGTAAAACAGGCCGGATAGAATCAGCAGACAAATGCCGACCAAAGCCAAACCCGGTGACAGTGCAGGAAGGGCATAATGCACGATGGCATCCAGCATCCCATCAGGGGAAATGGTACGTTCGATGTCACGGGGATGCAGGGAAAGCCCGGAGGTTATAGCCGACGCTGCCAGACATAGTCCACCGATGACCGTTAACAGGATGATTATTAGCCGCATTCTAAATGAGTAACTCCTTTTTCCTTCGTTGAAACTAATTAAACACCAAGTTCTCGCGAAAACAAGTAAATTCTTAAGAAATAGAACGTAGAGAGAGACTCCATGGAACCTCGCAACCCTGAATTCTCCTTCCAAACATCCTGCAATAAATCATTGACTTTGATGTATAAAATCGTTATTTTTAGTTCAAACCACAACTGGAATTAACTGGAGATTGTATGCCTGGTGATACCATGCGTACCCTGGAAGCCCTGGGCATGATCGAGACCCGGGGGCTGGTCGCAGCCATCGAAGCGGCGGACGCCATGGTCAAAGCCGCCAAAGTGCAGTTGGTCGGCAAGGAGAAGATCGGTGGCGGTTACGTGACCGTGTTCGTGCGCGGCGACGTCGGCGCGGTCAAAGCGGCCACGGACGCCGGCGCCACCGCCGCGGAAAAGGTGGGAGAACTGGTGTCGGTGCACGTCATTCCGCGCCCGCACTACGAAGTCGAATCCATCCTTCCGCAGCGCGATAACCCCAACGTGGAATAATCCATAGCCGGGACCCAGCATGGCTGAAATACAGGGCAAACCGCCCCTGGCGGAACGCGCTCTCGGTCTGATCGAAACCCGCGGCCTGGTGGGCGCCATCGAAGCCGCGGACGCCATGGTGAAGGCCGCCCACGTGACCCTCCTGCGCAGGGAGCGGACTTCGGGCGGCCTGGTCACCGTTGAAGTCGTCGGTGAGGTCGGAGCGGTGCGAGCCGCGGTGGACTCCGGGGCCCGCGCTGCGGAGCGGGTGGGGCAGTTGGTCGCCACCCACATCATCCCCCGCCCCCACGACGAAGTGGAAGATCGCCTGATCTATCCGGAACCGCCGGCCGGCCCGGTGACCCCCGATGGCAAGAACGGCGGCCGCTTTCCCTTGGGTGACTTGGAAAAAATGTCGGTGCAGGAGTTGCGTTCCCTGGCCCGCCGGACTCCCGGTTTCCCCTTGTCCGGCCGGGATATCTCCCGCGCCGGCAAAGATCTGCTGATTACGGAGTTGCGCCGCTTCCACGTCCGCTCTTAGACAGTACCAGCCGGTGCTGGCGCCTGCCTCCACCGGCGAATAACCAGCGCGAAAATCATGTCAGTGCCCCAGGATAACCCAGCGCAATGTTTTGCACCTTATCGGTTCCGGATAACTTTCCAGAAACCACAAGTGCAAAAGATTGCGCTTTTTTTAGGCCCTGGACAAGGTTATCTTATGGGTGGCATCCGATTTTCGTAGACGGGGCTTGACATCCGCGTGAAAGGATTGTAACTTATATGTTGCCATACACAATCAGACGGCTATGTCGGAGCAAAGGATGAAGCGCAGGTCTTGGGTACTCCTCCTGACGTTGGCCCTGTGGGCTGCGCCGGGATGGGGAGAAAAAATCGAGCGGTCATCGCAACCCCAACCGGTGCGAGTGTCCGATCCTGCCCGCATGCCTGCCGGGGCCGATGAGGATACCGTCATCTATTTCGCCGATTTCGAAACCACTACCGGTCCCAACAACTGGACTGCGGTGGACCTCACCAATCCGGGGCCGACCTGGCACACCGACACCTACAACGCCTACAGTGGCCATTCCTGGTGGTCGGGAAAGACCAGCCTGATGGGCTACGATAACCATTGGCTGCAGTACCTGGTCACCCCCGTCATCAACCTGGCCGGGACGACCGATCCGGCCTTGACCCTGAAGTTGTACTGGGCGGTGGAGGATACCAGCCACACTCCGGGGTACGACGGTTGGGACGGCTGCAATGTGTGGATCTCCATCACCGGCGGCAACACCTGGGACGTGCTGGAGCCGGAATATCCGGCCTACACCTGTCAAAGCCTGTACGGTTTCGGCTGGCTGTGGGGCATGGGTCCCGGCATTCCCGGTTGGGCCGGGTCGTCCGGCGGCTGGACCGAGGCGCGCTTCGATCTGTCCGCCTACGCCTACCCCGACGTCCGCCTCCGCTTCGCCTTCTGTTCCGACGCCGCCACCTGCACCGCCGATAATCCCGCCCTGCTGGGCTTCTTCATTGACAACGTCGAAGTGCGCGCCGGCAGCACCGTATACCTGTCGAACAACGCTGAGGGGGGAGGCTACCCTTCGGCTTTAACCGTGAGCGCCGGTCCCCCGTCGGGCAATTACTGGGTGCTGACCACCGGGGAATCCCACAGCCCCTCCCACAGCCGCAACTGCGACGACCGCTACTTCCTTTCCAACGCCCTGGTGTCGCCCACCGTGGCCCTGCCGGCTGATTCGGCCACCTACCTGAGCTATTGGGTGTACTGCGATCTCCCGGACGTGGACGGGGACAACGACGACTACCTGGACGATTACTACTACATCGAAGTGGCTCCGGCCAACAGCGCCATCTGGACGCCGCTGGCCTACGACTGGGCGCACAACGGATCCCAGTTCCAGTGGGTGGAGCGGTCCAACGGCTACTGGGAAAATACCATCATCCCCGTGCTCGACCTGACTCCTTGGGCGGGGCAGAACGTGAAAATCCGCTTTCGCATGGTCACCGACGGCAACAGCGACGGCGGCCAGGGCGACGGGCTGTACATTGACGACATAACCCTGGTGTCCCGCAGCCTGCCGGATCATGACGTGGGCGCCACCCGGCTCGTCGTGCCGTTTCCTACCTACCAGGGTCAGGGGCCGGTGAACTGTTCCGTACAGCTCTGCAATTATGGTCTGTACAACGCGCCCCAGGTACCGGCCTATTGGGCGGTAGACGGCGCCGCCACCGCTTTGATCCCCTGGTCTTCGGTCGCTTCGGGCGACACCGTGATCCGGAACTTCACCTGGACGCCGCCTCCCGCCGGCCAATACTGGGTGAATGCCTACACCCAACTGACCCTGGACGAAGTCCGCAGCAACGACACCTGCGTCGCGGGACTGATCGAAGTCACACCGCCCGGCTTTTTTGAACTGGGATACGACCACCGGCAGATCACCTACCTGCCTGATTTCTATCCCTTCAACCTGAACCCCGGCAACGGACCGCTGGTGCGCTTCACCCCGGCCGCGGACGGCCTCCCCGGCATCCTGGCCGGCAACACTATCAAGGCCATGTTTTACTCGGCGGGAACCTTCGACCTGCACATTTACGCCGCCGGGACGGGAGGCTCGCCCGGTGCGGAGGTGTACAGCCGCACGGTAACCGTACCGGCCGCCAACGTCTACCCGGATTGGATGGAAATAGACATCTCCGACGTCGGCTACCTGCAGGGCGGCCACCCCGATTTCTGGGTCTGGTTTGAAATTACCGCCCCGGACCTGACGCCGCACATCACCGGCCACCTGGAAGACGCCTACAGCACCGGACACTTCTTCGTGTTCAACGGCGCGCAGGCGGAACCGACCCTGGTGAATTTCAATATCCGCGCCACTCTGACGGGATCGGCGGCGGTGTATCCGGAACCGGGCCGGCCGGGAACCTATGGCCTCGACCTGCTGCCCAACTATCCCAACCCTTTCAACGCGACGACCCGGATCGCCTTCACCTTGCCGGGACCGGCCGAGGTGCGGTTGGACCTGTTCGACGCGGCCGGGAGGAAGGTGGCGGAGCTGTTGCGGGGTCCTTTGGGCGCCGGGTACCACACGGCCGTCTGGGAAGCCACCGGTCAGCCCTCCGGGAATTACTGGATCCGCCTGCAGGCGGACGGGCACCTCCGCACCCAGCGCCTGGTGCTGCTTAAGTAACTTCGGCGAGAATCGCGCGTGCGATAAAAAAAAGGAGCCAAGTTTATCGCTAAATCCGAATTCCTTCATTATATTAAAGCAGGAAAGCGACTTCCGGAAGCTTTTCCCGCCTTCGGTATAGCACTCTCTCACCACAGTACCCCGATACACATTACCGCAAGGAGAAATGCAATGACCAAAAGAGTAATCTGGGTTGTCCTCGCTCTGGCATTGTTGCTGGGATCGCAGGGCTGGGCCAAAGTAGGAATCCTGAGCTCACCCGGCATGAAGCACGTCGCCGTTGACAATCCTCAGATCCCCTCCAGCCCCGATCCGTCCGTGGGGGCTGCCGATGTCGTTCTGCTGTTCGAAAATTTCGAAACCGGCGCGCCCGGCTGGCAGATGGTTGACCACACCGACATCAATACCTGGCACGTGGATGACTTCAACGCCCATGGCGGCAGCGGCCTGTCCTGGTGGTCCGGCGATTCCACCATCGGCGGCTATTCCGACCATTGGCTGCAGTATCTGGTCAGCCCCACTCTGAACCTGACCGGCGCCACTAATCCCAGCCTGTCCTTCAACCTGTTCTATGCCGTGGAAGACCCGGCCGGCGCCACGGCTCCGTATGATGGTTGGGACGGCTGCAACGTCTGGATCTCCACCAACGGCGGAACCACCTGGCAGGTGCTGCCCATGACCACTCCGGCCTACAACTGCCAGAGCCTGTACAGCTTCGGGTCCGAATTCGGCATGGGTCCGAACATCCCCGGCTGGGGCGGCTTCTCCGGCGGCGCCGTGCCGGGCACGTGGGTGAACGCTTCCACCAGCCTGTCCAGCTTCATCGGCTCCCAGGTCAAGATCCGCTTTGCCTTCTGCTCCGACCCGGCCTACAGCACCGGCAACGACCCCAATCTGAAGGGCATGTTCGTGGACAACATCGCGGTCCGCGATGGCGCCACCTTCTACCTGCAGAACAATGCCCAGGGCGTCGCCACTCCCAGTGACCTGATTCCCACCTCGGGCTTGGTCGCCGGCAACCTGTGGCACGTCGCCACCTCCACGCTGCCTCCGCCGCCTTCCCCCACCCACGTCGCGCGGATGGCCAACGAGATGAACAGTTATGTACCCCTGATGTCGAACTCGCTGATTTCCCCGGTCATTGACCTGACCCCGTACAATCCGGATTCCGGTTCCGCTTTAGCGGACTTCTACATCGCCGGGCAGATCAACGTGAATGATCCCGACCCGTTCCCGGATAACGACATCTGGACCGTGCAGGTCAGCCCCGATGACGGCGTCAATTGGTACTACTACTCCAATCCGTGGGGCTCCCCCGGCGGCACCAACTACGTGCTCACCCAGGTACCGGCCGGCTACATGCTGTGGTCCGAGGTCAACACCTCGGGGGCTCTGGATCTGACCCCCTACCTGGGCCACAACGTGATGGTCCGCATCCTGTTCCAGTCGGATTCGGACAGCCACTTCGGCCAGGGCCTGTTCGTGGACAACTTCCAGGTGGAATATCTCTCCGGCCTGGATCACGACGTGGCCGCTCGCAAGCTGCTCGTTCCCATGCCCACCTCGCTGTACTTCGACAGCTTTGACTGCTCGGTGGAAATCCACAACCTGGGCATGAGCGACGAGAGCCAGATCCCGGCGTTCTGGCGGGTCAACATGGGTCCCGGCCAGCCGCTGGTGCCGTGGGCTTCGGTGCCTGCAGGCCAGAGCGTGGTCAAGACCTTCACCTGGACCCCGTCCGGCGTGGGCACCTACTTCCTGGATGCCTACACCAACCTGACCACCGACGAATTCCGCGCCAACGACACCTCCAAGGCAGGATTCGTGGAAGTCACCCCCGCCGATATGCTGGAATTCGGCTACGACAACCGCCAGTACACCTGGCAGGACACCATCTACTACTTCAACTTCACCACCGGCCAGGGCCCCTACGTCCGCTTCACCCCGTCGGCTGACGGTGTGACGGAGAACCTGGACGCCCTGCACCTGAAGGGTCTGTTCCGCGACACCGGTTCCATGCAGGTGCACATCTACGAGGCTGGCACCGCTGCCACCCCGGGCCCCGAAGTGACCAACTTCCCCTTCACCGTCACGACGGTTTCGCCCGCATGGCAGGAAATCCCGCTGAATGACGTAACCTACCTGCAGAACGCCAACACGGATTTCTGGGTGTGGTTCGAAGTGCAGAATACGGCCGGCACGCCGCATGTTTACGGTGACGACCTGGAGCACGGTGCGGGTCACTTCTTCACCAACTTCGGCGGCAACTTCGGTCCGTCCGACTACGACTTCTTCATCCGCACGGTCTTCCAGCCGGCCGTGGGGGTGGAAAATCCCGGCGCCGGCGCGGCCTCGCCCAAAGTGTTCGCGCTGTATCAGAACAGCCCCAACCCGTTCAACCCCACCACCTCCATCACCTTCTCCCTGGAGAAGGCAGGCATGGCGCGGTTGGCGGTGTTCGACCTGGCGGGCCGTGAGATCCGCGTGCTGGCCGGCGGCAACTACTCCGCGGGTTCGCACACGGTGGAATTCGAAGCCCAGGGTCTCGCCTCCGGCGTCTACATCTACCGCCTGGAAGCCGACGGCAAGTCGCTGCAGGAAAAGATGGTCCTGCTGAAGTAGCATTCCGTGGTAATCTTACCGCACCATCTGCAGGGGGCGATGCCGGGCATCGCCCCCTGGCGTTTTCCGGGACTGCCGGGGAGTGGGGAAGAGGGGCTTGCGCCAATTCACCTCTCGAGAATTTCGTAATTTATGGTGAGTATGAATGGGATGTTCTTTTCGATGGTGATGTATTCATGCAAGGAGATTGTGATGAGACGACTTGGAATTTATGCGCTTTTCGCCGTGGTTCTCGTGTGGGGATTCCAGGTTCATTCTGCGCCGGTGGATCGGGAAATCCAGGAAACCCCGCTCTCAACGAACCCGGGAGCGGGTCTGGAGGCTACGGATGACACCCTGTTTTTTGAGACGTTTGAAAATGGCGCACCCAATTGGCAGCGATTGGACCTGACCGACTTCGCCGCCTGGCAGAAAACCACCTTCAACGCATTTGAAGGCATGTCCTGGTGGGCTGGGGATACCCTGATTGAGGGGTATGATAACCATTGGTTGCAGTATCTTGATTCGCCGGTGCTGGATCTTTCCGGCGCGACCAACCCCAACCTGACCTTCAACGTGTTCTACGCCCTGGAAGACCCGCTCGGGCCGTTCCCGACCGGCTACGACGCCTGGGACGGCGCCAACGTGTGGATCTCCACGGACGGGGGAAACAATTTCCAGGTGCTGAATGTGAATCAGCCGCCCTACGAGGCCAGCAGCGTGTACAGCTTCGGGTTTGAATTCGGCCTGGGCCCGGGCATTCCCGGATGGACCGGGTTCTCCGGCGGCGGACGCCCCGGGCAGTGGGTCAACGGCAACTCCAGCCTGGCCAACTTCACCCAGAACAACGTGGTGCTCCGGTTCGCCTTCGCCTCCGACCCGGCTGGTTCCACCATCAACGATTCGGCCTTCATTGGCTTCTTCGTGGACAACATCGTGATCCGCGAGGGGACCACCACCTACCTGGCCAATAACGCCGACGACTTGGCGGAACCGGCGGACATGATCCCCCGGGCCGGTATGGTGGTGGGCACGGCGTGGCACCTGGAGGAGCTCACGCTTCCCCCGCCGCCCTCCCCGCCCACGGTGATGGCCTTTTCCGATACGGCCAATCCGGGATACCCTCCCTTCGCTTACAGCGCCTTGGTCACGCCGCCCATTGATCTGACCACCTTCTCGGCGGACAGCGACAGCTTCTTCGCCGACTTCTATCACGCCGGAACCATCAACGTGGGCGACCCGGATCCGTTCCCCGACGTGGATTACTGGACCGTGCAGATCAGCCCGGATAACGGCGCCAACTGGTACTACTGGTCCAATCCTTTCGGCCAGCCGGGCGGGCAGAACTTCGTCTTCTCCAGCCTGCCCGTTGCGTTCCAGAGATGGTCGGAAACGTGGCAGGGGGCGGAGGACGGCATTGACCTGACACCCTATATCGGCAGCACGGTGCTGGTGCGTATCCTGTTCCAGGCCGATCCCGACCAGTTCAGCGGCACCGGTATGTTCGTGGATAACTTCTGGGTGGAAGGCACCGGCGCGCTGGGCGTGCGGCCCCTGGATCCGGGGGTGGTGCCGCGTGAATTTTCCCTGCAGCAGAACGCGCCCAATCCCTTCAATCCGTCCACCACCATCACCTTCGCGCTGACCCGCAACGGGCCGGTGCGCTTGTCGGTCTATGACCTGGTCGGCCGCGAAGTCCGCCGCTTGCTGGACGGTTCCCTGAACGCCGGATCGTACCAGGTGGATTTCCATGCCGGAGGTTTGGCGTCCGGCGTGTACCTCTACCGCCTGGAAGCCGAAGGCCTGATGCTACAGAACAAGATGGTGCTGTTGAAGTAATCCTTATCAGGCGATAAACGCAAGGGGCGCCGCGTGGCGCCCCTTCTTTATGTCCCCAAATGCTGATTTCTTCAGAATTTGCTTGTATTTTCGCCCGGAATGCGTAAATTAATCCTGAAAGGATCCTTTACCTCGCGGACCGGGGGGAAGGAATCGGCACACCCACCAAATCACTCGGGGCGTTAGGACATGAAGTGCCCAAATTGCAAAGGCGACATCGCGGGCGACTACAAGGGCAAAACCTGTCCCTCCTGCGGCGAACCGCTCGACCTGAAACGCTCGCTGTTGTACGAATGGTCGCAACGCGTCGCCGGATTCACACACGATCGCGGTTTCCTCTTCTGGCTCCTCACCTTTGTCGTTTTGCTGCTGTTTCTCGCGGTCCTGGAGAACCTGCTGGGGAAGGGCATTCTGGGCCAGACCCTGGATCAGCACAAGTTCGTCGCCACCCTGATGATCCTGTACATCGCTGCGCACCTGCAGCTCGTGCGCAACATCAACACCGAGATCCGCCCCGGCTATCCCGGCCCGTACTGGGTCGACCGGCTGATCATCCGCAAATTCCGCCGGGGCACCAACCGAAGCCTGGCGGCCGGCTTCCTGACCGCCGTGGTGGTGGTGGGACCGCTGAACTTCCTGGAACTCATGCCGGCCTATGCCCTGATCATGTCCCTGTTCACGGCGGCCTTCTGGAGTATCCAGGCCTTCCGCGTGGACGACCGCGAGTTTCTGGACGCCAAGGTGCAGACGTATTTCCACTACCTGGGGGTGAAGCGGCTACGGGAATGGCGCAAAGCCAGCGGAGCCTACCTGATCGCCATCGTGGTGGCGGCAGGGGTGTTTTACGGCCTGATGCACGTCCCCGGCCTGTGGTGGATGATCAAGAGCAACCCCACGCTGAATGAGATCCTCGAGCTTTTCCACGGGCTGTTTAGTTGGGTTCCGCAGTTGTGGCCGCAAAAGTAGACTTACCCTGAGAACTGACTCATGACAGAGGCGGAGGCGCTGCGAGGCGCTTCCGCCTTCTTTATGGTTGTCGGTTCGGAGGGCCATCCCGCCATCCCCGAAGGGGTCACTGAGCGAGGGGACAGGGTTATTCTGCCGCTCCCGATCCAGAACGAAGCATTTGCCCGGCCGCTTTGCGGTAGCGATCTTCGCAGGGTTCGGCGGCTCGGTCGGGCCGTGGAGGTCTCATCCCGTCAAATGCTTTGCCCCTGCACCACGATCCCGTCCAGCAGAGGCTTTGCCCGGGATGGGCAAGGGAACTCATGGCGGTCTGCGCGGCGGGTCAGGTAGAGGGTACCATAACGGCGAAGGAGCCCCGTGAGCTCTTCCGCCGTTTTTACGTGGATTTGGCCGTAAACGCTGGATCAGGCGCTTGGACGCGCAATGTCGCATAAGATATATTATGTAAAGTTATGCATCCAAAAAGAAGATGCTTCTCAAGGGCGCTTCCTCCCCAGGCGGCCGGCGATCTGCACTGGATCCCACAGGGCGGCCAGTTCCGGTGAATATCCCAGATCCAGGTTTTCCACCTCCTTCAGCGTCAGTTTACCGGAAATTGCCGCGCTCAGCGCGCACAGGCGCGCGTGAACGCCTTCCTTGCCGATGATTTGGGCGCCGAGCAGCCGCCCGGTTTCGGGATCGCTGATCAGCGCCAGGTCCATGCTATGGCCGCCATACATGCCCGGCTTGGACGCGGCGCTGGCGTGAGTCACGCGGTGCTTCACACCCATGTCCCGCGCCAGCTTCGACGACAGCCCCACTCGGGCCACCTGCAGGCCCAGGCAGGTCCACAGGCGCGTGGCCAGCGTACCGGGATCTTCTCCCCGCGCCCCGGCGGCGATTTCCCCCGCCTGGCGCCCCTGCCGGCTGGCGGTCGTGGCCAGCGGCCAGTAGAACGGCTTGTTGGTGGTGCGGAAAAAAGAATGCGTGCAATCCCCGCAGGCGTAGATTCCCGCCCGCGAAGTCCCCAGGCGCCGATCCACCTGCAAGGTTTCCTGCACCCCCAGACGCAATCCGGCGCTGCGAGCCAGATCGGTGTTGGGCGCCACCCCCATGGCGATCAGCACCCCTTGGCAGCGCAGGGTTTGCCCGGGAAATTCCACGGCCTCCACTTCGTTTTCAAGCGACACTTGAAAGCCGGTGATGTTCTCCGCGAAATGTACGTGGATACCGGCATCCAGCAGCGCCTGCATAAGACACTCGGAGATGGGCTTCTCCAGGTCCTCCATCAAGCCCTCTTCCCGGCCGATGAAGTGGATCTCCAGGCCGTGGGATTTCAGGGCCTCGGCGCACACCTGGGCGATGGTACCGGTACCGATGACCACGAAGGTGGAGGGGCGGCGGATTTCCAGCCAGCGGCGGATCTCCTCGGCGTCGTCCAGGCTGCGCAGCGCCAGGATGCCCCGCGCGCCAACGTTGGGCACGGAGGGCCGGATGGGGCGGGCGCCGGTGGACAGAATCAAGCGGTCGTAAGGAAGATCGAAGGTCTGACCGGTGGCCGCGTTGCGCACGGCCAAGCGATGCGCTCGGGGCTGGATCTCCAGGGCCTGGTGGCCGGTCAGGACGTTCAGGGAGTACTGCTCGGAGGCGTTTTGCGGCGTGAGGTTCTCGAGGGCGCTGACCTGGACGATGCGGCCGTCCAGGTACGCGGGGGCGGAACAATTGGCCGTCGCAATGCGGCCGGATTGTTCCACGAGAGTAATATCGAGATCGGGGCGACGCCGTCGCGCGGCGGTGGCGGCCGCCATGCCGGCGGCGTTGCCCCCGACCACGATCAATTTTTCCGGTTTAGCCAAAATCCACCCACCTGCCGGTTGATTCCGGAAATCAAGCCGGTACTTTCTGCTTCACGTGCTCCACCCTCTCCTCCAGCGACAGATCCTTGTCGCGGCGCTCGTCCAGCACGATGGTGGTGTACACGCGGTCCACTCCGCTCTCGAACGCGGCTTCATGCATGGCTTGAATCGCTTGCATGATGCGCTCGGTGGGGCCTTCCAGTTGGGTGGACATGGGCGTGATCTGGTGCTTCACGTCTTCAAATTCATCCAGGACCTGGATGGACTTGGACAATACGTCAGACATGGAAGTACCCTTGCCCACGGGAATAATCGTCACACTGCAGGTGCACATAATACCCTCTCTCGTTTCAGGGAATGACAATCTCGCGCAGGTACCGGGCGGCGTCTTCGGGGGGCGTGGGGTTAATATAGAAGCCCGTGCCCCATTCGAAGCCTGCGACTTTGACCAACCGCGGAGTGATTTCGAAATGCCAGTGGTAATCGAAGGGCAACGTCAGCCAATGCCCCGGACGACGGGCCGCCGTCCTGGTGTTGGGGGCGGTGTGCAGCATGAAGTTGTACGGAGGATCATCCAGTGCCAGTTTCAGGCGCAGCAGGGTATCCTTCAGGCATTTGGACAGCGCGGTCAGGCCATCTTGATTTAATTCGGCAAAATCGTGCGAATGTTGGATGGGCATGACGAACACTTCAAAGGGGAACCGGGAAGCGAACGGCGTGAAGGAGATCATCCCATCCACTTCGCTGATCACGCGAATGCCCTGCTTCATCTCCTGGCGGATGATGTCGCAGAACAGGCAGCGTTCCTTGGCATGGTAGTGTTCCCGGGCCGAATCCAGCTCCATGGAAACCGTCCGCGGAGTCACCGGCGTGGCAATGATCTGGGTGTGCGGGTGTGCCAGCGAAGCGCCGGCGGTGGTGCCGTGATTCCGGAAGATCAGCACGTAGCGGAAGCGCAGATCCCGCATCAGGTCAGTCAGGCGCATCTGGGCCGCCAGCATGATGTTGGTGAATTGTTCCACCGGTTGGTCGGCCAGGTTCAGGTCGTGCTGCGGCGTTTCGATCACCACCTCGTGTGCGCCGATGCCGTTCATTTTGTCGTAGATGCCATCGGCGGCACGATCCAGGTCGCCTTCGATGCGCAGGGCGGGGAATTTATTGGATACCACCCGCACGTCCCAGCCGGGTGTATCGGGCGCCGTACCGGGGCGCCGGAAGGCCAGGACTTCCGGGGGGGTTTTATCCTCGTTGCCTTCGTCGAAGGGACAGAAGCCACTGATGGGCGGCGGTTCGGACTTGACGAAATCGGACGGACGCCGGCCCCGTTCGGTGGCGATGATGACCCAACGTTTCTGAATGGGATCGTGACGTAGCTCTGGCATTAGGACTCCACTGTTTCTGTGGTCAAGGGTAACGCTTTTTGTAAATCGGGGGATAAATCCGCCCCGGTCCACCAGGAAGGATCCACCTGCGGGAAGAGCGTATCCCGCTGCCGCACCAGGGCGTAATGAGCCCAGGCTTCCTGGTCCGGCTCCTCCCCGTTAGTCAGCTTCTCCAGCAGCTCATAGATGCGCCAGAAGTCGTAGTTGTGCTTGATCACGCGGGTTTCGGCGTAATCGCGCGCGGCCACGGTAGAGATCAGGAACTGCCAATCGGAACTTTCCAGCAGCAACAGCTCCACGGCCAACTGGCGCAACGCTTCCTGGACCCGGCCGTCGGAATGTCGGCTCCACTGGCGGGCCGCTTCCACCATCTTGCGTTCGGCCGGGTAAATCAGCTCCCAGGTCCACTCGGTATCCTTGTTGAACCAGATGTGGTGGAAGCCGCCTTCCCCCCAGGACCCTTCCGGCAGAGACACCACCCGGTGGGTGCTCACCTGCTCCAGGTACTCACTTCCGGTCATAGCCTCCAGTTCCGGATCCTGGTTGACCCACTTCAGCACATGGTAAATCCATTGCGGGCCTTCGAACCACCAGTGGCCGAACAGCTCGGTGTCGTAGGGGGCGCAGACGATGGGTAAACCCTCGGCCTCCTGGCCTTCATGCAGCAGGATCTGCCGGATCATCTCCTTGAAGTGGCCGGCGTTTTCCTGCACTCGGGATTCCACGATGTCGGGATTGTACACTTCCTTTTCGCCCAGGCCCACCTTGGTGGAGGTGACCCGCCAATAGCGCAAACCGCCGGGCCAGTGCTTGCGGTGGAAATCGAGATAATTACCATCGCCGGGATATCCGTGTTCCCCGGACCACACCTGCAGCCCGGTTTTAGGATCGCGCACGAAGGCTGATACCCGACCCATGAACTCGTCGCGCGACCGCACCAGGTAGGTCTGGTAGGGGCTGCGCTTGAATTCGTCCGCCGGTTCGCTGTAGCCCCGGGAGAACTCGTGCCAGTACTTCTTCAGAGCCTCGAAGCGTTCCAGGTAGACGCCCATGGCCTTGCCCCCGGCGATCAGGTGGGAATCCACGTAGAAGTAGCGCAGACCGTGGCGGTCCAGAAATTCCTCCAGGCCGCGGCGCGCCCGGGGCTCGTCGTTGCCCAGGGGCGAACTCCATTCCCGCATGGGCCGGTAGGCGCTCTCCGGCAGCCAAATGCCCCGGGGGGGCCGGCCAAAGTGCCGCTTGTAATTTTCCACGGCCATGCGGATCTGGGCGTCAATGCAGGCGTCTTCATAGAGCAGTGGCAGATAGCCGTGTGTGGCCGCGCAGGTGATCACCTCCAGGTGGCCATCGTCCTGCAGCCGGCGGAATGCGCCCACGATATCCTGGTTGTAGCGGCCGCGGAAGTCGTCCAGCAAGTCCATGTAGAAGCGCTCCCAATTCCGGGCCAGGCGGATCATGTGTTCCTGTGCTTCCTGGTCACCTTCGGGCGGGTTGCTCTCGAACCAGTGCACGTCCAGGCGGGCGGCTTCGATTTTGATGTTCAAGTAAGCGATGAACTCCTCCTTGAACACCGGATCCGCCAGCATTTCGCACAGCACCGGGGTGATGTCAATGGTCACCTTGGGGGATATCCCTTCCGCCACCAACTGATCGAAGGATCGCAGCAGCGGCAGGTAGGTTTCTGACGCGGCTTCGTTGAGCCAATCCATCCCGTGGGGCCATTTCCCGTGGGAAATGACGTACGGAAGGTGGCTGTGCAGCACCAGGCTAAAAGCTCCAATATTCGGCATGGCGATACCTCTCGTTAAATAACCCAGTTTCTGGTAAGATACTCCGGCGTAGGCCAGGGGCAGGCGTAGGTCCCCAGCCGGGGCCAGCGTTCTATTTCGAAGTCGCCCCGCTTCAGGAGCACGGCGAAGTGGATCTCATTCAATTCTCGAGGCAACTGGTCGAAGGGAACGGCCAGTTCAATGATTCGGCCGATAGCCGCGGCTTTCAGCGGGTGCCGGGTTTCGCCCCGGATCCACACCGCCTCCAGGTGTTCCGGCGCCTCCAGGTTCCCCATCTCGACTCGCGGCTGGCCTTCCCCGATGAAGCGGATGACCAGGGTCAGCTCCTGGCGGTCGCGCAGGTGCTCGGAAGGGTCCAGCCGCAGGAAAAAGTGCGACGGGGAGAGCCCGTAACAGACTCGGTCGAACAGCCGGGTGGTGAAGGTCATGGCCCCGGACAGGTCGCTGGCCTTTATCACCCGCGCCCCGACCCACTCGTAGAAAGTGGTCTCCTTCCCGTCAATGATCGGCTCCATAGGGAACAGCGGCACCTCCTCGGGCATCTCGCTGACGTCTATGGGGTGTTCCAGGGTCGGCGGCACCGGCACGCCCAGCTCCTTGTAGGCCTGCATCAGGTTCAGGCGGAAGAGCTGGTCGAATTCCGCATCGAAGGAGGAATTGTTGGGTTCGCCGTACCACCAGAACCAGTCGCTGCCCTCGGCCACCAGCAGCCATTCGCGCGCCCGCAGAGCCGCTTCCCGCTTCTGGGGCTTCTTCAGGTACTCGTCTATCATCTCGCCGCACTCCCGCAGCCGGTTCCAGGCCACATTCTTGATGGGATCGCCGATCCAGATGCGAAACGAGCAGCGGATCCAGGAGGCCGGGAACAGGGGCGGCAGCACGGTTTCGGGCGGATGCGCTTTCAGGTAGGAGCCAACCGTGGCCGTGCGTAAACGCGGATGCTTGCTCAACCGGCCGTACAGCTCTTCGAAGAATAGGCGGCCGCCGTCGGAGAAGTATTCCCAGGCGTTCTCGCCGTCCAGGATGACCGCAGCCACATGATTTTCCGGATGCGCCTTGTGCGACGCGATGTTCTGTAGATGGCCCAGCAGGTCGTCCACCGCCTGCTTGGCGGTGTTGCGGGCATAGCGGAAGCCGATGGCATCCGACAGGTAGCGGTCGCGGAAGACGATATCCGGCCCGCTGGGAGAAGTCCGGTAGCCCTGGTAGATCACCTCTTCCCGCTTTCCGCGCCCCAGGGTGGCCATGAGCACGGCCTCGTCGGTGGCCATCCAGCGGAAGCCGGCTTCCCCGGCGAATTCGGCCGCCTTGGGGCTTACCGATCCCTCGCTGGGCCACAGCCCTTCCGGAGCCCGGCCCAAATGTTTTTTGGTGTATTCCATCGCCCGGCGCAACTGCTCCCGGGCATCGTCCGGACGCATGAACGGCTTGTCTGGCATGTCGTCCCGCGGCTGGCAAATGCGCGCCGCGCCGCTGTCCACCAGGAGCGGCAGGATGGGATGGTAGAAGGGCGAGGCGGAGATTTCGATGGCCTCCTGTTCCCACGCGGCCCGGTAGTCGGGCAGGATGCGGGACAGTACCTCCTTTTGCATCTGGAGGACGGCCAGCTTATCTTCTTCGCTGAAATTCCTCCCCTTGCGCTTCCATTCCCGGATCTGCGGGTGGCGCTCTTCGGCGGCCCATCCGAACCAGGCCAAGTTGAACCACACCTGCAGGTCGCGCAGATCCTGGTCGGAAAACCGCCCGGCCGCACGCTCCAGTTCCGCTTCCGACACGTCCCGGCCGCGGCGGTGCAACAGATCCCGGTAGCGGGGATACTTCAGCACCATGGTTTCCCAGTTGGCCGAGAAGAAGTGTCGCAGGATGTGCTTGCGCTCGCCGATTTCCAACTCTTCGCCCGGTTTGGCGGTCAGATCCCAGTAGTGGTCGGTTTGCCCCTCCAGGGTCAGGGCCACCAACTGCTTGACCAGCACCGGAGCGAAATTGAAGGTCACCCGGATCTCGGGAAAGCGGCGGACAGCCTCGAGCATGTCGGTGTAACCTTTAAGGCCGTGCAACCGCACCCAGGGCATGAGGGGTTGACCGGTGCCGGGATCCCGGTAATCGGGTTGATGCATGTGCCACAGAAACGCGACATTGAGCTTGCCGGCCATGGACATCAGCCCACCAACTCCCGGATCTTATCCTTCAGTTCCGTCAGATCGCCGGACTTCACCACGTAGGCATCCGCGGACCAGGATTCGAAGTCATCCTTGAACTGGGAATAGGCAGTATTCAAGATAATGGTCTGCTTGCGGTTCTTGTGCAGGATATGTCCCATGGCTTCCAGGCCGTTCATTCCCGGCATCTGGATATCGAGAACGATGACGTCATAGGTATTCTCATCCAGGAGGCGAAAAGCCATGTCGGCGGAATCGGCCACGTCCACGCCGTATCCTTCCGCCTTCAGTTCCTCCTCATACAGAATTCGCAGGTTCTTCTCGTCGTCCACCACGAGAATTCGCTTCTTCATGATCAACCTCCTCCCGTCTTACCGGAAGCGTAACGATGAAAGTGGATCCTTCGCCTTCCCGGCTGTCCACTTCGATGGTTCCCCCATGCCCGCGGATGATCTGCATGCAGATCGTCAGGCCCAGACCCGACCCGCTGGCCTTGGTGGTAAAAAAGGCGTTGAATAGCTTGTCCAGATGCTCGGCGCGGATGCCTTCCCCGGTGTCGGCGATGTAGATGCGGATATTGTCCTCCACCGTCTCGGTGATGACCGACAGCATCCCTTCGTTATGCATGGCATGCAGGGCGTTGCGCAGCAGGTTCAGCAGCACCTGGCGAATCTGGTCGGCGTCCGCCATGACCGCGGGTAGATTGGGCTGGTAGTCCCGGGTCACGATGATCTTGGTCTCGTCTATCTCTCCCGCCATCATGCTGAAGGTCTGGTCAATGACCTCGTGCAGGTTGGTGGGGGTAAAATTCATGGTCAGCGGGCGGATGAACCCCAGGATCTCGGTGACGATCCGCTCCAGCCGTTTGACCTCTTCCAGGATGATGTTAAGGAACCGGCGATTCGTCTCGGCCTTCTCGGCCTTTCCCATGTCCCGCATCACCGCGCGGGCGAACCCGCCGATGGAGGTCAAGGGGTTGCGGATCTCGTGGGCCACCATGGCCGCCACTTCACCCACGGCGGACAGCCGTTCGGCGCGCAGCAGCCGGTCTCGGTTCTCTTTCAAGTCCAGGTAAGCCAGGCGCAGCGCTTCGACCTTCTCTTCCAGGTTGCGCAGCAGCCGGGTGTTTTCGATTACCGTGCCGGCCTGGTTGGTGATGATGGAGAGCCGCTTGACGTCCTCGTCGGTGATCTCCTTTCCGGTAATCAGGTTGTCGGCGATAATGACGCCTTCAGCCTTGCCCCGGCTGATCAATGGCACCACGGCGAACGCGTCGCTGCCGATGGTCTTGGAGATCAGTTTCTGGTCGGCGTAGCGGCCCTGGGAGGCGCCGGTCACGTTCTGCGGCAGGTTGTGGAACAGGACTTCCTGGAACAGGCCCTCTTCCCATGTCAAGGGGATGCGCAGCCGCTTGACGACCTCCCGCACCTTGACGTCCTTGTCGTCCAGAGTTTCCTTGTAATTGTCGAAGATTTCCTTCAGGGAGAGCTTCTTCTCGTACAGTTCCGACCAGATGCGGCCGGCTTCCGCGGCGTCCGACGGCCCGATGGCGGTTTCGCCGATCAGGGTGTTGCTGCCGCGGTCGTAACGCAACAGAAAGGCGCGGTTGAATCCCAGGCCCATGCCCGCGGTCACGCCGATCAGGGTGATGGCGTAGATGTCCGCCAGATCCACCGTGCTTTGCAGGAGCTCGCCTACTTCCTTGAAGTTGGTCAGTTCGGCGATGCGCTTCTGGTAACTCTCCTCCAACTGGTGCTTGGTGGTGACGTCCTCGACCGTGGCGATCAATCCGGCGATGGCGCCGCCTTCCCCTCGTAGTGGTACGCAACGGAGAGAACAAATGCTGCTGTGTCCCCAACTGGATTCGCAGGCCAGGCGCTCGACTTCCTGCGGTTCGCCCTTCTCCAGCACCAGCCGGAACTTCTGATCCAGTCCGTTCTTGCGGAAATCCTCGAATTCCAGCACATTCAAACCCAGGGCATCGGACGATTCCCGGGCGCCGATGATCTGGGCGAAAGCCGGATTGGCCGCCTGAATGAATCCCCGGGAATCCGTGGAAAAAATGCCCACCGGAGCGTGCGACAGCAGGTTTTCCAGGTAATCCTTCTTCTCCCGTAGTTCCTGTTCGAGCTTCACCCGCTCGGTGACGTCCTTGATCAGTTGCACCACCCGGTTGACCCGGCCTTCGGGGTCGAACAGCGGGAAAGCCTCGACCTCCATGTAGTGCTGCGTGCCCCAGGCGGTCTTTTGCACCAGCTTATACCGGACCGGCGCCCCCGTCTCGAACACCTCCTTGATGCGGCAGTCATTGCAGATGGTGCGGCGGTCGTAGAAGAAGCGATAGCAGGGTCGGCCCAGTGAGCGGGACGTGTCCTTGCGCTGCTTGCGCTTCAGATATTCGTTGATGGATTCGATGCGCAGGTTGGAATCGAGCACCACGATGCCGTAATCAATGCCGTTGATGATGCGCTCGTAGAGCTCCTTCAGGAAGGCCAGCTCCTGTTGATCGCGGCGCATCTCCTGGAGCTTGTGGCGGTGCTGCAGCGCGTTGCGGATGGTTATCAGGAGCCGTTTGACGCGGATGGGCCGTTCCAGGAAGTCAATGGCCCCTTCCTTGATGGCCTCCACAGTGGCGGGAAAATCCTCTTCGCCGGTCATCACGATGATCAGGGGGAAGTGTTCCGCCTGGGGTTCGACGGGGAAGCGCTGCCGGCGCAATTGGGCGTAGAGGCGCACGTCCAGGATCAGCAGATCGAACGTGCCGGCCTCGTAGATGCGCAGCAGTTCCCCCGCGTCGTCGGAAGTCCACACCCCGTACGACTCTTCCGCCAGGATCTTGCGCAGGCGCTGAAGAGACTTCTGGTCGGTATCACCGACCAATATTTTGATATCGCCGCGATTCATGCCATCAACAGGAGGCTGAGATCCAGGGCGGGCGCCGAATGGGTCAGGGCGCCCACGGAAATGTAATCCACGCCGCAGTGCGCCACCTCGCGCACGCCCTCCAGGGTGACGCCGCCGGAAACTTCCAGGGGCACCCGGCCGGCCGCGGTTTCCACCGCGCGGCGGATCTGGTCCAGGGAAAAATTATCCAACAGAATGCGATCAGGGCGCAGCGCCAGGGCTTCGTCCAACTGCTCCAGGTTCTGGACTTCCACCTCGATGGGCAGGTTGCGCCCGGCGTGGGCCAGGGCCTGGCGGGTCTGCTGCAGGGCCGCCGTGACACCCCCGGCGGCGGCCACGTGGTTGTCCTTAATCAATATCATGTCGTACAAGCCCAGGCGGTGGTTGGATCCGCCGCCGTGCCGCACGGCCGCCTTCTCCAGGAGGCGCAGGCCGGGCGTGGTCTTGCGGGTGTCCAGGATGACCGCCCGGGTCCCCTCCACCGCTTCCACGAACCGCGCCGTCAGGGTGGCGATGCCGGAGAGCCGCTGCAGAAAGTTCAAGGCGGTGCGCTCGCCCGTCATGATCCCGCCCAGCCGCCCTTCCACGTAGACGGCGACCTCGCCGGGGGACAGGCGGTCGCCTTCGCGGCATTGCGGCCGGACCACTATCTGATCGTCAACCTGGCGGAAAACTTCAACGAAAGGTTCCAGTCCCGACAGGATTCCCGGGGCCTTGGCCATGACTTTGGCGGTCCCCGCGGTCTGCGGGTCAAGCAGCAGCCGGGTGGTCCAATCGGCCTCGCCCACGTCTTCGCGCAGAGCGGCGCTCACCAGTTGAGACAATTCGGTCATGTCAGGGAATTCTCTGCAGCTTGGCGTACTTGGCCAGAAGCAGCTTCTGGCCGGCCGATTCAAAATTGACCAGGAGCCGGAGGGATTCGTCGCGGCCTTCGGCGTGAATGACCACGCCTTCGCCGAACTGCGCGTGACGGACGCGGGAACCCAGGGGATAAGCGTCTTCGGTGGCGGGCGGACGTTTCACCAGCGGCGCGACAGAGTCACGCCGTTTATTGCTACGGAACAGACCTTCGGTCCTGTTGGCCGCCGGAGCCGTTTCGCGCTCATTTTCGTAATCCAGCAGCTCCTCGGGGATCTCTTTCAGGAAGCGGGAAGGCCGCTGCCAGGCGATCTCCTGTCCCCAGCGCATGCGATGGCGGGCGTAGGTCAGGAACAGGCGGTCCTTGGCCCGGGTGGCGCCCACGTAGAACAGCCGCCGTTCTTCCTCGATCTCATCCAGGCTGCCGGAACTGTTCTGCAAGGGAAACAACCCGTCCTCCAGGCCGGACATGAACACCACGGGGAATTCCAGCCCCTTGGCCGCGTGCAGGGTCATCAGGGTGACGGCCTTCCGGTCGGCATCCCAGCGGTCCACGTCGGTCACCAGCGCGACTTCCTGCAGAAAGCTGTCCAGGTCGTCCAGGCCGGTATTGCGGCTTTCGAAGCTGTACTCGCGCAGGGCGTTCAGCAATTCGCTTAAGTTTTCCTGGCGGTTCTTGAATTCTGCCGCGTCCTCTTTCTGGTAGTGGGGCAGGAGGCCGGATTCGTGCATCAGCCTCTCCCCCACCCGGTGCAGGCTTTCCTTACCGGCGAAGGCCTGCAGGTCCACGATCCACTTTCCGAATTCGGCGACCTTGGCGGCGGTGCGGGGGCTTAAATCCTCTATCTCGGCGGCATTCAGGACGGCCTCGAACAGGGAAATTTCCCGCTGTGCGGCGTGGGCCCGCAAGCGCTGGACGGTCTTGTCCCCGATGCCCCGTGCCGGCAGGTTGATGACCCGCTGCAGGCCCAGGACGTCGCTGGGGTTGACCAGCAGCCGCAGGTAGGCCAGGAAATCCTTGATCTCCCGCCGCTCATAGAAACGCAAGCCCCCTACGATCATGTAGGGGAGGGCGTTCTGGCGCAGGGCGTCTTCCAGGGACCGGGATTGAGCGTTGGTGCGGTAGAGAATGACCACGTCTCCCTGATTATACTGTCCGGAGAGTAAAAGTTCCTGAATTTTCTCCACGATAATGCGGGCTTCTTCCCGGTCGTCATTGGCCGGCAGGACACGCGGCTTGTCGCCTCCCTGGCGGGCGGTCCAGAGCTTCTTGGCGTGGCGGGCGGCGTTGTTCTTGATCACCTGGTAGGCGGTCTCCAGGATGGCCTGGGTGGAGCGGTAGTTCTGTTCCAGGCGGAAGACCCGCACGCCCTGGTAATCGTGCTCGAATTGCAGAATGTTGCCGATGCAGGCGCCCCGCCAGCCGTAGATGGACTGATCGTCGTCGCCCACCGCGGTGATGTTGCCCGAAGGCGCGGCCAGCAGGCGGGCCATCTCCCCCTGGGGGATGTTGGTGTCCTGAAATTCGTCAATCAGCACGTAGCGGAACCGGTCGCGGTAGCGGGCCAGCAGGTCGGCGTCGTTCTGCAGCAGATGGCAGGGCAGGCTGATCAGGTCGTCGAAATCGAAGGCATTATTGTTTTTCAGCGCCGCTTCGTATTGATAGTAGAGGTCGAGCAGGTAATTACCCCGGGATTTCTCCGCCTGGGCGGCGGCTAATTCCGGACTCTTCAAGTTTCCCTTCACCTCGGCCACGAAATGGCGCAGGGCTTGCAACCAACCCTTGTCCTTGTCGTCGGCGGACTGCTTCAGCAGGCCGCGAACCAGGCGGTTCTGGTCATCATCGTCGTAGATGGTAAACCGGGAGGTGCGGCCGAAGGCTTCCGCGTGCCGGCGCAGGAAACGCGCCCCGAAGGCGTGGAAGGTGCCCAGGTAGAGATCCCCGGTGTGGCCTTCCAGGAGCTGGCTGACCCGCTCGCGCATTTCCGCGGCGGCCTTGTTGGTGAAGGTCACGGCCAGGATTTCCCCGGGACGCGCCAGGCGCTCGCGCAGCAGGAAAGCGATGCGGTAGGTGATCACGCGGGTCTTGCCGCTGCCCGCGCCGGCCAGCACCAGCACCGGGCCCCGGTATTCTTCGACCGCCTTCTTCTGGGCGGGGCTTAAATCGTTCAGATTCACTGCGTCATTCTTTCGTCTGCGTCGTATCTGTCCGGGTGGAATCTTCCAGGGCGGCCTGCGCCCGGGCTTCCTCCAGGACCCGGCGCACGCTGTCCAGCTTGACCTTGGCCTGAAGGTGGTCGTCGAGATTGGTGGTGAAGGCATGCCGGCCGTTGCCCTGCGATACCATGAAGATGTACGGCGCCGGAGCCGGATGCAGGGCGGCTTGGAGCGACAGTTTCCCGGGGTTGCACACTGGGCCGGGCGGCAGCCCGGGATAGCGGTACGTGTTGTAGGGCGATTCCACCGCCAGGTCGCTGCGGACTAGCCGCCTGGGCTTGTCTCCCACCACGTACTGGATGGTAGGATCGGCCTGCAACAGCATTTTCTTCTTCAGGCGGTTGTGGTACACCGCCGAAATCAGCCCCGCCTCTTCCGGGTCTAACATCTCCCCTTCGATGATGGACGCCAGGGTGACGGCTTCCGTCAGGGACAGCCCCAGGGAATCGGTCCGGGCGCGGTCGGTGGAATCGAACGCCTGGAAGAAGAGCTGGACCATCTTCTGGATGACCCAGGCCGGCTCCATCCCCCGGTGCAGGCTGTAGCTTTCGGGGAACAGGAACCCTTCGAAGGAAGGGGCCTCAATTCCCAGCCGCGCCAGCAGGGCGCTGTCGTACACCGCCTGCATGAAGGCGGCCGAATCCATCCCCACTTTTTCTTCCAGCAGGGCGGCAATCTCGCGAGTGTTGTAGCCTTCGGGTATGGTGACCAGGGAGGCGTTGGCGCCGGCGCGGATCAGGCGGCGCAGGAGGTCGGCATTGGAGAGGCCGAAGGGAAGAACGTATTCCCCGGCCTGGATGCGGTGATCCAGCCGCAGCAGGCGGGCGGCGAACACGAAATCCCGGGCGCGGTTGACGGCGCCCTTCTCCTCCAGTTGCCGGGCTACCAGGGGCAGAGGCATTCCCGGTGTGATGGACAGTTCCACGTATTCGCCCGCGGCCCGCTGAGCATTGGGGCCGTACACCGACTGATGTACCTTGCGGGCCAGCAGCACCACGGCCACCAGAAGGAAAATACCAAGAGTTATCCGGATAATTCTAAAAGAAACACGCATATGGGCTTTTCGTTGCACTTCTTGACACGATTCGACTGCCTTAATTTAGCATTAAGAGGGTCGAATGTCAATCAAAATTGCAAGTAGTTGGGTGTGAAGTGCAAAAGATTTCGCTTGACACGGGTCGTATAAATGTCTATTTTAAGATGTAGTAAAGCATATCACTAACCACCCGTAGCCAAAGAAGTTTCTACCCCCAAGGAAACGGGCAAGCCTGAACCGGAGGAAGTATGAAGTATCGCGGTTGGTTAACCGTGGCTGCAGCAGTCGCCGTGCTTGTGATCACCGGGATGGTCATGGCCAACAACGCGCCCCCACCCATGACCGAAAATCTCGAATGGAAGGGCCGCATCGTGGTGGAATTCCGCGAAGCGCTGGGACCGATCCGTTTGACCCAGAATTCGGGCCTGATGCTGACCGGCGACGTCGGCCTGGACGCGCTGGCGCATCAGTTCAACGTGCATCACATTGAAAAACTGATTCCCTTTGCCGAGAAGCCCCAGGATCCGGCGATACGGGACATCTCACGATATTACATCCTTCACTTCCCCTTCGATACCGACCTGCACGAAGTGGCCCAGGCCTATGCCCTGGATCCCAACGTCATCACCGCCGAACCGTACATGATCCGCCGGGCGGACTGGGTGCCCAATGACCCCATGTACTTCAGCCAGTGGGCCATGAACACAATGCATGCCAACCTGGCCTTCGACTACTGCCAGGGCAGCGACACCGTTATCATCGGGGTGGTGGACTCCGGCATTGACACCACGCACCAGGATCTCCGGAACAACCTCTGGATCAACCCGGAAGAGGACCTGAACGGCAACGGCATCATTGATCCCAGCGATTGGGACGGCCAGGACAACGACGGTAACAGCCTGGTGGACGACTTCTGGGGTTGGAACTTCTGGCAGGGGAACAACGACGTCCAGGATAACCAACCGCAGGGCGGCCACGGCACGCACTGCTCCGGGCTGGCCAGCGGCGTGACCAACAACGGCATGGGCATCGCCAGCCTGGCTTGCAAGACCAAAATACTGACCAGCCGCTGCGGCGACGGGGAATTCGTCTACTCCTGGACTTCCGGCGTGGCTTACGCGGCGGGCGAAGGTGCTCACATCATCAGCATGTCCTTCGGAGGGACGGGTTCGTCCGGCTACGAACAGTCCATCATCAACAATGCCTACAGCCAGGGCGCGGCGCTTTTCGCTTCCGCTGGCAACACCGGCCAGTATGAGATCCGTTACCCCTCCGGCTACGATAACGTGGTCAGCGTTGCAGCTTCCAATTCCGGCGACCACAAGGCCGGCTTCTCCACCTACGCCCCGACGGTGGACGTCGCCGCCCCGGGGGAAGGCATCCTGAGCACCGTGCCGTACTCCTATACCTCGTTTTCCGGTACTTCCATGTCCACCCCCATCGCCGCCAGCCTGGCGGCGCAGATCTGGGCGGCCCGGCCGGCTTGGACCAACACCCAGGTGATCCAGCAGATATACGACACCTGCGTGCCCATTGACGTGACCGGATACGCCTGGTCCGGCTTCCTGGGGCACGGCCGCATTGACGCCGGGGCGGCCATCACCGCTCTCTTCCCCACCCTGAGCTTCACGGAGACGACCTTCCAGGAGGTCACCGGCAACGGCGACACCCGCATTGATCCGGGCGAAACCTGGAAGCTGCTGATTACCGTGAACAACAGCTCCCGCACGGTGGCGGCCAACGGCGTGGTCGTGGACCTGACCTGCAACAACACCAACGTCTCCTTCAGCCAGGGGACCTGCAACCTGGGCAGCATCGGCACTCAGAGCAGCCAGAACAACGCTACCAGTCCCTTTACCTTCAGCGTGGACGCCGGTGCGCCGCCCTTCGAGGCGACCTTCACTCTGAGCATGAACGAGACCACCCTGATGTTCCCGATCACCCAGAACCTGCTGCAGATGGTCGGCGTCCCTGACGTGCTGCTGGTGGATGACGACGGCGGCGTGAACTGGCAGGTCTGGTACGAGATGGATCTGGATTCCCTCGCCATCGTCTACGACTACTGGAACGTCAGCACCCAGGGTGAAGTGGACTTTGAGATCATCCAGCCGTACTCCAAGGTCATCTGGCACACCTCCACGGAACAGAACCCGTTGACGGAGAATGAACTGGCCGCCATCGGGAGCTATATCAACAGCACCGGCTGCCTGTTCCTGACCGGACAGAACATTGACGAGCAGTTGGACAGCTCTGCCGCATATGGGGATGTCCTGCACGCTTCGGCGGCCGGCCTGACGCCTGCGCCCATGGTATTCGGCGTGGATGGCGACCCCATCTCCAGCGGCACCAGCATGATGCTGGCCGGCGCCGGCGGTGCGGGCAACGCGGGATCTTCCGCCACCATCAATGCCGTTAACGACGCGGTACTGATCTACAACTACGGGAGCACTTCCGGTCCGGGCGCCGGGTTGCGCTGGGATCACCAGACCGGCGGCCTGGTGTACCTTGCCTTCAACTTCGAAGCCTCGTCCGGTCTGCCCGGCTACACCAACCGCCGTATCGTGCTGCAGAACATCTTTGACTGGTTCGACAGCCTGGTGCTGGCCGCGCCGACCGTCAGCGAACCGGTTCTGCCGGCCGACTACGCCCTGGACCAGAACTACCCCAACCCCTTCAATCCGGGCACGGAAATCACCTTCTCCCTGCCCAAGGCGGAACGGGTGAAACTGTCGGTGTTCGACTTGAGCGGCCGCCTGGTCGCCACCCTGGTCAACGGTCAGATGCCGGCCGGACGCCACACCGCCGCCTTCCAGGCGCCGGATCTGGCCAGCGGCGTCTACCTCTACCGCCTGGAAACGGGCGCCATGCAGTTGACCCGGAAAATGGTCCTGCTGAAGTAACCGGCAGCGCCTTCCACTACCATCTTGACGGGAAGCCGGTTCGCCCCACGTGAACCGGCTTCTTTAATCTGCAAGTGAACTCCCGCGTACTCCCGGAAATGTCGCCGCTTCGGAGGGCCACGCTCCGTTGTGGCCATAAAAATTCGACCTTCGTAAAAGAAAGGCCACGACGAAGCGTGGCCCTCCGAACGAAACGTGTAAATACTGCTGCAATTCAAGTCATGCATGATCTCTCTTCCGGGCAGCCCCCCCGCCTGGCCCTCCTGGGCGCCGGCGCGGTGGGCCGGGCGCTGGCGCGGTCGCTGTCTCAGGCTGGGTACACCCTGACGGCGATCCTGGACCGCCAGGCGCCCTCCGCCCGTGAGCTGGCCCGGGAGGTGTCCGCCGGCCGGGCCGGGTCGGACCCCGCCCTGCTGCGCCGCGATACCGATCTGCTGATCGTGGCTGTGCCCGACGGGCAGATCGCCGCGGTGGACCGGGCCGTAGCCCGCCGCCTTCCCGAGCTGGCGCTGGCTGCCTGCCTGCACACTTCCGGGGCACTGCCGGGCTCGGAATTCCAGCGCCTGGCGCAGGCGGGTGTGGCGGTCGGTTCTCTGCACCCCTTGCAGACCTTCCCCGCCCGGGGCCCCAGCCCGGCCTTGCAGGGCACGTATTTCGCGCTGGAAGGGGACTCCGCGCTGGTGGCTTCCCTGCGTGCGGTGGTGGAGCGCCTGGGCGGCATTCCGGTGGAAATTCGCAGCGAAGGAAAGGCGGCATACCATGCCGCCGCGGTGTTCGCCTCCAACTTCCTCCCGGTCCTGCTGCGCCTGGCGCTGGAACTGTTGACCGAGGCGGGAGTAGCCCGGGAGCAGGGCTCCGCCATGCTGGCGCCGCTGATGCGCCGCAGCCTGGAAAACGTGCTGACGCTGGGCGAGACCGCCGCCCTGACCGGCCCCGTCGCCCGCGGCGACGCGGCCACCGTACAGCGGCACCGGGAAGCCTTGAACCGGTCCAGCCCCGCCGGTGAAGCCCTCTACCGCATGCTCAGTCTGAAAGCCCTGGAACTGGCCCTGGAGCAGGGCCTGGATTCCGCCCGGGCCGATCTCGTTCAGGAGGTGTTGACCTGACCGCTCCGCCTTCCCCGGATAACGGGTGTTTATGATGTAACTGGGAGACATTATGGATCGCAAAAGGGTTCTCTGGGCCGATGACGAAATTGATCTCCTGCGCCCTCACGTCCTGTTCCTGCAGGAACGCGGCTACGACGTCACTCCGGTGACCAACGGCGATGACGCCATCGCCCACGTCACCCGTGATAATTTCGACGTGGTGCTCCTGGATGAGCAGATGGCCGGCAAGAACGGGATCGCCACCTTCGCGGAAATCAAGGCGCTGCGGCCGGGGCTGCCCACGGTGATGATCACCAAGCATGAAGAAGAACATCTCATGGAAGAGGCCATCGGCCGGCAGATAGACGACTTCCTGACCAAGCCGGTCAACCCCAGCCAAATCCTGCTGGTGCTGAAGAAGTTGACCGAAGCCTCCCAGATCTCCCGCGACCGCCTGGCCCGGGAGTACCTGTCGCAGTTCAACGAAATATCCTCCCTGATCGCCGGAGGCTCCCGCTGGCAGGACTGGATAGACGTCCACCTGAAGATGTCGGGCTGGGAGATGGAGCTGGACCGCTACCCGGAACTGGGACTGGGCGAGGTCTTGCAGGATCAGCGCAACCAGTGCAACCTGGAATTCGGGCGGTTCATCGAGGACCAATACCTGAAGTGGATCCGGGGGCAGGAGCCGCCGCCCCTGTCGGTGGATATAGTCAAGTGGCAGGTGGCGCCCCACCTGAAGGCCGGCCGGAAGGTGCTCTTCCTGGTCATTGACTGCCTGCGCCTGGACCAGTACCTGGCCCTGGAACCGCTGCTACTGGACCTGTTCACCATCCGCCGGGATTACTACTACTCCATCCTCCCCACCTCCACTCCCTACTCTCGCAACGCCCTGTTCAGCGGGTTGTTTCCCATCGAGCTGGAGAAGCATTACCCCGACCTGTGGAAGCGCAGCGAGGACGATGAATCATCCTCAAACCGCTTCGAACACCAGCTCCTGGACCAGCAGTTGGCGCGGCTGGGCGTGGGGATGAAGTCGGACAGCAAATACGTCAAGATCCTGGATCCGGAAGAAGCAGACAGCGTGGAACGCAAAGTGGCCTCGTATTACAGCCAGCCGCTGGTGTCCATGGTGTTCAACTTTGTGGACATCCTGGCCCACGCCCGGGCCAATTCCGACGTGATTAAAGAGATGGTGCGCAATGAGGCTTCCTACCGCGCCGTGACCCGCTCCTGGTTCGAGCACTCTTCCCTGTTCAACATCCTGCGGGCCTACGCCAGCCAGGACGTGGTGGTGGTACTGACCAGCGACCACGGCTCCATCCGCAGCCAGCGCGGTTCCAAGGTCATCTCCGACAAGGACGCCTCCACCAACCTGCGCTACAAGTACGGCCGCAACCTGAAGTGCGAGGACAAGCACGCGCTGTTCATCCGCGACCCGGAAGTGTACAAGCTGCCCCGGCGCGGCCTCAACGTCAATTATATCATCGCCAAGGAGGATTATTACTTCGTGTACCCGACCAATTTTCACAAATACATCAACCTCTACCGCAACAGCTTCCAGCATGGCGGCATCTCCCTGGAAGAGATGGTCCTTCCCGTAATCACCATGGAACCGAAGTGATATGCCGGCCGCCATTGAACTGTTGACCCGTGGGCCGGACGATACCTTTCACCTGGGGGAGCAATTCGCGGCGCTGTTGCGCGCCGGGGATACCGTGGGACTGAGCGGCGAGCTGGGAACCGGCAAGACCGTGTTCGTGCGCGGCCTGTGCGCCGGAATGGGCTGCCGGGGGACCGTGACCAGTCCCACCTTCACCATCGTGCACCACTACCGCGCCCGGATGCCGGTGTACCATTTCGACTGCTTCCGCCTGCGCGACCCCCGGGAAATCGCCACCACGGGGTTCGACGAATATGTCGGCACGGGGTCCGGCCTGGTGATCGTGGAGTGGGCCGACATGATCGCCTCCTACTACGATGACTGGACCTTCCGGGTGGAATTCGCCTTCGATCCCGGCGGCGAAGACCTGCGGCGGCTGCGCTTCACCGGCCGCGATCCCCGGCGGTTGTCGGCACTTTCCGCCCGGTCGGCGAAACCTTTGCCCGGCGGCGCGAGTGGTTAAAAGATGATACTCGCCCTGGACACCAGCGGGCCGCGCTGCGGCGTGGCCCTGTGGAACGAAACCACAGCCGGGGAGCTGACCGCCTTTCTGGAATCGGACGCCGACCTGCGGCACAACGAAATGCTCCTGGACCAGATCCGCACTTTGCAGAGCTGGAACCGGGAGGCCTTCGCCTCCCTGACCGCCGTGGCGGTCTCTTCCGGCCCGGGATCATTCACCGGATTGCGGGTGGGGATGTCCGTGGCCAAGGGGCTCTGCTGGGTCTGGAAGCTGCCCCTGGTTACGGTACCCACGCTGGCAGGCTTGGCGGAATCGGCGCCGCCCCGAGTGCAACGGGCGCTGCCGTTGATGCCGGCGCGCGCCCGGGAAGTGTACTGGCGGCTGTTTGAGTACGGCCTGGAGGGCTGGACGGCTTCCGCCGACCACACGGTCAGTGAGGTGGACCGGATCCCTGAAGCAGTACAAGGCCCCGTGTTCCTCTGCGGTGAAGGTTACGCCCGGCACCGCGCCGAGCTGGACCGCCGGTTTTCCGGCCGCCGGATCGAACTGGAACCGGGGGAGACTCAGGAACCGCTGGTGGTCGCCACCGCCCGCCTGGCGGCGCAACGGCTGCTCGGAGGCCGGATCGCCGACCTGAAGAACGCCGAGCCGGAGTACTATTACCCCTTCCCCCGCGGGGGATAACGTCACCCACTATCCGCCTGTACCGCCATGGAACTGTTCCAAATCGGCTTCCTGCGCTTCACCGTCGTGGACCTGCTCGACATCCTGGCGGTCTATTTCGTCTTTTATCAGTTGTACAAGATCATGCGGGGTACCCGCGCCTCGCAGATGTTCACCGGCCTGATCGTGATCTTCGTCGCCTCCTTCGTGGTGCAGCTTTTAGGCATGCAGGGGATGTCCTGGCTGATCCAGTCGGTGACCACGGTGTGGGTGATCGCTTTCGTGATCATCTTCCAGCCGGAACTGCGCCGCCTGCTGATCGAACTGGGGCAGACCCGGCTGATGCGCGCCCTGGTCAAGGAACGGGGTACTTCAACCCTGGACGAGATCGTTCGGGCGGCGGTGATCCTGGCGCAGAAGCGTTACGGCGGGCTGATCGTCATCCAGGGGGAGATGGGCATCCGCGGCATCATCGAAACCGGGGTGCCGCTGCGCGCTGACGTCACTTCCGACCTGATCGTCTCCATCTTCTTCCCCCGCACCCCGCTGCACGACGGCGCAGTGGTCATCCGCGGGGACCTGGTGGAAGCAGCCAAGTGCATCCTGCCGCTGTCTGACAATCCCGACCTCGACCCCGCCTTGGGCACCCGGCACCGCGCCGCCCTGGGAGTCAGCGAGGAATCCGACGCCTTTGTAGTGGTGGTCTCCGAAGAGACCGGCAAGATCTCCCTGGTGCATCGGGGCCGGTTCATCGGGCGAGATTACAATGCGGAGACTCTAAAGGAGGATCTGCGTAACCTGATGACCCACCACGTCCGGGAAGATGGTAAAGCAGACCAGGGTGAAGGGGTGCGCAAAGAGGACGAGATGAAGGGATCGGTCAATCCCGAAAGCTCTACGGCGTAACCCCAGAGCTTGAAGGCGCAAACGCAGCTTTTCAAACAGGACTTACACTTTTCGGCAAACGCGTAAATCCTGTTTCAAATAGAAAGAGGCTGTCCCTCCAGGCACATCAATGCCTTTGCGAAACCGATTTCAGTCGGACCTCGCAATGACACTGCTTGTGCCTCGAGGGGCAGCCTCTTTTTTATCCGCCGGCGGGGGGTTACCCGCCGTTCCTCATGTTCTCGAAGAATTCGTTGTTGGTCTTGGTGCCGCGCATCTTTTCCAGGATGAAGCGCATGGTTTCGATCTGGTTGGAATCGCCCAGCAGGTTGCGCAGGATCCAGATCTTGTTCAGCACGTCTTCCTTCAGCAGCAGCTCTTCCTTGCGGGTCCCGGAGCGGTTGATGTCCAGGGCCGGGAAGAGGCGGATGTCGGCCAGGCGGCGGTCGAGCACCAGTTCCATGTTGCCCGTGCCCTTGAATTCCTCGAAGATTACGTCGTCCATGCGGCTGCCGGTCTCGATCAGGGCGGTGGCGATGATGGTCAGCGCTCCGCCTTCCTCGATGTTGCGCGCTGCGCCGAAGAAGCGCTTGGGCTCATACAGTGCGGTGGCGTCCATACCGCCGGACAGGATGCGTCCGGAATGCGGGCTGACGGCGTTGTGGGCGCGCGCCAGACGGGTGATGCTGTCCAGCAGAATGACCACGTCATGCTTGTATTCCACCAGCCGCTTGGCCTTCTCGATCACCATGCTGGCCACCTGGATGTGGCGCTCGGGCTTCTCATCGAAGGTCGAGCTGACCACTTCACCCTGCACCGTGCGCTCCATGTCGGTCACCTCTTCGGGTCGCTCGTCAATCAGCAGCACGATCAGGGTGACTTCCGGGTGGTTTTTGGCGATGGAATTCGCGATCTTCTGCAGCAGGACGGTCTTCCCTGTGCGGGGTGGAGCGACGATCAAGCCTCTCTGTCCTTTGCCCAGCGGAGTGAAGATGTCCATGATCCGCGTGGCGTAATCCTTCGGGTCCAGTTCCAGCTTGAACTTTTCCTGAGGATAGAGCGGAGTCAGGTTGTCGAAGAGAATCTTGTCGCGAGTCTCTTCGGGATTTTCGCCATTGACCGCTTCCACCTTGAGCAAGGCGAAGAAGCGTTCGTTGTCCTTGGGATGGCGGATTTGCCCGGACACGCTGGCTCCCTTGCGCAATCCGAACCGCTTGATCTGCGAGGGCGACACGTAGATGTCGTCCGGCCCCGGCAGGTAATTGGCCGCGGAGGAGCGGAGGAATCCGTAGCCGTCCGGCAGGATCTCGAGAACGCCCTGGGCGAACATCAGACCGTCTTTCTCGGTCTGTTTCTCCAGGATCTTGAAAATCAAGTCCTGGCGGGGCATCCCCGAGTAATCTTCGATTTCCAGATCCTTGGCCAGTTTGTTCAGATCCGCAATCTTCATGGCTTTCAGTTCGACAAGATCCATGCTTACCCCTTGTATTTTCTTTCTGGCTCCGCCCGGAGGCGGAGACGGTTCTCTTTGGATGGATTGTAATGGGAGTGGTCCGGCGAAAGCCGGGAGATAATGGTATTGCCGGAATGTGCCGGTAACCGGGATGTCACATTGCAGGAATTTTTATCGTGGGTCTTCTGTCACCAGGTGGTTTTTCGGGATTTATCAGGACAGGGGGTCGGTACAGGAAAGCTTCAGGTAAGGTACTTGCCTGAAATATAGGAATTCCCCGGCAAAGAATCAAGAAATAATTTGCATTTTTTGAGCCTCCTCCGCCACCAAGTGCGATCCCAGCGCCAGGATCAGGTCTTCGGAGTCGGCCAAGTCCAGGGCCAGCCTCAGGGCTTCGGCCACGCTGCCCGCGGAACGCGGGGTCCAGTCCACCTGCCGCGCCTGAGCTTCCAGATCCGCCAGGGTCAATCCCCGGGGCGGCGGCAGCGGCGCCAGGATGGTCAGATCAGCGCCGTCGCGAAGGCCGGCCAGCATGCCGGCGACGTCTTTGTCCTTCAGGGCGCTGAACACCGCCAGGAGGCGGCGGGGGCGCCACAGCTCCCGGGCGTTGCGCAGGGTTTCGCGGACGGCGCCGGGATTATGACCCACGTCCACCACCACCCAGGGCCGGCGCCGCAGCACCTGCAGCCGTCCCGGCCAGGATACTCCGCTCAAACCTGCTTTAATGGCTCGTTCGTCAATGGTCGGAAAGTGTTCCCGCAAGAGCTCGCCGGCGGCCAGCGCCAGCATGATGTTTTCGACTTGGTAGGAACCAACCAGGGGGCATTCCCAGGATCGGAGGTGGATCGGGGGATGAGTGTGCGTCAGGGATGCAGCGCCGGTGGTGCGTTCCGGGGACAGTTCCAGGGAAGACAGGGCGACGAGATCTTCCGCCAGGAAGAAGCTCGCCCCAGTCTGCTGCGCTTTACTTTTTAGTACGGCCAGAACTTCCGGCCGTTGGCGAAAACTTACGGCGGGCCGGTCCGGTCGAAAAATCCCCGCCTTGTCGCCGGCGATTTCTTCCAGCGTGCTTCCCAGGCGGTCGGTGTGATCGTAATCAATCCGGGTGACCACCGATACGAGGGACTGCACCACCCGGGTCGCATCCCAGGTGCCGCCCAGTCCCACTTCCACCACGGCCACGTCCACTTGTCTATGGCGGAAGTAATCCAGCGCCATGGCGGTGGCGGTTTCGAAGAACGTCAGGCCATGTTCCCGGATGAAATCCCAGTGCTCCTGCAGGAAGTCGAAAACCGCCGCTTCCGGGATCATTTCCCCGCCCACCAGGATGCGCTCCTCGAAGCGCAGGATATGGGGGGAAGTGTATCGCCCCACCGTCAGCCCGGCGCGACGCAGAATCGAATCCAGCAAGGCCACGGTGCTGCCCTTGCCGTTGGTCCCGGCCACGTGCACGCTGGGGAACGCCCGCACGGGGTGGCCCAGGCGCCGGCAGAAGCGCTGAATGTTGTCCAGGTCCGGGTGGATGCCGAAGCGCTGCAGGGAATAGAATTCGTCCCAGGTGGGCCGGTGGCTCAAGGTTGCCCTTTCATCGGCGCGGGACGGAAATGCTTCCAGGGTTCAGCGATGGTGATGCCGCCGACCGGTTCCCCCAGGAACCGCTTGCCCAACTCCTCGAAGCGGCGGGGGTAATCGCTGACGAAGAAGTGGCGGGCTCCGTGGGTAGAATCGCTGCGCTCGCCGCGCTGCTCCAGTAACGCTTGAACCTGAATGGCGATCTCTTCGGAGGAATCCACCAGTTGGACGTCCGGGTCCAGTATCTGGGAGAGCATTGGTTTCAACAGCGGATAATGGGTGCAGCCCAGGATCAGGGTGTCAATGCCGGCGTCCAGCAGGGGCGTCAGGTACTGTCGGGCCACCATTTGAGGAACTTCGCCTTCCACCCAGCCCTCTTCCACCAGGGGCACGAACAGCGGGCAGGAGGTGGAAAAGACGGACAGGCGGGGATTAAGGCGCTGCACGGCGCGCTCGTAGGCGCGGGAATCCACCGTGGCCTGGGTGCCGATGACGCCCAGGCGGCCGTTGCGGGTACGGTCCGCTGCAGCCTGGGCGCCCGGTTCAATGACTCCGATCACCGGGATCTTCAAATGGCGGTCCAGCTCGTCCAACGCCACGGCGGAAACGGTATTGCAGGCCACGACGATGGTTTTCACGTCGTGCCCCAGCAGGAACAGGCTGTCTTCCCAGGCGAATTCCCGCACCGTGCGGTCGGACTTGGTGCCGTAGGGGACGCGGGCGGTGTCACCGAAATATACCAGCGATTCCCCGGGCAGACGGCGCATGATCTGCCGGGCAACGGTCAAGCCGCCGATGCCGGAATCGAATATACCGATGGGACGTTGGGCCGGATTGGTATCCTGGTCGTGGGGGTACACCATAACTGTGGCTGGGATTGCGGAATCTGGATGGTTTTCCGGGTGCATATATCATACACCGGATAGGGGGAAAAGTTCCCGGTCACCGGCGGATGGAAATGTCGGCCGTGGAGTTCTGGCGGATGAATTCCAGGATGGCCTCGTAGAGCGCTTCGGCCACCTGCTGGCGGAATTTCTTGGTGCGCAGGAGCTTTTCTTCGCGTTTGTTGGACAGGAACGCCGACTCCACCAGGATGGCGGGCATGGAGGCGCCCACCAGGACGTAGAACCCGGCCTGGTCCACGCCGCGGTCCTTCAGTCCCGTGCTCAGGCGCATCTTGGCCTGGACCATCCCGGCCAGGGACTGGCTCTCCTTGGCGAATTCGCTCTGGGCCATGGCCAGCAGGATGTAATTTTCCTCCGTCAGGTCCTGGTACTGGTTTTTGGATTCCTCGTACTTGATCACGGCGTTCTCACGCAGAGCCACGTCCATGGCGTTCTGGTTGCGGGCGGGCTTCAGGAAATAAGTTTCCACCCCGCCGGCGTTGCCCTTCTTGACCGAGTTGCAGTGAATGGAGACGAACAGCTTGCCTCCCTGTTTGTTGGCCAGGGCGGTGCGCTGATTCAGTCCAATAAAGCGGTCGTCGCTGCGGGTCAGCACCACCTTCAGCTTGGTATTCTTCTCCAGCAGGGTCTTCAGCCGCAGGGCGATAGCCAGGGTGACCTCCTTCTCCTGCAGTCCCGTCACCCCGATGGCGCCGGGATCTCTCCCGCCGTGCCCCGGGTCAATGACCACGCAGTCAATCTTCCACTTTTTCTGCTCCTGCTCCAGGATACGGCCCAGCTCCTCGAACGCCACCTCCAGGGTGTCGTCTTCCGGCGGCTCGCTCAGGCGGTCCAGGATGCGGGTGACCAGGGAGAGGTGGATTTCGTGGGTGGTCTCGTCCTGCCGCACGGAATGGCTGACCAGCGGGCCGGTCAGATGCCAGGCCACCTGGGTTGAACCCGCGAATTCCTGCACCGTGACGCGATCCACCAGCCCGCCGGGTGGAACCTTCTCCAGCGCTTCCCGGCGCACCCGCACCCCCAGCAGCGTCAGATACAGGGTGCCGTCGCGCAGCACGGGGTTGGACAGGGCCACCGGACGGGTGCACCCCATTCGCACCAGGGTGCCGTTGTCCTTGGCTTCGTAGCGCACGGTGAATACTTCTTCACTGCACGGAGAAAGCCGTAGCGTCCGGGCGGCGCGGTCGTACACCATCTGGGCGGGATACAGGGCGGCCAGGAGGTCGGTCACGGACTCCAGGGGCGCCCAGAAACGGCCCTCCCGGAACAGCGTCTCCCCGGGCAATTGCCGGATTTCCTCCCCCACGATGACGAAGACGTTGTCGGCGGTCCACTTGACGGGGGTGGGTCCGATCTCACACTGGAATTTACGGCGCTCGGTGTTGGTGTAGGATTTCAAGTTCAGCGCGGTGGCCAGGCCGTTCAGGTCCAGGTAAAGCAGTTTGCCGCATTGGCGCAGCTCGGCATGTACCGGCGGGGCACCGGCTTGGGGGGGAGTAATGCTCAGGTGATCCGCTCCCGAAGCCGCAGCCGGCAGGGCGGCCAGGGTCAGGAGCAGCAGGACGAAGTAGGGACGGCGGGAGTGCGAGGAGATAGCAATTGGCATCGTGAGATCGGGACAGGCGTAAGCAGAAGATCGCAGGCGGCTATCCGGCCGCTTCGATGGCTTCCGGGGGATCGTCGTCCGCGCCGGCGCTCTGCTGCAACCGGCGGGCGTATTCCAGAATGCACTCGGCGTAGGCTTCGCTGGGATTGTACTGCATCAGGGCGCGCTTGCGGGAGGCGCGGCTTTGCTTCCAGCCCGCCTCCTTCAGGTAGTGGGACAGGCTGGCCGCGGCGTCCTTCAGGCTGAAGGGATCCACGCGGCCGTCCCCGTCGCCGTCGCGGGCGCAGCGCAGGTGGCTGGAAGGCAGGAATTGGGCCCAGCCGAAGGCCCCCGCCCAGGAACCGTTGACCTCCAGGGGATGCCACCCTTCCTTACGGCAGACCTCCAGGAACAGGTTCATCTCCTTATACGCCCACCGGGAACGGCGCTGGGCACGCTGCTGCATGCGCTCCAGATCCCGGCCGCCGCTGGTGTCGTACTGCGCCACCCAGTGCAGGGAATCGGCCAGCAGGGTGATGGTGGCGAAGCTGGTAAAGATAGGGTTATTCCCGGGCCGGCGGCCCAGGTCGGATTCGATCTTCAGCAGGGCCACGGCGTACTCCGGGGGAACCCCGGTACCCTGCAGCGCGGCCTCGAGGTCGGCGCGGTGCTCTTTCAGGAAACGCCGCCCCTCCGCCACCTGACGGGAGGTCAGGAATCCGTCATACGTGGCCTTGACCTCACGAGGGCGCAGGTTCAGTTCCACCAGCCGGGGGATGAATTGAGTGCGCTCGTCCTGGAACAACTCCGCCACGAACGCGGAATCGTGGCCGTCGGCCACCAGGCGTTGCATCAGGGGGTAAAAGGCGGGATCGGGAGGACGGGCGGCGGACAGCGCCGGAATCCCTCCCAAAATCAGACAAAGCCATCCAAAACCAGGACCAAATCGCATCGCATCACAGAGGTTAAGAGGGTGCCCTTAAGGTTGGAATGAAAATTCCGGCCGCACGGTTCCCGTCACAGGTTCACAAGGCGGGATAATTCGCTTTGCAGATCCTTGACCAGGTAGGGCTTCTGCAGGAGAGATACAGTGTGCCCGCTTTTCCGGATGGTCTCGATTTCCCGGGGCTGCCCCAACCCCGTGGCCAGCACCACCTTAACCTCCGGATTGATGGCCCAGAGCTGCTCCAGGATCTCCATCCCCGTCAGGCCCGGCATATGCCAGTCCAGCAAAATGAGGTCAACCTTGGCACTGTTTTGCCGGTAAAGGGAAACGGTCTCTTCACCGTTGCCGGCCAGTATTACCTGGTATCCCAGAATGTGCAGAATGTCGCGACCCATGTTGCGGATGACGTCGTCGTCGTCCGCCAGTAGAATAACCGGTTTGTTCGCGTCTTGCGCCATGGCCGTCTCATGAATAGGGAGGAAACCAACTGTATTAAAACTTAAACAAATAAATTGTGGAAATCAATCAAAAAGTGCACAATTCTGAGGAGAATGGGCTGCTATAGGAAATACGAGGCCTCAGGATAATCTGTAGACCAGGCCCAGGGTTCGGCTGGGGCTGCGCCCGGCGAGGCTTTCCGGGCGGTCCCACAGCAGGGTCATGGCCAGGCGGCCCCAGCCGGGGCGCAGGCCGTGTACGCTCACCTGCCATAAGCTGCCTCTCCCCCACACCGGCTGCGATCGCAGTGTGCCGGCCGGATCCAGGTCGTTCCAGTAGAGCCGCAACGCCCAGTCGTCAGCCCGGTAGATACCGGTGTGCGCCTGGACCCCGATTTCCAGCCCGGCGCCCAGGTCGAAGCGTCGCGCCAGGCCCAGCCGCAGCATCTGGCCCGTGCCCGGCAGTCCGGGCGCGCGGCATAGCTGCAGCCGGGATTCCATCTCCCCGGCCGCGGATTCCAGGCGCAATGTGGCGTACCCCCGCCAGCGGTCCTGCGCCAGGGCCGAATCCGGCTCCTCGCGGCGCACCCAGCGCGAGGCCAGCGAGATTTCCCCGTGGGGCAGCGTCTTCTCGCCGCTCAGGCACAGATCGCGCCCGCCCCAGGAAGCCCCCGGCCGGCGAACCGGGTGACGGTACAGGTGGACGAACCCGGAGAGCCGGCCCCACGCCTCGCGCAGGCCCAGGGCGGAGTAAACTCCTTCGCGGTTACAGGCCTCCTCCGCCGTAATATCCAGGAATCCCGCCAGCGGCGCAAAGTAATCCGGTGCGAAGCGGTAGATCGCGCCGGCCGCTTCCACGCGAGGCAACCGGGCGCGCAACGTGCCAGCCTGGGCGGATCGGCCGCGCTCGTCCCAGGCCGCTTCCAACGCGACAGAATGGACGCCGCCCTTCCAGGCCAGGTCCACGCTGCCGTTTCGGGCCCGCCGTAGCGGTTCGTCTGCGGCCAACACCTCGCGATCCCAGTCCAGGCGGCACACCGATCCCCCGAAGGTCCAGGAGCCTCCCCGCGGCTGGTACTGCGCCCGTGCTCCCCAGCCCGTTTCGCGGCAGGCGTCACGCTGGGATTCTTCCGCCGGAGTGCGGTGCAGGCCGGCGGTGGCAAAGGAGGTGACCCGCCCCGCGGAATCCACCCGGGCGTCCCGTCCCCGGCTGGACCCCCAGGCCCAGGCCTGGAAATCCCCGCGGCGCAGCTCGACTCCGGCGCCGCGCAGGGCCTGGCCCTCCTCCCACCCGGCGTAGGGGCGCAATCCCTCCCCTGAGTGCAGATGCCCGGCGGTTTCCTGCCCCAGGCCGTAGCGGCGCCCGGAGCGCAGGATCAGTCCCTGGCTGAAGGCGGCGCGATAATCCCCCAGAATCACCGTGCCCCAGTTTTCCGGCAACGGTGCGGCCAGCGAGGCGGCGGCATGATCGTCCCAGCGCGCCTCGCCGGGATCCTTGTCCAGGGCCAGGCCGGCCTTGAGGCCGCGGGGGGAGCGCAGGAACAGCCGGGGACCGGCGCGGAAGGGACTCTGCGTGGCGGTCGCCGGGACTGGTTCATCCTGCCGCCAGCGGAGCGTCGCCTGCAGATTCCAGAAGGCGGAATCTGCGCGGCTGCTGTCGGCGGCAAATACGAAGGGCTCGTCCAGATCCGCCTCGCCCCAGTATTCCACCAGCCAGGGCGCGGTATCCTCTTCGAACTGGGCCGCCGCGCGTGAAGGACAGATTAAGGCGGCGAAGCCCAGCAGGACGATCAGAAGGTGACGGCCAGGCCGTAGCATTGGGAGAAGCCCAGGTCGGGGTGATATTGGTAGGCGGCGGTGGCCTGCACCGGGCCGACCCGTCCGCCAAGTCCGGCGGAAACCAGCCCCGGATCGCTCTGGTAGCCCGCCAGCAGGGCCACCCGGTCCAGCGGTTGGAAGATTGCCGCGATCCGCAGACTTAAGGGAAAGTGGACTTCCTGCTCGATCTCCACGTACAACCGCAGGACGGGGATGGGGTCGTAGCGCGCACCCAGCGCCAAACGGCGAGGAAGCTCGTAGCCGCCTTCCCCCAGACGCGCTCCGGCCAGGTTGACGGCGGCGGCAGCCAGGGACAGGTCCGGCGCCAGGTCCCAGCGGGCATTGGCGTCCATCTGGAAAACCTGGTCCGATCCGTAGTCGTCAATGGCTACCTGCAAGACCTGGGCGTCGGCGCCCACGTGGAAGCCTTCCCCCAGCGGAATTTCGCCTCCCAGGGCGGCGGCCGTCTCTGAGTAGGGGCCGCTGTTCAATCCCCGACCCCGCGCCCGAAGGAGGCCGCCCCACCCCCGCACCGCCGCGCGGAAGGCGAAAGGCTGGACTTCCGGCAAGCCGTAGAGGCGGGCGCCTCCGGCGGACAGGCCCCCGCGCGCCTCCGGCCGGTGGTCCAGCCACGGGTCGGGAAAGGCCGCCAGGTTGGCCAGGGCGAAGGAGTACGGCTCGGGCGGCGGCGCATCGAACGCGGCGCCGACCAAGGCGGGAACCGCCAGCAGGGCGAAGGAATTAAACAGACAGAAGGGCAAAAAGTGGCGCTTGTGCATGGCCGTAGAATTCCATAACCCGGTACTGAAGCAAAATATAAGCGAGCCGAGATGAAAAATCAACTGTCTTTTTTACTCGTTGCCGTCTGTTGCGCCGTTTTGCTCAGCGCCGTGCCGGGCCGGACGCAGCGGCTGATCGGCCGCGTCACCATCAACACGGAGAAGCTGACGCCGGAGGTCCAGACCAAGCTCGCCGGTCTGCAGGATCAGATCGTCAAGTACATCAACGAATACGACTGGACGGACGACTCGCGCCGCTACAACATTGACGTGCTGGTGGACATCTACGTGGAGCGCATGGAACCGCTGAGCTACGAGGAACGCTGGGAAGTCCGGGTCGTCATCAGCAACCAGGGCGATTTTCAGGCCTCCGACCGGCGCTGGAGCTTCCCCTACCGCCAGGGCGACCAGTTCGTCCATTCCGACCGCTTTCACCCCCTGACCAGCCTGCTGGATTTTTACTTCAACATTCTCCTGGCCCAGGAGTACGACAAGGTATCCAAACTGGGCGGCACTCCGTATTACCAGAAGGCCTTCGATGTGGCCCAGCAGTCCAAGTTCACCGAGTACTTCAACCAGGGTTGGAAGGAACGCTCCGAGCACATCGAACAAGTGCGCGCCGAATCCCGCAACCCCCTGCGCGAACTGGAGTATTTTTTCGCCCAGGCGCGCAACCGTTTGCGGGTGGACGACCGTAAAACTTCCGAGCAGTATCTCCGGGTGGTAGTGCTGCGCCTGAAAGGCATGAACGCGGAGGACGAAGGGGTCCAGCGCTTCTACCAATTGCACCACCTGGATCTGGCCCGGATGCTGTCCAACCTGGGCATGAGCCCGCAGTTGCAGGAACTGACGGCCCTGGATCCGCCCCACACCGCGACCTATGACGAGTTCATAAAGAAGATCGGGCAGTAATCGGGCGGCCATCAAAATCCGTTGCGATTTTACTTGACATTGACGCTTTTCCCCTGTATTTTTAAGGCGATACTTGCAAGGGAGTACTATGCCGCGAGTAAAACCCCTTCTCCTGGCTGTCGCAGTGACGCTGCTGGCCGCGAGTTTCGGGCAGGCCCAAAGCGTTATCATCAGTTTCACTGCCACGCCGGAAAACGCCGACCAGGTCAACCTGGAATGGACCACCGGCAACGAAAGCGGCGTGTCCGAATTCAAGGTGGAGCGCAGCCTGGACGGCTTGACCTACCTGCCGCTGGAAGATATCGGTCCGCAGGGCAACAGCTCCACGTACCTCTACGAAGACCGCGACATCTACAAGAGCTCCACCCGCACCTATTACTACCGCATCCGCGCGGTCATGAGCAACGGGACCTCTTCCTTAAGCACGGTGCAGTCGGTGGTCATGTACTTTTCCGGCATCCAGCAGACCTGGGGGTCCATCAAGGCCCTGTTCCGCTGATTCATCCCTGCTGAAAATATCAAAAGCGACGCTCGCGCGTCGCTTTTTTCATTTCCGGATGATCCGCCGCCTATTCTTCGGGCAGTTCGGCCACGCCCACAGCCTGAGGGCCGTTGCCCACATCGTACGTCGCCACCACGGTTCCATCCGTCTCCAGTTCCACCACCTGGTCCGCGCCGAAGCAGCAGGCCAGGAGGCGCCCTTCCGGCGTCGCGACCACATCCCATACCCCGGAGTTTACGGGGATGGGATTGTCCGCGCCACGGAGAACCTGGCGGGCGAAGACATCGTAGGACAGTATGGCGCCGGTCCCATCCAGACGGCTGTAGCCCAGGAATCCGACCCCCTGGCTGAAGGCCAGCGAACCGGGATATTCGCCCAGGGCGATGCTGTCCACCACGGAATGGGTGGCCGGATCAATCAACTGCACCTGCCCCGTCACCGCGCCGAAATCCCCGGTGCACACCACGTGGATCATGCCGTCCGGGCCGGGAAGAACCACCTGGGGATTGGTCGCCACCGGAATGACGGCCACGTGATCCAGGTCCGGCAGCGAATAGGCATGGACGTATCCCTGCCCGTAGACCGGCCAGACGAGGTTCACGTCCGTGACGTACAGGACGTCCTGATGAATGCACACCCCCTCCGGCGAAGTGCCGACCACCAGCGTGTCCGACTCCTGCCGGGAAACCAGGTCCAGCACAGAGACATTGCCCGTCAGATAATTGGTGACATACCCGCGCTGGCTGCCGTCCACCGCGATGGCCCAGGGATTCATCCCCAGCAGGATTTCGATGGTGCCGTCGGTCTGGCCGGTGGTCAGGTCCACGATCTGGATCTGGTTGTCGCCGGAATTGACCACGTAGGCCATTGTGCCGCTGACGGCGATGTCGTTGGCGAACGTTCCCAGGGACAGGACGTTGACCGTCACGTCACCGCTGTCCAGATCCACGCGGGACAGGGTGCTGCTCAGGGAATTGACCACCCAGGCGCTGGTGGTGAACTGTTGAAGAGGCGGTGCGGTGGTGGAGTCTTCGCTGCATCCGGCCAGGAACAGGATGCTGATGAACAGAGACAACAGAAGGAGTACGGTGGATCGCATCAGGAACTCCCGGTTAAGGTTGGGTGAGAAGACTGGAAAGCAATGATTTTTCGAGGCCGGCGGAAACCCAGAATTCCCTTAGCGGCAGGGGGGCGGCTTCCACCAAGCGGTAATTGCGGTCGAACAGGTTGCGCACTTCGGCTCGCAGGGTCACGCGGGTGCGGCCGCGGTCCAGGTCGAAGGTGCGGGTCAGGCCGGCATCCCAGACCGTGTAGGGGGACAGCCACTGGGTGTTGGCGTCGTTGGTGTAGCGACGGCTGACCCAGCGGGCGGACAGGTCCAGATCCAGCGCCTTCAGGTTCTGCCGCAGCGACAGGGTGGTGGTATTCAAGGGGCGGTAGGGGAGGATCTGGCCGTCGGTGTTGGGCTGGCCGGTCTGGTTGACCGCCCGCATCCAGCGGCTGGTGACGGTCGCCTGGGCGTGCCAGGGCCCTTCTCCGGTGCGCCCGGCGAGGGACGCTTCCAGTCCGCTGATCCGGGCGCGGTACAGGTTCAGCGGCTTCCACTTGTGGTCAAAGTCCAGTTGCCAGTAGATCAGGTCCCACACTTCCCGATCGAAGCCGGTCAACCCGGTTTCCCACCCGCGCCAGGAAATCCGTGCGGCCAGTTCTCGGTTCAGGCTGCGTTCAGGTTTCAGGTCGGGATTACCCCGGGATTGCAGGTCCTCCTGCCAGAACAACGCGTTGAAGGTGGGCAGGCTGTAGGCTCCGGCCGCCTCGCCGCGCAGAGACCAGGCCACTTCCCGCCCGCCCACAATCTCCAGCCCCAGGCGGGGATGCACGAACGCCTGCTGGCCGCTGTACAGGTCGGCGCGAACTCCGGAATAGAGGCCCGTGCGCAGCGCCCGCCCTTCCGCGGCGAAGGGGTCGCCCTGGACCTGCAAGTAACCGAATTCATGCCGCCGCCCGGCGTAGCCTCTGGCCAGGTCCGCGGACCACAAGCGTTCCCAGCGCGAACCGGCGCCCAAGCTTATGTTGCGCCAGCCCTGCCGCCAGCGCCAGGCGGCCTCCGCGCCATAGACTTCCCCGCGCAGGTTCCGGCGGCGATTCAGGGCGGGGTACTGAGGTCCGTAGTCGGTCCAGGTCTGCTGGCCGTAGCCTTCCGCGGCCAGGCGCAGTTCGGGGCGCCATCCCCCCTCCCCACCCTGCGCTTCCAGGTAGAATTCCTGGCGGTCGTCGTCGGTGCCGGCGTCGTGCTCCAGCAGGGAGACCGGCAGGTAATCCGGGTTGTGGCGGCGCAGCAGGGTGCGACGGTAGCCTACCTGCACCGGACCGGGCGGATCCAGTTTCAGCGCGAGATGATCGCGGCGGTAATCGGCCATGGCGCGGGTCAGCGTCTGGCCCACGGATCGGGTGTAGAGGTCAATCCCGTCGTCGGGCGACACCCGGTAGCGGTACGCACCGTTCGATTCCCGGTGCTCGAAGATCCCCAGGACCGGCCACCCGCCCCACCCGTGGCCCAGGGTAATGGCTCCCTGCCGCTCGCCATACTGGCTCGCCTGCGCCTGGATCCGCGCTTCCCGCAGCCCCGGCTGCAGGGTGATGATATTGATGACCCCGCCGATGGCCTGCATCCCCAGGGACGCGGGAGCCTGGGGATAGACTTCCACCCGCTGGACTTCCGCCGGAGAGATGCGGGACAGGTCCGCCGCGCCACCGCCCGCCTCATTCAAGGGGCGGCCGTCCAGGAGCACCAGCACCTGGCCGGCGGCGCTGCCGCGCAGGGATACGGTGCGGCTCCCCCCCGGCGACCCATCCGAAGTGATCTCCGCCAGCCCTTCCCGGGACAGCAGCTCGGCCAGGTCGCGGGGCTTCTCCCGCAGGAGCGTTTCTCGGGTGATGACCCTCGCCCCCGCGTACTCACCTGCGGCCGGTAACGGCGCAACCTGCACCGTCATGTCCGGCAGCGCCACCGGCTCGGGGTGCAGACGCACTTCCAGCGCCTCCGAGACGTGGGCGCCCAGCGTAATCTCGGCCAAACGCCGGCGGTAGCCGACGTGGGTGACTTCCAACTGGTAGGATCCCGGGGCCAGGCCGGGAAGGCGGAACCGCCCGTCCGGTCCGGCCTGCAAGCGCCAGGGAGTCCCCGCCACGCGGAGGTGGGCTCCGGGCAGAGGCAGACCGGTCCGCGCCTCCACCACCCGCCCTTCCAGGACGGCGGTCTCCTGGGCATGGGCAGCCACCGCCGTCAGCAGGATGGCCAGCAGCAATATCAGAGGGATTCTCATGGCCTTCAGTGTCAATCCCGGAAGTTCCACACCACCCCCCAGACCTCTTCCTTGTGCATCAACGGCAGCCCGGGGACCAGTTCGTACTTGCGGTCCAGGATGTTGTTCACTCCCCAAAACAGGTGCACCCCGAGCAGCGAGGCGGAAATGCGGGCGGAGAGGATGAAGTCACCCGCTTCCTCGTCCCACCCGCCGGGAACCGGAAACTGCCGCACCCCCCAGTAATCCTCCCACACCCTCAGGCGCATGACCAGGTGATTTTCGAACAACGGCTGGCTGTACTGCCCCCAGGCGTGCGCAATAACTTCGGGATAGAGGCTCTGCTCCTCCTCGTCCCGGGGCACCCAGGACCCCGTAGCCCCAAATTCCAGGCGGTAGGGGAGGAACAATTGCGCCCAGCCCAACACCCCGTCGCGCTCCTCCTGTGCGGCGTTGTAGGCCCGCAAGCCGTCCCCCTCCGCCCGCCAGCGGATGGGGTCGTCCACCTGCTGCCGGAAGAGCGCCACGGAAGACCGCAGCGCGGCGCTTTCCAGGCGGACGCCGGCCTGGGCGGTGGTATAAGTCTCATTGGTCAGTCCCGGCTGCCCCAGGATGGCCAATTCCGGAAACTGGTAGAAAGCGGGATCATAGGGCAGGAAGTGCTCCCCGGGAGCGTAGTCGGCCTGCAGCTCAAAGCGGGAGGGGAAGCGCTGGTGCCGGGCCGCCGCGGCGAACAACCGCACCGGGCGGTCAGCGGGGGCTTCCAGGGAGGCGCCCAACTTCGCAGCGGGGGCGAATTCGTCCGACAGCTCCAGCCCCAGGTGTGCCTGGGCGGCCAGCCAGCGGACGGGGCGGTACTGCAGGTCGGCCCGAGCTCCCCCGAAGGAGGTGTTGGACCAGGCCTGTCCTTTCAAGCGCCAGCGCGCCAGGGCGGCCCGCGCCTCCAGGGCGGCGTCCACCCCCGCATATTGCCTGCGGCCGCGCAGGATCAGCCCCCCTTCGTGCCAGGCGTCATTGCCGGGGCCGTAGGTTTCCCGCTGCTGAAAGCCGTAGAGGTGACCCGTCAGACCCCGCCAGTTCAGGGCGAGGTCCCCGTCATAGCGCACCCGGTTGTGGTCTACCTCGGTGAAGGGCACCTGGGAATTCAAGCGGTTTTGCATGACGCCGCCCCAGCCCCACAATCCCGGACTTGTCTCGAATACCGTCTCGGCGCGCAGGTTCAGGCCGTAGCCTTCATTGTTGGGCAGGCGTCCGCCGAAGGTGGCCACCCGTCCGCCGCCGTTCAGGGTCACGGCCGGCGTAATCTTCTGGGTCAGATCGAAATCCACCGTGCCCAGCCCGTAAAAGCCGTCGCGTACGGAGATGCGGCTGGCCGGCGGGGTGGGATCCAGCAGGAGCAGATCGGTGACGATCTGGGCTCCGGGGGCACCCAGGGGCAGGGGCGCGAAGGTTACCGACGCCAGCGCCTCCGGGGGAACCCAGCCCAGCTCCGGCGCACCCAGCAGGTGATCTTCCAGGCGCCGGCCGCGGAAGTACAATTCCATGGTGGGGAACGCGCCCAGCATCAACCCGCGGTCGGCCGAGGCGTAGCCGGCGCGATCCAGGGGGTAGTATCCGGGCAGGAGACGAACCCAGTCCCCGAACTCTTCCTTGTCGAATTCCAGGAGGGCTTCATTCCGCAGGGTCAGCGCCAGGGGCGGAGGAAGGACTATCACGCGGCTCAGAGAATCCGGCGCCAGACTGTCGGATGGGGCCGGTTCGGCCGGGGCCTCCGGCTCCTGGGCTGCGACCGTCAAGGCCAGGAGCATAAGGCACAGAAAGGAGACGGAGAAAGCGGGTTTCACGGGGTTCTCCAGGCAGGGAAGCGGGCGATGATAACAGGCAGGATAAGGGCGAATATCAGGGTGTTGACTCCGGTGTGAACTGCGACGAAGGGCAATCCAAAGGCGAGGGCGATTTTGACTTGGCCCAGGGAAAATCCCGCGGCCAGGGGAAAGCTGAGAGTGGTCAGCAGATCGAAGGTCAGGGTGAGGAAGAGTCCAACGGCGGCCAGGAGGGCATGACCGGTCCAGGGGCGGCGGTAGAAGGGGAGGCGGGCCACCAGGCCGCGCAGCATCCCGCCGGTCCAGCCCGCCAGGCCCATGCCTGCCAGTTGCGCGGCCAGCAGGGGCGGCGGCGGGAAGCCCATGGGGTTGGACAGCGAGAACAGCGCTTCGGCCGTCAAACCGATGATCAGGCCGTGGCGCGGCCCCGTCCATAGGCCGGACAGGAAGATCGCGGCGGTGATCATCTCCACGTTGGGCACCGGCATGAACAGGTACCCCAGGACGACGCAGGCAGCCGCCAGCATGGCGGATCGTGTGATTTTCTGGTATGGTCTCAATTTTCCGCACCACGGCCTCGTTCTCCCGGCCGGAAATGTTTGAAGGGGCCGGAGCGGCCCCTTCAAACGAAATCTCCCCGGCGCACCGAGGAGAACGATCGTGGCGCCCTCCCGCGAAGGCAATAGCTCGCGTTTCGCTCAAGTATCTGGCTTACGGCCCCGGGGGGCCGATCACAGTTGCGGGGCAGCGACGGATTTTCACCGTCTTCCCTGAGCCAAACCTATGTCGGTTGAGTCTACTTGTTCGTGGTGGTACGGGCTCCGGAGGCACCCGAAGACGCCGGGGTCTTCTCCTTGATGCGGGCGGCCTTGCCCTGCAGGCTGCTCAAGTAGTACAGCTTGGCGCGGCGCACCTTGCCCTCGCGCACCAGCTCCACTGTGGCGAGGCGTGGCGAATGCAGGGGAAAGACGCGTTCCACGCCGACCCCGGCCGACACCTTGCGCACCGTGAACATCTCGTTCAGGCCCGCGCCGTTGCGCTTCAACACCGTTCCCTGGAACACCTGAATGCGTTCCTTGTCGCCCTCGATGACACGAACATGTACCTTGACAGTATCCCCGGCCTTGAACTTGGGCAAGTCGGTCCGTATCTGGGACGCAGTGATCAAATGCAGGTCTCGCATGGTTAACCTATATATCCTTGGGCAATTTATTCTTCAGGTAGCGCTGCCACAGGTCAGGGCGGCGGGCGCGGGTAGTTTCGAGGGCTTTCTGGGCGCGCCAGTCGGCGATTTTTCGGTGGTCGCCCGACATCAACACTTCGGGCACGCTCATCCCGCGGAACACCTCGGGACGGGTGTACAGCGGACCTTCCAGCAGGCTGGCCTGGAAGCTGTCCGTGCGGGCCGATTCGAGGTCGTTGATGACTCCGGGAATCAGCCGAGTCATGGCCTCCAGCAGCACCATGGCCGGCAGTTCCCCGCCGGAAAGCACGTAATCACCGATGGAAATGATCCGGTCGGCCAGGCCATCCATGGCCCGCTGATCCACTCCCTTGTACCGCCCGCAGACAAAAATCATGGGGGCGATGCCGGCCAGTTCCTCCACCAGGGACTGGTCGAGCAGCTCGCCGGACGGGGAAAAGAAGATGGTCAGCGGTTTTTCCGGCCTGTCCCTGACCAGGTCCTCGTGGGCGGCAAAGATCGGGTCGGGCTTCAGCACCATCCCCGGCCCGCCGCCGAAGGGGTAATCGTCCACCTGCTGGTGGCGTCCTTCCGCCCAATCTCGCAACTGGTGCAGATGGACTTCCAGCAACCCCCTCTGGACGGCGCGTTTGATCATGGCATCCCGCAGGAAGCCTTCAAACATGCCGGGAAAAAGGGTGAGAACGTCAACGCGCATGCAGTTTGCCGTCAGGGAAGATCGAGAAGGCCGTCCAACAGGCGAACGATCATGACCCGCCGCTCCAGGTTGATTTCCTGCACTACGTCGGCAATGGCGGGAATCAGCAGTTCGCGAGCGCCCGAGATGACCTGGTAAACGTCATGCGCCGGCAGTTCGAGCACGTCGGCCAGTTCGCCCAACGGCTCGCCCTGTTCCGAAAAGACCTGAAGTCCGATCAGGTCGCGTATGAAATATTCCCCTTCCCCCGGTTCCGGCAGTTGCTCCGGGCGCACCATGACGGCGAGGTCGCGGAACTCTTCGGCCTGATCTCGGTCATTCACGCCCGTCAGTTTCAGAATCACATAATCCGTCATGATCCTGAAACGTTCCACCGTATATTCGTCCCGGCGGCCGCCCTCCCGGACGATGATAAGGGTCTGATATCGCTTTAGATCCTGGGGGTCCCGGGAATAGGGAAGGACTTTCAACTCACCCTTAAGGCCCTGAGGTTTGATGATCCTGGCAACCTCGATCAGGGGGTCGGTCTGGCCCATCGGTCCCGCGATTACTTCCGGTTTCCGTTCAGGATTTCCAGGGTGGCGCGCTTACCCTGGCGAGCGCTGGCGGCGGTCAGCAGGGTCCGCAGGGATCGGGCGGTGCGGCCGTCTTTGCCCACCACGCGGCCGAGGTCGTTCTCGCCGACGGACAGCTTGAAGATCAAACCTTTGTCGTTCTCATCCTCGGTGACAAAGACCTTGTCGGGGTCCTCGACCAGGTGCTTGGCAATAAATTCAAGAAATTCTTTCATCATCATAACAGACTCCGGCTTGGTCTGCTGACCAACAATAGGGTGGTGGTGAGTACGATTAATGGTAATGTGAGAGTACTGGGGATACCAACCGGTGTCCTTCAACGGAAGTAGTACTGCAATCACGCGCCTTCAGTTGGAGTGGCGGAGGGCTCTTCTTCCGCGGATTTCTCCTCCTCGGCGGGCGCAGCGGCAGTTTCAGTCTCCGGTTCCGGCTCCGGGCTGGCTATCACCGCCGGCTGGGCCACGTGATCGCGTTCCCGCAGCCTGGCTTCCCGGTCCAGGCGGTGCTGGCCGACGCGGGCGTCAATCTCTTCCGCGCTCAGGCCCTTCTTCTCCAGGCTCAGGCGGAGCATCACCCCGCGGCGCGAAAGCAGGCTGCGAACGGTGTCCGTGGGGATGGCGCCGGTGCGCAACCACTTCATGGCCTTATCGTCGTCCATGACCAGCTCGGCGGGCCGGGCCATCGGATTGTAGTGGCCGATCTTATCAATATAGGCTCCATCGCGTCTCTTGCGAGCGTCCACGGCTACGATCCGGTAGAAAGGTTGACCCTTGCGTCCCAAGCGCATCAGGCGAAGTTTTACTGCCACTTACAAGCCTCCTGTATGACTCTTTTCTGGTCGTCTGCGGTTCTTGACGGCAGGGGGCGGATCAGGGAAAGGGAAAGGGCATGCCGGAGCGGCCCTTCATTTTTCCCATGCGCCTCATCATGCCTTTGATTTGATCGAATTGGTTCAGCAACTGGTTGACATCCTGAACCCGGGTGCCGGACCCCATGGCGATCCGCTTGCGGCGGCTGCCATTGATGAGGTTCGGCTTGCGGCGCTCTTCCGGGGTCATCGAGCAGATGATGGCCTCGGTGCGCTTCATGTCCTTTTCGTCCACCTGGAGATTCTTCAGCTTGCCCATCCCCGGAATCATGCCGATCAACTGGTCGAGCGGCCCCATCTTCTTCAACTGCCGGAGCTGCTCCAGGAAATCTTCCAGGGTGAATTCCTGCCGGGCCAGCTTTTGTGCCAGCTTCTCGGCGGTGTCCTGATCCACCGCTTCCTGGGCTTTTTCCACCAGGCTGACGATGTCGCCCATTCCCAGGATGCGGTTGGCCATCCGGTCGGGGTGGAACTCTTCCAGGGCGTCTGTCTTCTCCCCCGTGCCGATGAAGCGGATGGGCTTGCCGGTGACGGCCCGGATGGAGAGCGCGGCTCCGCCCTTGGCGTCGCCGTCCAGCTTGGTCAGGACGATGCCGGAAAAATCGAGCCGCTGCTGGAATTCCTGCGCCGCCCGTACCGCGTCCTGCCCGGCCATGCCGTCGGCCACATAGAGGATTTCCGGCGGCTTCAGGGCCTCGCGGATGCGGGCCAGCTCCTGCATCATCGGTTCGTCAATGTGCAGGCGTCCAGCGGTATCCAGCAGCACCACATCGCGTCCGGTGCGCCGGGCTTCGGCCATGCCATCGCGGCAGATGTCCACCGGATCCTGGACTCCGGGAGCCCACACCGGGAGATCGAGCTGACGGCCCAACTGCTGAAGCTGGTCAATGGCGGCGGGACGGTAGACGTCGCCGGCCACCAGCAGGGGGAATTTCCCTTTGCGCCGCAGGTGCAGGCCCAGCTTGGCGATGAAGGTGGTCTTGCCCGACCCCTGCAAACCCACTACCATCACGGGGACCGGCGGCAGAGAGGAAAGATCCAGCCGGCTGACCCCCTCGCCCAGCAGCGCCACCAACTCATCATGGATGATTTTAATGACTAACTGCCCGGGAGTGATGCTGCGCAGGACTTCCTGCCCCAGGGCCTTTTCCTGAACGTTTTGAATGAATTGCTTGACCACCTTGAAGTTGACGTCCGCTTCCAGTAGAATGCGGCGCACCTCGCGCAGGGACTCGCGGATATTGTCCTCGGTCAGCTTCCCGTGGCCCCGCAGGTGGCGGAAAAAGTTCTCAAAACCTTGTGTGAGCTGATCAAACATAAATGAATCGTCGCCCTGGGGATCGCCTGCTCTTGAAAGGCGCTCCCGGTTTATTCGGTTCGGTACTTCTCAGTAATAAGATGAATAAGGCTGCTGGTGGACTTCCCTTCCGTCAAGGGTATGCGTTCCACCCGTCCCCCGGCCAGCTTCACTTCTCTCGCGCCGACGATCTCCTCTTCCCGGTAATCCGCCCCCTTGACCAGCACGTCCGGCTGCAGTTCGGTGATCAGCTCCAGCGGGGTGTCCTGATCGAACAGGGTGACGGCATCCACGAAGCCCAGGCAGGCCAGGAGAAAGGCGCGGTCATCCTGTGATACGAGGGGCCGGCGGGGATCCTTGAAGCGCTTCACCGAGGCGTCGGTGTTGACCCCGACCACCAGGACGTCCCCCAACTGCCGGGCGGCCAGCAGGTAGTCGGCATGGCCGCGGTGCAGGAGGTCGAAAACGCCGTTGGTAAACACCACGGTCTTCGCCTGTTCCTTCCACCGGCCGCGCTGCCGGAATAAACTTTCCCAATCGTGGATTTTGGCCTGTGGAGGCTGGTACATGACAGGACGTTGTTGTACGGAAGGACGAGGCGAAAGGGTGTGGATTCCCGTGGGCGATACAAGACTTGAACTTGTGACCTCTGGTATGTGAGACCAGCGCTCTAACCAACTGAGCTAATCGCCCGAAATCTCCATCTGATACGGATGAATTCCCGGAAAGTTCCAGGAAAAAACCTTATTCGCAATCGTCGTTGACGGCTTCGCGCAAGCGTTGATATTCGATGGGAACAACCCCGACTTCTCCGCACACGATGCCGGCGGCGTAATTGGCCAGGGAGGCCGCCTCGTAGAGCGAGGCGCCGGCCAGTTTGGCCACCACCAGGGTGGCGATCACGGTATCCCCGGCTCCGGACACGTCGTGGATTTTCTTGGCCCGGGTGGGCACCAGCACCGGCGGCTGGTTCGGCCCCGGAAACAGCGCCATCCCCTTCTCCCCACGCGTCAGAAGAATGCTCCTGCAGTTCAGCCTCTCGAACAGTTGTCCGGCCAGCAGAAAGAGATCCTCGTCCGTCTCGATCTTGGCGCCCAGAGCTTCTTCCGTTTCCTTGGTGTTCGGCTTGAACAGGTCTACCCCGCGGTAATTGAAGAAGTTGCGGAACTTGGGGTCCACCGCCACGAACCGGTCGCTTTCCCGGCACAGGCGTACGATTTCCTGGATGACCCGGGGCATCAGGACGCCCTTGTTGTAGTCTTCCAGGATGACCCCGTCCACCTCGGGCAGGATCTGATGGAATACCTCCAGCAGACGCGCCGCAGCAGCGGCGGACAGCTCAGCCTTGGATTCGACGTCGGCGCGGACCACGTGCTGGTCGTTGGCGATGATGCGGGTCTTCATGGTCGTGGGCCGGTCCGCATCGGTGATGATGCCGTGCACCCTCAGGCCCGCGGCCTCGAACAGGCCGCGCAGGTTCATGCCGTAGGCGTCATCTCCCACCACCCCCACGGGCAGCGCCGCGGCCCCCAGGGTGACGATATTGTGTGCCACGTTGGCGGCGCCCCCCAACTTGACGGTCTCAGAGGTCACTTCCACCACCGGTACCGGAGCCTCCGGGGAGATGCGCTGCACCGCGCCCCACATGTAGCGATCGAGCATCAGGTCGCCTACCACGGCGATCCGCTGATGCCGAAAATTGTCAAAGAGCTCGGTTATCCGTGACGGGGTAAATCGGATCATTGCCGGAGCTACGGTTATTACAGACTTGTAAATATACATAAATAATTACCCGGATGCAACACTTTTTTTGACTGTGCCTCAACGCAATATTTTATCATTGGCGTCAATTATCCGGGCGGAATTTAAAGTGCCACAGCGCGTATTCTACACATTTGCCAAGAAAATTAGCCGGGACATTAAAGTGTTCTTAAAACTCGCCGATAAGAATAGTGAGATGAATCAGGAGCTCAAGGTCGAAGGGAGGTGACAGACATGAACTTAACCAAGCTGCCCGAGGAAACCCTGTATTCGATCGCCCAGGTGAACGCCATCACCGGCGTCGCCAAACCGACCATCCGGTTTTGGGAGAAAGAATTTAGGAGTTTTCTGCACCCTCAGCGCACGGTCGGCAACCAGAGGCGCTACAGCCGGACAGACATCGAGACCATCGAACGGATCAACCACCTGGTCCGTCACGAAGGGTACACCCTGGAAGGAGCGCGGCGCAAGCTGGAATCGGAAATGGCGGCGGACGCCGAATCGCCCCTGGCCAATGATCTTCACTTGGAGAAACTGGCCGACACCATGTCCGATTACCTGCTGAAAAAGCTGCTGGCCAAGAGCACCGCGTGAAAATAATTGTATGGGATAGATTAACGAAGGGGGTATACCGAGATGAGCACGAGAATCAACCACAACATCCTGTCGCTCACCGCCCAGCGCAACCTCTGGGCCACGCAGACGACGATGGATCAGGCCGTGACCCGGTTGTCTTCCGGGATGCGCATCAACTACGCCTGGGACGATCCCGCCGGTTTGGCGGTGTCGGAGCGCTTCCGGGCGCAGATCAGCTCCATGGACGAGGCGGAGCGCAACGCCAACTACGACATCA
>QZKQ01000033.1 GCA_003599535.1 Candidatus Zixiibacteriota bacterium | reverse complement strand
TGGATTACCTGGCCAAAGAAGCCGACGACGCCATCGCCCGCAGCTTGGAAATCATGCGCAACCGCATTGACCAGTTCGGCGTGGCCGAACCGATCATCGTGCGCCAGGGCGCCCGCCGCATCGTGGTGGAGCTGCCCGGAGTGCAGGACCCTTCCCGTGCCCGCGCCCTGATCGGCAAGACCGCGCTGCTGGAGTTCCAGCTCGTGGCCGAACCGGAAGTGACCCAGGAAGTGCTGGAGGACATTGACAATCTGCTGCGCCGGGAAGCCGGCCTGACGGTCGAGACCGAACCCGAAGCCGCCGATACCCTGGCCGCCGCCGCTCCCGCCGACACGGCCGCCGCCGACACCGCCGCCGGCGATACGGTGGATGAGCAACTGGTGGAAGCCTCCAAGGTGTTCGGCGAAGAGTCCCCCCTGGACAACGATTCGCTGATGCTGGCCGAGGGGCTGGAAAAGGAGCATCCCTTCTACGCCCTGCTGCGCAACATCGGCGAGGACATCGCCGTGGCCCGGCCCAATCGCCGCGCCGTGGAACTGATCCTGGCCCGTCCGGATGTGCGCCGGGTGATCCCCCCGGACTACGAATTCATCTGGGGCAATGACCCCTTCACCGGTCCGGACGGCGTCGAATACTGGAACCTGTACCTGCTGAAGGCCGAACCGGAGATCACCGGCAAGTACCTGACTCAGGCCGACGTGGAAATCGGCACCGGCGGCAATGATCCCACCACCGCCGGCCAGCCCATCGTTTCCCTGGTCATGAACCGGGAAGGCGGGCGCATCTTCTCCCGGGTGACCGGCGCCAACGTGAACCGCCGCCTGGCCATCGTGCTGGACAACAAGGTGCACATGGCCCCGGTGATCCGCACCAAGATCCCCGACGGCCGGGCCATCATCGAAGGCTCCGACTCCATGGAAGAGGCCAGGGACCTGGCCATCGTGCTGCGCGCCGGCGCCCTGCCGGCTCCGGTGGAAATTATCGAAGAGCGCACCGTGGGGCCGTCCCTGGGCGCCGACTCTATCGCCAAAGGGACCATGTCGGGCTGGATCAGCCTGCTGGTGATCGGGCTGTTCATGGTCTGGTACTACAAGGTGGCCGGAGTCGTGGCCGACATCGCCCTGATGCTGAACCTGCTCTTCCTGATGGCCATTCTGGCCGGCTTCCAGGCCACCCTGACGCTGCCCGGCATCGCCGGCATCATTCTGACCATCGGTATGGCGGTGGACGCCAACGTGCTGATTTACGAGCGCATCCGCGAAGAGCTGCGTTCGGGCAAGACCATCCGCGCGGCCATAGACGCGGGCTATGAACGGGCCACGGTGACCATTCTGGACTCCAACATCACCACCATCATCGCGGCCATCGTGCTGTACCAGTTCGGCACCGGCCCCATCCGGGGATTCGCCTTGACCCTGATGATCGGTGTGGCGGTGTCGCTGTTCACGGCCATCATCGTCACCCGTTTGATCTTTGACCTCTACACCCAGAAGTTCGCGCCCACGCGGCTCAGTATCTAACCCGGGACGGATTCCCATGGAATGGTTCAAGAACGCCAATTACGACTTCCTGAAGATTCGCCGCATCGCCATGGCCATTTCCGCCGCGGTGATTCTGGCGGGACTGATATCCCTGGTTTTCCGGGGCGGCCCCAATTACTCCATTGATTTCCGGGGCGGAATCTCGGTGCAGCTCCGCTTCCAGAACCCGGTGACGGAAGGCGAAGTGCGATCCGCCGTCAGCGGCATCGGGCTGGGCGACGCCGAGATCAAGCGCATCAGCGAACTGGGCGGCGAGTCCGACATCCTGATCCAGTTCAAGAAGACGGCCGTGTCCGGGGACCGCGTGGAAGAGATCAAGGCGGCCGTGACCCAGGCCATACCCGGCAATCCCTTTGATGTCCGCCAGGTGGAAACCATCGGCCCCAAGATTGGATCGGAACTGCGGGGCAAGGCCATTCTGGCCTCCCTCATCGCCTTGGCCGGCATCCTGATCTACGTGTCGGTGCGCTTCGAATTCCTTTTCTCCCTGGCCGCGGTGCTGGCCCTGTTCCACGACGTGCTGGTGACGCTGGGCATCTTCTCCATTCTAGGCAAGGAGATCTCCCTGACCATCGTGGCCGCCCTGCTGACCATCATCGGGTACTCGATCAACGACACCATCGTGATCTTCGACCGCATCCGGGAAAACCTGAAGCGGATGCGGACCAAGCGCCTGGAAGAGATCATCAACACCTCCATCAACCAGACCCTGTCGCGCACCATCGTGACCAACTTGACGGTGTTCCTGGTGTTGTGGATCCTGTTCATCTTCGGCGGCACGGTGATCCGGGACTTCTCCCTGGCCTTGCTGATCGGCAGCTTCGCGGGGACCTATTCCACGGTATACATCGCCAGCCCCGTGCTGGTGGAATGGAACGCCCGCGCGGAACGGCTGCAGAAGCGCAAGAAAAAGTAACGTGCGCGCGGGGTTGGCCTTGCGGCCGAAGCTGACAGACTGAATCGGGAGTATAGTTTCATGCCGGTGATCGCCGTGGTCGGAGCCCAGTGGGGCGACGAGGGGAAGGGGAAAATCGTGGACCTGCTGGCCGCTCGGGCCCAGGTGGTGGCTCGCTCGCAAGGGGGAGCCAACGCCGGGCATACCATCAAGCGGGGCGGTTCGCGAATCATCCTGCACCTGTTGCCTTCGGGAGCGCTCTCGCCCGATGCCCAGTGCCTGATCGGCCCCGGAGTGGTGTTGGACGCCGGCGCCCTGCTGCAGGAATTGAAGGAGTTGGCCGACCTGGGGATCTCCCTGAAAGGCCGCCTTACCATTGACCTGCGCACTCACCTGGTGTTCCCCACGCACAAGCTTCTGGAAGCTCAGCAGGAAACCCAACTGGGCAATCAGAAGATTGGTACTACCTGCCGGGGCATCGGGCCGGCCTATTCCGACAAGGCGGCCCGGCGGGGCGTGCGCCTGGGGGATCTACTGGACAAGAGCCGGCGGCTGGCCACCTGCACCGCCCTGTTCGACTACCATGCCGCCCTGCTGGAGAAAATCTACCACCAGCCGCCCCTGGATCGGGCTCCCCTGCTGGCCGAGGCGGAATTCTGGGCCGAAGAACTGGCCTCCTACGCCGGCGACTCCGTGCGCAAGCTGCGCGAAGCGGTAGATCGCGACCAGGTGGTCCTGCTGGAAGGCGCCCAGGGCACGTTCCTGGACCTGGACCTGGGCACCTACCCCTTCGTGACCTCGTCGCATCCCACCTCCGGCGGCCCGGTGGTGGGCATCGGCCTGCCGCCCGGCAAGATTGATTTCGTGCTGGGAGTGCTGAAAGCCTACTGCACCCGGGTGGGAAGCGGCCCCTTCCCTACGGAGATGGACGACGAGACGGCCAAACTGCTCCGCGACCGGGGGGCGGAATACGGCGCCACCACGGGGCGGCCGAGACGCATCGGCTGGCTGGACCTGGTGGCGGCCAAGGAAGCGGCCCAATGGAACGGCGTCAACGGCTGGGCCTTGACCAAGCTGGACGTTCTGGAAAAGCTGCCGACGCTGAAGGTTTGCAGCAGTTACCGCATCGGTGATACGATACTCTCGGGGGTGCCCCTGACCATCCAGGGTTGGGCCGATGCCGTGCCCCTGTACGAGGAACTGCCCGGCTGGGAAGACGGCCACGAGGCGCGCGATATTGACGATCTGCCGGACAACGCCCGCAACTACCTGGCCAAGATCGAATCTTACACCGGCGTGCCGGTGCACCTGATTTCCCTGGGCGCGGGCCAGGAAGAGACCATTCTGCCGCGCGGCGAATTGGTGCAACCGTAACGCAGCACTGGAGAATGTAGCTCAGCCGGTAGAGCAACGGACTTTTAATCCGTGGGTCGCGGGTTCGATCCCCGCCATTCTCACAAGGTAAATAGACGATTTACGCTTACTTACCCTGATGAACCCATCGGCTTAAGGTGGGGAAGTTGGGGTATTTTTGTGGGGGATTACTGCAAAATTACTGCAAAATCGGGCGTCTCTCTCAAGCGGTACAACTCAGCACCTCAGCCACCTCCCGCAAATCTTCCGGCAGCACGTGGGTGTAAATCTCGGTCACCTTCACGCTGGAATGCCCCAGGAACTTCTGAATCTTGGTCAGGTGCACCCCGGCCCGCACCAGGTCGGACGCAGCCGTGTGCCGCAGGCAGTGCAGGTGCAGATCCTTGCTGATCCCGGCCTGCTTCAGGTAGCGCCGAAACAGGTGCGTGATCCAGTCCGGATGATAAGGGAAGGGGCGCTCCCGGGAACGATCCAGGTTCAGGACGATCTGCATCAGTTCCAGGTTCATGGGGATGACCCGGTCTTTCTTCGACTTGGTCCGGGTGAAGGTGATCTGCTTCTGCTCCAGGTCAATGTCGCCCCACTGCAACCGGATCGCTTCACTGCGGCGGCAGCCGGTCAGCAGCATGAACTGAAAGAGCTGCTTGTAACCGGGATCTGCGATGGCCTCGAAGAATCGCGCCTTCTCCTCGGGTGACAGGCACTGCGGCACGGTCTTATGTTCATGGGTGGGCATGATCCCCTTCTGCTTGAAGGGATTCTGATGCAGATACTTGGGCGCAGGCTTATCCGCCGCCCAGGAAAAGGCCGCCCGCAGGTGCCGCAATTCAATGGCCAGGGAGGCCGGCCGCAAGGCTTTCAGCTTCTGATCCCGGTAGCGCCGCACGGCGGTATCGGTGATCTCCACCAGCCGGCAATTCCCCAGCCCCTCCAGCAGGCGGTGCAGCGCATACTCATCGGTGCTGACGGTGCGCGCCGCTTTCATCTGCTTGCGCCGGTCTTCCAGGTACACGCGGATGAACTCATCCAGCCGGATTGGGACCAGCTTCTCGGGCTGTTTGATCCCTTGCTCCTCGCGGATCAAATCTTCCTCCAGCTTGCGCAGCAACTCCAGCGCCAGCTTGCGGTCGCCGGTCTTGGTGGACTTCATGCGCGTCTTGCCGTCCTGTAACCAGGAGAGGTGATAGGTGCCATTGCGCTTGAAGAGCGATGCCATGTTTCCTCCTTTGCGTCTTTCAAAGAGCAAAAAGCCGGACAGTGCCTACACCACCAACGGATGATGGAGTTCGGGTCCTCGCGGATACCCGGCTGTCCGGCCTCTTAAAACAGTAAGGCCGAGGGATTCCTCGGCGGAATCCGTAAGTAGTGTAGGCAGTCATAATATACGAAATATTCGGCGTAAAGTCAAGCATTTTCAGCATTATTTTCGCTCCTTAATTTACTATTGTCGGGACTTCACCTCGCCCCGGTCAATCCAGGTCTCCAACCGGGAACGCCGAAACTTGATGGCCCCGTTCACCCGGTTGAAGGGGATCTTGCGCATCCGCACCCACTCGCGCACCGTATATTCGGACTGGCCTAGGTACTCGGCGGCCTGGTGCACGTCCAGAATCTCCCGCTCCGGCGACGGCCGGCTCTTTCGCAGCTCGGCCAGGATGGCCTGCAACACGTCCATGATACTTTGCATCGTCACGGTGGTTTTCTCCCATAAATCCAGCGGCGCTGGGGACTGGCCCCAGGCCCCTGATTCACATCACCTTCCCTGCCTACTTTCCCTCGTGCATCCGCACGTTCCGTACGGCCTGGCTGTCTTCGGGCGTCGGGCGGCGGCCCAGGCGATACTCCCACAGGCTGCACTCCCGGATGGGACACTCCCGGATCTCCTTCACCTGCCCGGCGCAGCAATCGCGGCATTTTAGCCGGATGGCTTCCATCGGCGTCACGCGTGCCCTACCCACGGTTTCCCCCTTTAGGCCTGGCGTACATTTCGTATTTGCATAAAGCCCCCAAAACGGCGGCGAGCCGGTCCCGCACCTCCGCAGGGGTGGACGGATTCAGTCGCAAAGCGACTTTCACGGCTAATCCCGGCAGGTCCGCCAAACGGCGCAGCACCTCCGGCGGCGTGTCAGGGTCTTGCGCCATCTGGAGAGCCTGGTGATATTCTGTGGTCATGATTTTCCCCACGATTTACCTTCAGGTGAGATGGGTGAGATGCAAATGGGCAAAGTTCTCTATTATTATCTACCCCTCTTCTCCTCCCCCTTTCTTTACAGGGAACCTCTATTCTATCCCACCTATCTCACCCAGAGCAGAGAAAAGATAGACCCCACCTTGGAGAATCTTGGGTGCGATACGGGGTGAGATGCGGGTGCGATGAATGGCATGTCACCCCTTTTTCGGGGCTGATCCAGGGTTCACGGTCATTTCTGTCCGCTTTGAAGGAGCGCCTTTCACCCGGAGGTGAGATAGTCTCCCCGGCTGATCTCACCCGACGGTCTGTAATCGTAGGAGTACTGCTTGTGGCCGTGGTGGGGTGGATACTCCTTCACCGCCAGGTAGTTGCGTAGGTCCGGCATGATCGCCCGCATCTTGTAACCAAAGGATTTGGGTGTATCGTAGGGAAACCGGATGCCCTCCGCCGCGGCGATCCGCCCCAAAGCCAGCATCAGTGACCGGTGGGTGATGGGAAAGCCTCGGTTGACTTCGTCTGAAAGCCAGAGTTGCATCAGTTCCCACACCAGGTCATCCTCCAGGGTAAAGGCCGATTTGGCCCGCACCAGCTTTTGGCAGAGACGCAGCGCCTGAGCTTCCGCTTCCTTGCCGTGGTAGTGCGCTCGGCGCAGCAGGAAGCTGGTGAAGTCCGCCATGCGGAATTCGGAAGTGAAGTTCTCCGCCGGGGACCCGGCCGTCGCCTGCAAGGCCCGCACGGTGTCCAGCAGACGGCGCACCAGGTCGGTCATCAGATCCCCGCGATGGGTAGCGATCTCCTTGAACAGCTCCGCTGGCGGCCGTTTGGGGCCAGTCAGCCGTTGGCAGCGCAGCACCAGCATGCGGTCAGCCACATCCGGGCGGGTGAAACAGGGAGTGCGGGAAGTCAGGGCGATAAAGCTTTGGATGCGCGGCGCGACGATGCCCTGATCGGAATACAAGCGGCGGGCGGGCTCTTTGGCCCCCGTGGCGGAGGTCGCCAGTTTGTTCTCCAGCCAATCCTTGGGCGTGTCCACATTGTCCAGAAACATCAGAGGACTGTTGGCCCCGGCAGCGATGAAGCCGTCTTCGGCTCGGGGCAAGCTCATCAGCTCAGCCTGTGAACCGAAAACCATCTTCAGCCACAGTTGCAGCGACATGGACTTGCCCGATCCCTGATCCCCCAGGATCGTCAGCAAAGGCCGGGTCGGGAAGATGGCAGGAAAAAAGGTGGCCAGCATCCAGGTTTCCAGCAGCAGCCGGCTTTCCTCCCGCGTGAAGTCGTCTTCAGCAAAGTTGATCGTATCCAGGATCAGGCGGTTGATCCAGGGTTCAGCCGTCTCGGGCTCGCCAATCTCGTAGCCCTCGGCGTCGGGCGGATTCAGAAACAGGATGCCGCCGTCCCCGTTCGCCTGGTGGGTTACCCCGGAAGGCTGGATGCGATATACACCGCCTTGAAAATCCGACAGGTACAGCGTGAAGCGATCCGGATCGTAAACCGACAGACCGTGCACCCGCACCATCGAACCGTTGCTCCGCGCCCAGGCCTCCAGCGCTCCCACCGCATAGGGGAAAGCCTTCTCTTTGGGATTCAGGCCGTACAGGACCAGCAGATCCACGGTGGCGGATTCCTTTTCCCCAATGCGTACCAGGCGGTGATCGGCGTCGCGGAAGAAAAACAGGCTCCCTTCCGGTTCACGGTAAAAGGTCCCCCGCTGCCGCAGATCCGCCAGAATCCGCTCGCCTTTCTTCTTCAGCACCATCTCGGACTTCAGTCCCCTTGCCGTGTCCAGCTCCTTCAGATCTTGCAGGACCGCTCGACGCGGCAGGCTGAGGCCGTTTCCCAGCAGTCCCCGAAACGACTCCGCCGGATCTTCAGGGCGGGTGCGCAGCCATAAGTTCAGGTCCACTTTGCCCTTGTTCAGATCCTCCCGGTCGGAAGCGGTCAAAGCCGGGTGATCGGGCGAGACCTCCAGCAGGACGACCTCAAAGACGCGCAGATCCCGCTTCTCCAGGGCTTGCACGGTATCCTGGGCACCAGCCCGCCCCGGCTTATCAGAGTCGCCCACCACGAACACCACCTCTTTTGTCTGGCAGAAGTGCGTCAAGGACTCCAGATCCTCGCTCTTGAAGCGCACCGTCGCCGGCGACATCACGGGCAGTCCGAGTTGATCGGCCAGCAGGAAATCGGTCACACCCTCCACCACCGCCACCCAGGGCGAGGGACGCGCCGCGCTGCCGGTCAGCAGCCGGTTGCCGATAACCGGTGAAACCTCTTCAGGATAGCTCTGGTGGGTGCGCTGCTTCAGATATTTGCGGGTGTCCGGTCCTTCCTTCACCGGCGGCGTATCCTCGGTCACACGCGCAGCCGTGTAGACGACCCGCCCGCCTTCCCAGTAGGGGAACACCAGTCTCCCGCGATACACCGGGAAGGGAGTGCGCCCCTCGCGCCCCTCATAGAACAGCCCCGACCGGACCATTTCCCGGTGCGTGTACCCTTTTTGCAGCAGATACTCGCGCAATGCTTTGGTACTAACCGGTGCGAACCCGATCCGCTTCTCCCGGAGGTAATCCGGGAGCAGCCCATACCGCCGGCGAAGGAAGTCCGCCCTATCGGGGGTCAACTGCTGGTGGAAGAATCCGCAAGCCTCAGTCAGCAGGCTGAAGAGACGGTCTTCTTCCGACCTTCGCTGCACCATCTCCCGCCGGGTGTTTTCGTCCACAGCGGGCAGGGTGAGGTTGTACTTCTGGGCCAACTCCAGGGCGGCAGGATACTGGTCCAGCCCCTTCACCCGCGCCCACAAGGCGGTGGCGTCCCCTCCGAGGCCGCAGTGAAAGCAGGTGAACCCGTTTTCGTAGACCGTAAAGCAGTTTCCCCCTTGCGAATCGTGCCCGTCAACGCACTTTCCTTGCAGGTAACGTCCGTAGTCCTTGAGCTCGAGTCCCGAGTCCTGTGCCACCTGGCGGCAGTCAGTTCCTTCACGCACCAAACTGAAGCAACTGGTCATACGTCCTCCGGCTGGGTGCAAAGAAGCACGGTGAATTCTTCAATCGAAGGGTTCGGCGGATGCGCCGCGAAATCCACCCAACCACGGCGGTACCAGTCCCGGATAATTTGGACGACTCTCGTCCTTTGGTCCATGTCCCAAATCTCCATACTATCCCAGGTCATCGCGCAGATACCCCAAGCATCCCCTGTCCTCATCACCTGCCGTGTCAGGTGTCGCGCCAAACGCCTCTCCGCGCCCTGCATGTGACGCGCCCAGGACGGCAGGTTCACATGCGCTACTCGCCCCCGCAGGCGGCTTGTGTTTTGTTCCGTGTGTCTTTTCCCCCCAATGATTTTTCCCTTAGGTGTGCCTGTGCTTTTCCACTAGCGCTTCAAAGGCGATGCGGATCTGGTGGTAAAGTTCAGAATCTACCGGCTTGATGCTATTCAGAATATCCGAAAGATGACTTTCGCTAATCTGAAGGTACTGTGCCAACTCCCTTTGCCGGACGCGATGGCGCACGAGCTCAGCTTTAAGTTCCAACAAGTCGCCCACGAGGCCTCCGAAAAGTTTTTGGTTCGACAGTTACTGCAATAATTTAAGTAGGACAAAATGAACTTCCAAAGGTGTTTGCGATTGGGGGTACTACCCTGAAAAATAAAAAAGCCCGGTATAACCGGGCTTTCAAGCGAATTTACGTTGCTATGTGAAGAAGCCGTCGTGATAGAGGATTAACGCAAAAGCTAACTCCTGGGGGTTGGGGTCTCGCCCCTGGCTCCGGCGGATCGCTCGCTTTAATTCGGAATCACGAGCTAATTCATCCCAGATCAGGTACTCGTCATTTAAGCTCGCTTCCAAGCGACGATGTACAGCGTACAGTTCCTGAACATCTTCAACCGGTCTACCATATTGAAGGGCGGTATCCCGTATCACCGAAGCTAAAGCAATTTCTTTCAGGTCGTTGGTGAGGTTTAAGGCTTGTTCCTGCGATTGGGGCAGTCGCTCACCATAATCTCGCCATACATTCTTCAGTTTGAGGACAAAGACTCCCTCCAAATACTCGCGATTAGTGCATTTTAATCTCATCCCCTTGTAAACGGCAAGATCCCGACAGATGGACCAAATATTTGGGATAATCTCCCATAATATTGGGCTGAAACGCTGAAACATCAGAAGGGGTATATAGCTATCCTCAGCTATATAGTAGGAGGCGATCAACCTGCGCATCGCATGTTGCAGGAATTTCAAAGCTTCATCCATGCGGTCGAGAAATGGCCGATTAGCCACTAATGTTTCATAATGAACATTATGCCGAACCGCAGCTTCTTCGTGAGCCAATTTTCGCGCCACACGCGGCGCATGGGTCTTGGCATATTTTGCTTCCGCTTTTTTTATGCTCTGAAATACCACTTTCCACCACTTGTGCAGGTCGCGCTGAATTCTATCTCCCTTTAAACGATCCTGGCCGGCACAGGCATTTAGTAGCGCCTTCAGTTTTCTGCGCGCGACTTGGGTTCCTGTCAGGCGGAGGCGAACAATCTCCTCGGCCACCCACGGGAACATCACCGCGTAGGGGTTATCACGGCAGAGGTTTAGGATGGACTGATAACGATCTTCAAGGTCGTAGACTCTTGCATAAGGGAGACGGGCCGTCTCGGGTGTTTGCGAAAGATGACGGAAAAAATCGCGTACTTCAGGTGCCGGCTGATTGAACCCATGATACGTCAGTGCCATAGAGTCTCGTGAAAAATTGGGTATGTGATATTGGTAGGCGGTTCTTCGGAGCAGCGCATCGAAAAACCCATTCGCGGGGTTGAATTCTATCTTGTTTTTAACGAGAACTTGTTCGAGGTGAATCCCCAAGGAATCCATATCCAGCAACAACACAGAACCGTCTTGGCTTTGCACTTCGGTAAAGCCTCTCACGTATCGTTCCAGTTCATCAGCAGCCCACACCAGGGCGTATGTCGGTTTAGTAGGCATAACAGTTTATTCCTGAAAATTTCTTTGGCACCGGGAGACAGATGTAGGCGCACGCTAATCCCTGCTTTTCTACCGAGGCAGGAAAATAATTGATCCGGGGGAGTTCTGGGAAGATTATAACCGATCCGCACGCAACGGGGCTAAAAATGGGGGTTAACAGGGCGAACCTCACGCGCGCGCGCGAGGAGCATTCCCGTGCCGTCCGTAATCTAAAGAGCCCAGGGCTGTCCCTGGGCTCCTGGCGTTACCTGCCGAAGTGCAGCCTACTTCACCATCACCATCTTTAGAGTATATTCATAGTCGTGCTTCTTGCCCAGATACTCGGCTGTCGCCTGGGCCTTCAGACGGCAGAAGTACACTCCCGAGGCCAGCTCCCCTCCGAAGGCGTTGCGGCCATTCCAGCGGGCCATGCGGAAGCCCGCCGCCTGCACCCCGTCCACCAACGTGACCACCTTGCGCCCGGCCACGTCGAAGATCTCCAGGGTGACGTTCGAGGCAAAGGGCAGGTCGTAGCGGATGGTGGTGGCGGGATTGAAGGGATTGGGGTAGTTCTGGGCCAGGCGGTACCGGCCCGGCAGCAGGTAAGAGCCGTTCAAGCTGTGCTGGGCGTAGAAGCCCCGCTCGAAGCTGGTGGCAGCGGGGGCATTGCCGTTCCCGGCCGACTGCACAGTGACGCCCATCTCCAGGGGGATCTCCAGTTCTTCCGAGGCGTCGTAAAGCTTGAAGTTCATGGTCTGCCCGGCGGTGTAGCCGTCCACCGCCTCGGTGCAGGGGTCGTCCTTCCAGGCGGCGAGCTTGATGGGGAAAGCGCCCTCGAACACCCCCGCCCCCACGCACAGGTCCGCCGGCGTGAACACCCCCACCTCGTCACCGACGGCCGGGGGCTGGCCGTTGACCAGCAGCTCTTCGATGTAGAGGGGGTAGTAATCAATGGTCCTGCTGGTGAACTGGAAGTGGGTCGGGGTGGCGCTGGCGATGATGGGCGGAGTCTCCGGTCCCTTGGGGAGGAGGCTGGCGGCCTGGGCGCCGCTGGGATACTGGTACTCCAGGGTGTCGTTGACGCCCACCTGGTAGCCTTCTCCCGGAACCATGTAGAAGCCCACGCCCTCGTCCAGCACCGGCCGCCAGAACTGGCCGTCGTCGTTCTTGACAATGATGACGTAGTCGGAGTCCGGCTCGAAGCACGCCAGTGCGGTCAGGGTGTCGGCGGGCAGGTAGGCCACATAGTTGTAGATCCAGGCGCTGTCCTGAGGGGCGGGCAGGAGCACCAGGGTGGTGTCGGCGGGGATGGGATCGCCGAAGCTCTCGAACTCATCGCTGCCGGAGATGCGTACGGCGTAGCCCTTCAGCGGGGTCCACACGTAGATGGAATCCACGGGGGGATCCTCCAGCGGAGCGTAACGGTTGCGGTACTGGTCCCGCATCTCGATCAGGCTGTCGCAGGTGACCATGATGTCGGCCAGCGAGTCGAAGCACTGGTAGTAATTGGCGGAGATCCAGTGCCAACCGCCGTCGTCCAACCGGTTATTCAAATTATCGAAGGACTTCTTGACCATACCAGCGCTGCCGCCGCCCAGGTAGAAAGTGACTTGCCCGGCGCCAACTTCCGCACCATAAATCTCATGCACCACCAAAGGAGTGCGATCTAAACCCTCCGTCGAAGGTATCTCAATCCTTCCCTTGGTGCACCAGTTCACCTGGCTGTCATTAGTCACCCTCCCAATCAGGAAGATGGACTCATAAATGTCTACATCGGGGTTATTCAGTCTGTAGCCTTGGGCAATGGCGGCTAGCAACTGCATGCGGTTATTATAGTTCACGTGATGCAGGCTGGCGAATCCATAGTCCGAAGCGTAGGGAAGCACGGAGGTGGGCGGGGTCACATCCGTGGCAGTATAGGGTGGGGTGCCGGTATAGACTTCAAGAGCCCAGATGCCTCCCTCCTTCACGTAAGTCTGCGATTTCCCCGGTGGGAAATGATTCGCTTCGGCGGCAAAGACCACATAATCGTCATTGGAAGGGGTGGAAGGTCGTGGCATCGCTTCCACGTCATGGAAGGAGTAGAAGCTCTGGCTGCCGGTGGGAGCCAGTAAGACTGGATTCACATTCTGATAGCTGTTGTCGGGATCCGGGCCGTAGATTCTACCAATTCCAAGGGGGGAGGCGCCATCAAGATTCCAATTGGAGTAATTCCCGATGCCAACAACGATCTGGTGATTCGTTGGGTTGTTGTTGGGATATGGATCAATGCCCAGCGGCGCCGAATAGCTGATGAAGCTGTAGTTTGTGACATCAAAGCTGGCAGCACTGGTCCACTGAAGGGCGCCATTTAGGTAAGCCCTCCGCACTACATGCCGGTCGATTCCGCTACCGTAACAGTTGATGCCGTACTCGCCGGTGGCCACATAGAAACTTCCATCCGGATCCTTCACCATACGCACGGCGTCCGGCGCCTTGTGGTCAGTCAAGTTAGGGATGCCGTGCCAATCCGCGTTGAGCCAATTGCAATTGTCAGTGGCGTCCACATAGTAGATGCCCCCGGTGGCGTAATCGGTTCCACTGGGATAGGCGAACCGGGTGAAGGGGCGGCAGCCGCCGTAGTAGATCGAGCTGACGGTCTCCGGGCCGCGGATGACGTCGTTGAAGCATTTGCTCCAGTTGGATTTTTCCCGGGCGGTCCCATTGGTATTACCGATCCCAGAAAAGGCGCTTCCTGATAATGCCATCTTGTAGAGGCCGTGTTGATAGCTGCTGCCCAGAACATCTCCCGTTCCGGGCAAAACCCCGGAGTCCAGGTATCCGCCGCGTCCACCCGGCCCGTTGCCGCCGTAGAGCCCCCACATGGGGGTTACCCAAGTGCAGTCCCCAGAGGAAAATTCAAGGGTATAATGAGCCAAGCCAGCCTGCCACGTGCCGTAAAACAGGCTGACATCCGTGGTTTCCATCGGATCCATGAGCAACGCCCGCGCTTTCCAGGGGCGCACTCCTTCGCCAGGGTCCTCGGTCTGCACCCAGTCACTCCAACCGGTGTACCAATGCAAAAGACCGTAGTCATTGGTGCCGATCCAGATATGGTACTTGTCATTAGTTTCATCATAGTACACGACCAATCCGGAGACATGTTTGGCGCGGGCGTCGAAAAATAAATCATCGGTTTCCCTAGGCGGCGTGAAGGTCACGATGGTGTCACCCGAACATTGTCGTAAACGGCACAGGTGTGGGTGCTGGGGTTGGTTTCCGCGATGACATACAGGGTCCGGGTGGTCGGGTCCTGATAGAAGCCGTGCACGCCGTACCAGGTATCGCTAGTGAAGCTGGATTTAATGTTGGTCCAGTCTGCAATGTAAGAAGTGGCATTGGATTGGTAGATGGCGTTGTCCGCGGTGGCGTACAACGTGGTGCTGTAGGAGGCATCGGCGTCCCGGTAGAGTTTGTTGGCTTCAATGGCATTACCGTTATATTGGACAGCAGACCAAGTATTGCTGGGCGCAGCGTTCCAAAGGTACAGCTTGGTCTTATAGCTGTCCCACAGTTCATCCCCGATGGCGAAATACTGGTCCGCACTGGTCGTCCCCCAGAAGGCCACATCCTCCCAGTGCATAGGATATCCATTCGTATTGTCCCCATGCTGTCTTCTGTTGATCCAGTTGCCGTAGGTCCCCGAACCGTCGCGGATGCCACGATAGATGCCGTGAAATTCTGTGGCCACCAAAATGTAATCACTGGTGGTGCCGGAGCCGATGCGCTGCACGTCCACCCCGTAGCACTGGCGTGCGGGCAACAGACAGGACCAAACCGCCGAGTTCAACCAGCCATACGTTGCGTCGTAGGTGCGATACCAGACCCCATTCTCCATGCTCACGGCATAAAGCACTTCCTGGCCGGTGCCGTGATTAAAATAGGCGAAGTCGCAGATCACGCCGCCCTCCCGCTCGGCGACGATACGATCCCAATTGGTGCCCCAAGCCTGCTGCACCAAGCCCAGCCATCCGGCCAGAATAATCCCCAAGAGGATCCCGGAGAAACGGAATTTCCTGCCTCGCATGATCGCCTCCATCGGATAAAAACAATCGCGGTTTCCCTACCGCGACAGAATGATCTTGGTGGTGCGTACCTCTCCCTGATATTGCAACCTTACGAAATACACTCCCGAGGCCAGTCCCCGAGTGTCTATAGTATAATGGTGCCGGCCCGCTTCCTGCCCACCGTCCATTATCAGCTTCACCTGTTGCCCCAGGAGATTATATAGCGCCGCCCTCACTTCCCCGGCTTGGGGTAATTTCACTTGCACGAAGTTGCCACCCACCGACAGCTCAGCGGTTTCTTGCTGCTCCCGCTTCACTGCCGGCGCCGGTTCCGGATACCCCAGCGACCCATCCGACAGGATGCGGTTGGCGTGCAAAGTATAGGGTGAACCCGTTTTTTCCCAAAAGGCGATGGCCCCGCCTGTGCCATCCGGGATCAGAGCCTTCAACTGCTTCTCGCGGTGCGAGATGCGCAGCGGCGCCCCGTGCCGGTTCAACTGCGGCTGCCCCAGGCTGTCGGCGATCTGAAAGAAAATGTTGCCGTGATACAATCCATGACGAGGCTGCTCATAGGCGGTAAGGAAGCCGTCGGGTGTCAGGGCGATGAGTGGCTCCACTTGCCAATCGCCAGGTTCCCGCGCCAGCAGCGGATACCGGGGGCTCCAGAGATGGTCCCCGCTGAAGTTCAGGCACTGGGCAAAGATGTCCCAATCGTCGTCGCCGGTGTTGAAGTAATCCGAAAAGAAGGGGGTGTACAGCCGTCCGCTGGGCGATACGGCAAATTGGTTGGCAGAGACGCCGGGCATATCGCCGCCGATCTCCACCTCCCAGAGAATCTGCCCCTCCTCCCCGAAATGATAGATACAGGCGCCGTCGAGATAGAGGAATCCCCCCGCCGGATGGGCCTGCAACTGCGCTTGGGCGGTGCCGGCATCGTTCTGATAGATACCGGTGGGACCCCACAGGATCTGGCCCTCGGCGGTGACCTTCTGCCGGGCCTGGGTGTAGTACCACCCGCTGCGCATGTCCGACCAGGTGGCGAAGCATCCGCCCCGTTCCCGCAGACACACTTTGGGCTCCACCTGGTCCCTGTCGGGATAGAGGCACAGGGCTGCCGGCTGGGGCCACAGGGCCTGCCCCAGGCTGTCGAAGCGCTGCAGGTAGGGATCGGAGTTGGAGCAGGTGGCCGATTCCTCCTGGCTCCAGGCCAGGTAGAAGCCCCCTTCCCCGTCTCCGCACAGGTCTATCTCATACCAGGTGATGTCCTGTCCCGGCGTGACCAACAACACCCCGGCCGAATCCCACAGGAATTGGCCCTCGGGTCCGAGATGCTGGCCGTACAGCTCGTAGTCGGGTCCGGTCTCGCGCGCCACCCACCAGACCAGAAATGCCCCGCCCTGCCCGTCGGGGATCATGTGCCCACCGTACTGGGTGGAATCATCCGCCGTGCTGATCGGAATGCCGTCCCCGCCCCACTGCTTGGCGCCTTGAGGATCAATCAACTGGAGATAGACATGATAGGTGTTGCCGGCGGTTGCTACCTGGTAAAACACCAGAAAATCGCCGTTTCCCAGTTGGCAGGGATCCGGGATTAACCAAACCTGATTGTACGAAAACGGACCGGCGTAAATCGTCAGGTCGCCATAAGGCGTGGTGGACCACTGGGCGAAGGCGGGGGCGGCCAGCCACACAGTGGCCAGCAGGGTCAGGATTATCAGCAAAAGTAAAGTGCGCATGGGAGGCTCCATGTCAGGGTAGGAGTTTCGGAAATAATATACTGACAAAAACTGCCCAAGTCAAGAACAATGATCAGAGCGGGGCATTTTGATTATTGATGGACAGCACCCGCATAAAGGGGCAGGTCCACCGGCCTGCCCCTGGTATTTCTCCCGTCAGGGAAGGCCTCATGCGCTACTTCAGCAGCAACATCTTCTTGGCTGTGGTGAAGGTCTTGCCTGTGACTTTTCCCGTGGCCTCGAAGTGATAGACGTAGATCCCGCTGGCCAGCACTACCCCGGCGCGCTGCGAGTCCCACATCACCTTCTTGTACCCGGCCGTCTGCAGCCCGTCCGCCAGCGTCACCACCTTCTGCCCCAGCATGTTATAGATGGTGATCTTCACCTGGGACAACTCCGGCAGGTCATACTGGATGGTGGTCACAGGGTTGAAGGGGTTGGGGAAGTTCTGGTGCAGGGCGAAGCTCTGGGGCAAGGCCGGGCCGGCCGGGCCGCCGCTGCCGTACAGCAGGGCCATGAGCTGTGCTTCCCGCTTCATGCACTCCTGGGCGCTGCCGGGGTTCAACGGTCCGACCGCCATGATGCCCGGCATCCCCGAGCCGGAAAGGATCAGGTTGACCTGATTGGCGTCAATGGCCGCATACACCGAATCGGCCAGGGTCTCAGGGTCAGCCATGATCGCCTGGTAGTCGTTCAACGCCGCCTGGTAGTTGCCCTGGTACACGGCGCAGTCGTTGCGCACCTTGCGGGCGGTCTTGCCCACCAGGGTGCCGGGATTCTCTAGATAGAGGTTGTCTAAGTAAGCATAGAGTGTCGTTGCTGGAATCGAAGCCAGCAGGCCGTTGTTGTACAGGTGGGGCAGCGCCTGGCAGACGGCATCGCCTTCATTGGGATAGGTCTCCATTAACGTGACCAGAAGCTGGTAGGCCAGGGCGTAGTTCTCGACTTCGGCGGCGGCCAGCGCGTCGGCCAGCAGCCCGTAGGCGGTGGAATCCTCCGTGTAGATGCCCCGCGCCGGCAGGCCCGTGGGGAACCCTTCGGCGCTGGTCAGGCAGGGGGTGTAATCTATGCTGGTGGGGCTGTACTGGTCGGTGGCCGGGGAAGAGACGCCCCACCAGTTGTACTTCACGGTGCGCAGCGGCGGCGATGAGGTGACGTCCCGGATTAGGAGGGCGCTGCCGCTGCCAGCGTGGCTGAAGTTGTTGTGGGCGTTGTTCATCACCGGGAAGCCGCCGTCGGCGAAAATCACGGCGTAGGTATCCGGCGGGCTCATGGTCAGCTCGAAGCGGTTGGTGGAGTCCGGGCCGGGGCACAGGTAGGGCGCCGCCGAGTTGAAGGCCGCCAGGGGGTAGCCGTTCGCTTCGCTGACTTCGGTAGTCAGGACCTTGGGCGAGCTGTTGTAGCAGTACACCCCCGCCCAGGTGGTGTAGCCGGCGCTGTTCTGCTCCAGGTTGTCGTGGATGGCGTTGTTGCGCACGACCACCGTGGCCGGGCAACTGGACAGGCGCACCCCGCAGCCGTCGTTGCCGTAGATCTCGTTGTTCTCAACGATATGGTTGACGCCGGCGGAGGGATTGAACAGGTAGATCCCGTCGCCGTTGCCGACGCTGTCCTTGACGCAATTCCGGATGGTGCAGTTGGCGATGCGGAGGCGGTCGGCCTGGGAGGCGGCGATGGCGGTGCTGTTGCCGTCGAAGAGGCAGTTCTGCACCGTCAGGCGCACCGAGTGGGTGGCGTTGTCGTCGATGTAGATCCCCACGTCGGCGTTGCGGATCTCCAGGTTCTCGACCGTGGGGGTGCTGTCGGGGTGCATGTTCTTGAAGGTGAGGCCTTCCCAGCGCACCCCTTCGGCGGCGGTGAACACCACCCGGTCGCTGTCGGGGTAGGCCACCTTGATGTAGCCCGAATCCACGGTGATGCCGAAGTCGCCGTTCGCTACAATCTGGCAGCCAGGATTCAGGGTCAGGGTAGCGCCGTTATTTACGGTCACATTATCATCAAGGATCACCATCCCTTCCCAAGCCTGGCTCTGATCCACAGGCCCGGTGGTCATCGTGTACCGGATGCCGCTAACACCTCCCACAAAGAGATCAATGGCATTGTTGTGGTACTTGTTGACGATGACAGGGCCCCATGACACCAACGGCTTGGTCTCCCCCGCGGAGTTTGTATACGGTATTATGCCATTAGCTATGGAGGGGATGGGGCTGGGGAATTTCCTCCAACCCGATGCCGTAAGGTTTGCAATACCGGCGGCCCGTTGGTACCACACATGGCTGGTCCATTCATCAAGCCCGACAACGCTGTTGTCCTCGCCGCTAGTCACACAAACATAAATTCTACTGGATGCACTCAGCGCCACACTATCCACCCCCACAACTGCCGGATGGGAAAACGCGCCGGAAGCGGGAGACAGCCTATAATCACTGCCTACGGGGGGAGTAACATCAGTTACTTGCCAGGCACTGCCGCCATAGTGCACCTTAAAAAGACCACCATAGCGGAATGGGTCCTCACTCTTATGCGATAATTCGAAAGCAGCACAAGCCACCAGCATATCCACCTTCTGATGGTCAGCACCGGCTGGTGATAAAGGGTACTCCGCTACCATGTCTACCACATTCTGGAAATAATCTGGTGCGTTATGACACTGCACTACCGGTTCTGGTGTCCAAACTTCAGGAGGACCAACGACCGACCGGTAGACATATCCCAAACCACCACCGTTTTCTGTACCTTGGTAAAGATCATCCCAGTCCAGGGGCGGTGCCGGCATACTTAATCCATATACGACCCCCTTGACGGTGGGATGCGCCTCCAGGCAAAAAATGCCGGCATGCATGTTCTCGCCTAGAGGTCCAGCTAACCAGTGATAAACCGTATACTCAATTGCGTCAGTATCCCAAATATCCTCTACAGTAGAAGGACTTCCCTGCTTGTATCGATAAATGTTGTAGGGGCCTTCATCCCTTAACGATTCATCATCACTCCTCGAGTTACTTGGTGAGGCATAATACAGGATCGGTTCCCCAGCCCCTGCATCTTCTGTGACGATGGCAGACAGTTTTCCAGTTTCCACCAGAAGCGATATATCTGCAGGCCGCGTCAGGGAATTTGTGGGACTTGAAATATCCAGTTTCCACATGCCCCCTCGATGCAGCTGAGTGGTTGAAGATAAACCGTTAATGTACTGTCTGTCTTGGCCTCCCAGATAAAGGATATTGCTCTCCCCGGGAAAAGGAGAAAAACACCCGTTTCTCAAGCAGATGTTGAAATCAGTCCGGGCGGTAAGGTCGGTAGTGCTTAGTCCTAACCTAGTATATGTTACCCAATCATCCGGATCAGAGCTGGTAGCGGCCTTGAAAACGCCCAAGGCGTCATGGAAAAAGTAATAATTTGGTCCATTTGCTACCACATCAAAGACATAGGAGCCCGCTTTTTGGGCAGTTCCGCGTACCCCTCCTCCCCAGTTATCTAAAGACACATAGCTATCAACCGATGGACCAGCCAGGCTGATTTTGGCGACTTGGAGGCCGCCGTGAACCCCACCTACGATCACTTGATCAGGTGGGCTGCTACCTGTCACCCATGATCGCGGCCGCAAGTTCAGGCTGCGGGTGCCGCTTCTGTACAGAAAACCATTGGAGATGGAACCATTCAGCAGGGTATATGACCAAGTCGATGACGGCAATCCTTTCACTAAAACTAATCCGCGCAGACCGATACCCAAGTAGATATGATAATCTCCACCGATCGGTCGATAGGCCACGATGTCCGCATTCTTCGTGCCTCTGATTGCATTAATGTTGCCTAAATCCGATAAAATTTTCGTCCACGTCGTGTAAGTTCCGGTCGAACCGATTTTCTCGCGGTGCCAGACATCCCAAGTATAATCGCCTCCAGTGGGTTTGGATTCGGCTTCCAGGAATTGGTGACGGACATCGTTGTCTCCCGGTGACGGGTCCGGCTCAATGTACTGATAGAAATCGCCGACCTCCTTAAGCACGTAACCGGAAGCAAAGTCTGAGACAGAACTCCCAGTTAGTGATGGCCCAGTGCCGCTCATGGTCCACTTCTGAAACGCGCAGCTTGGGTCAGTAGGATGCGTAGTGGCATTGTAAAACGTGTAAAAGACTTTCCCATCGTCTAAATCACGATAAAACGAACGGTAATCATAGTGGTAATCCGAATCTGTAAGAAGGACGGGAGTTGAATTACCTGTTCGGCACACATATAGGCCTTTACGTAGGGAAGCGGCGGCCGATGACCATTCCTGCATGGCGGAGACGACGTATTGATCGGGAAGAAAGTTGCCGCTTCCATCGGCGACCAGCAGAGCGTCATGCCAACGATAAAGATTGTTGGAACGAATGGGTAAGTTACTTTCGTAGCCCCAATTTGATGGTTCTCCTGTGAAGTGTTTATACCATTGAGTCGCATTATAGGTGGCGGCTACGGTGTACAGCCCGGAATATGTTCCTCCAACAGAATGCACATCAGCGCCCATGCACCAGGGATAATGGGCATCAAATTCGCTATTCGCATCGCATGGGTCGAAGCTGTTTGAAGTCGAATTCCACTCTGTCCAATACATGCCGCCTTGTTTCTCGGTTATCCAGAGCCCCTTAACCGCTTCTTGGCCCAGAGTTTCATCCACAATGATGGTTTCCTCCTCCGAACCGCCGGGCATGCGGTGATACTCCCAAGGGATCGGTTGTGCCTGGATGGAGGTGGTAAAAAGCGCGGCCAGTAGCACACTAGCGAGAATTGAGCGCTGCATGATGACCTCTCTTCATTAAATTGGTAGTTCATGGAAAATTTATTTAATCAGTGCAACCTTACCGGCGATGATCTGGTTATCCACTCTGATCGTGACTATATATACCCCAGAAGGCAAGGAGAGGTGACTTAGAGATAATGAATGATTGCCAGGCGCTTGTAGACCGTCTTGTAGAGAATTGATTTTTCTCCCCAGAAGATCGAAGAGAGTTACACTCACGATGCCGGGGGCATTGATCTGATAGACTATGCTAGCTGAATCAGACCGTTTAATTTGCACAGAGTAAGCGCCGACAGTCATTGCAGGCGGAATGCCGAAGCTTCCGTCGGCATTGGTATGACTGGCGAACACATCTTCCTCTGATACCGATCCTATCAAGCGATCCGCCCAAACGGTCACAATGCCATCCGATCCATCAGTGGCGGCGCTCAGATTCGCCACGGTGTGGCTGGATAAGGCTTGGGAACAGATATATAGTCCTTGGGAACCAAAGCGGGGATTAGCTTGGGCATCCAGAGCCTGCACATAGATTCGGAAAGGAAACCTCAGGCTGGGGCTATGCGATACCTTGTAAGCCTCCGCCACCCAGAAACTGCTGTCCCGGTAGAAACAATCCAGCTCCGGGTAGATAATCTGCCAGGCCCCTTCTAGTGGCGAGATGACCTGGGCGCCGCCGGAAGGCCCCGACCAGTGAAAACGTCCCTGCAAGTCCACGCGCTGGCCGTAGATCGTCTTCCAATGGAAATGCTCCACCCAAGCGAAGTAGAAGTAGCCGGGCTCCCCGGCCACCATCTTGGCAGGATCGCCCGCCCCAGCCTCATCGTTTCTCCACCGCAGCCGGCCCTCCGGGCTGTAGCGAGCCAAGTGGTTCCAGTTGGTCCCCCCGCCGTGGTAGACAATGAAGCCGTGCTGCCCGTCAGGGAAAATCTGGCGGAAGGAGCCGCTGCCGGGCCAGATCTCTCTTCCCGTGGCCGGTGCCCATAACGGTTGGGCTTGCCCGTCGAAGCGTTGACTGAAGATCCGGCCGAAACCAGGGTTGGGGGGGCGGCGGTCCTCCCAGATGACATAGAGACCTCCCTGCTCGTCAGGGGCGACGGCGGGAAACTGCTGCGCCTCAAGATAAGTGATCAGAGGCAAGCCGGCGGCGCCCCACAGCAGCTCCCCGGCCAGGGAAACGTGTTGCCCCGCCAGGTCCATCGTGGGGGTCAAGGGGAGAGTGTTGACGGCGGCGAAGAACCCGCCCTGGCCATCGGGGCAGATGTCGAAATCGTTCCAATGCGCGGGATGGATCAACACTCCGGCATCTCCCCACAGGCGGTTGCCCAGGGAATCCAGGCGCTGGGCATAGGTGCCGGGGAAAGGGCTGCCATAGATATTCTGCCACACCACGTAAACCCCACCATCAGGGGTGGGAAGCATTTTGGTTGAATAAGAATAGGGACCGGCTGCGGTGGTGGCGATCAGAGGGGGCACGGTGAACATCGTATAACCGTCCGCGCTTAGGACCTGATAGCATTGCCCCGCCCCATCTTTAAAAAAGGTTATTATGGTCCTACCGCCGGCCAGGGAAAAGATGGAAGGATAGGCCTCCATGGTATCGGGAATAGCGGACACAGAGAGGAATTCGCGGGGGGTGGTAGGCCACTGGGCTTGGGCGGGGGCGGGGGCTACTAGGGCAGCCAGTATAACCAGGCTTATCAGCAGTAACGGCAGCTTCTTCATCGTTGGTCTCTTTTCAGCTTGGGGTGGTCAAACGTAAAGCGCCCGTTCCGGGGCATCACCGCGCTCCGGCTTCGGGCAGCCATTTTGGGAGGGGAATGTCCTTAGCGCTTGGGAAGATCCTGGCACGCTAACCCCCACAGGTTAGAACTCAATTCTAATATAGAGCAACTTTCTCCCAAAGTCAAGTAATTTCTTCAATTTCTGGATCTTTATCCCTTGTCACTCCTGATTGAGGCAGCATTCTGAAGTCCGTCCCTGACCGGCTTCTGGGAGGGGGCGAAGTTAAAACCTCCCGTCGGCGGCAAAGCCCCCCACCTTGGATTCGGGATTTCGGTTTCAGGAGAAACATACCCCCCCCTACCCGACAGAATATTTTCGGGGCAGCGTCAAGCGCATTCTGGTCGGGAAGGCTCTATAAGCCTGGGAACGTGTTGACCTCTCCCAGCAGGTGGGCGAGGGAAGCCTGATTCAATGAGAGAAGCCAGCTCAGCATCCACCGACCGCGCCGCCCGTCAGGAAAGTGCTTCCTTCACGAAAACACAGTTGCTTGCTGCCGGTTTTCCGGCGCAACGCTGCCATACCTACCTGGCGCACGGCCCGCGTAGGATAGTGCCGAAAAAGTGTAGATAGCTAACCTATTTCAAAGAGCAAGGGATTTCTCAGGCAGGCCCAGCGACCGTTGCGTTAACGGCCGGACCGGACTCACGCGGACGCAAGTCCGGCCCGTTTTCATGCGACTACTGCAAAACTACTGCAAAACGCCCGATTTTGCCCCTTTTCCCGCACAAGAGCAACGGACTTTTAATCCGTGGGTCGCGGGTTCGAATCCTGCTGGGCCCACACGCGTACAGGCAGGCAATTCCCGGATTTCGGGCGTGGCCTCCGGATCTCACCCGGCGATGGTGGGCCTTCAGGGGCTTTTTCGTGGGGGAAGTTACGGGGCGAGCGAGAGAAGTTTACTGCAGGATCACCAGCTTCCGGGTGAGGGTTTCGGTGGGGGTGGTCAGCCGCACGAAGTAGATCCCGGAGGCGTACCCGTCGGAGGCCCACGGCAGGGAATAGCTCCCCGCGTTCATCCTCCCCGAGGCCAGTGTCGCCACCCTTGCCCCCAGGAGATTGTACACCGCCAAGTCCACCTCCTGAGCGTAGGGCAGTTGGAAGGAGATGGCCGTGGTGGGGTTGCCGGGTTGGGGTGACAGCGACAAATCCATCACCCGCTGCGGGCGGGGTTTGGTGTAGGGGCTGTAGGCCGTGTCCCCGGTGGTGTTCTCGAAGTAACGGATCCCGCCCCACTCGTCTCCCACAAACAGATCCCCATCCCCATCTAAGTCCATATCATAGAGAAAGGGCGCTGCCTGCCAGATCATCAGCTCCGGGAAGAGGTCATCGTCCTCCAGCACCATCACGGCATTCTGCGCCGTGCCGGTGTTGCGGTAGAAGGTCAGGTTCTTCTCCCAGGGAAACCAGCCGTAATTCTCGCTGTTGATGAACAGATCTAGATCCAGATCCCCATCGATATCCCAGAAGCAGCCCCAGGCCAACCCGTAATTGGGCGCGCCGATATTCTGCCAGTTGTTGCTGTCCAGTTCAAACCGGAAGTGCGCGGAAGTGCCGACATTCTCAAAGTACCACAATCGTCCGGTGCTGACGAACAGGTCTTGATCTCCATCGGCATCTATATCGGCTGTCCAGGGACTAAGCACAATTTCATCGTTGAAGCAGCCGGGCAGAAGATCATCGCTATACAGGACAAAATCTGGTTCCTGGGGCGTGCCTTGGTTGAGATACAGGTGCAAGCCCGGTCCGGGCGGCGGGAAGGCGCTTTCCCCGGCCAACAGGTCGTAGTCCCCATCCCCGTCCAGATCCACAAACCAGGGTTCATTATCAAAGACCGCGATATTCTGGAAAGTGTCGGTCTCGAAGACGAAGCGGGGGGATGGTGCGCTGCCTTGGTTGCGGTAGAAAAAGAGGCGGCCGCCGATGGGGGAGAACAGATCAGGATCACCGTCGGTGTCAATGTCCACCAGCCGGGGTCGGGCTTCGGCGCCGTTATCCCAGGTCAGGTAGTTGGTGGTGACCCACTGGAAAGCGGGGTTTTGAGTCGTACCTTCATTGCGGAAGAAGTACACATCGCCCGGGGTGCGATCCTGGCCTCCGGCGGGACTGCGGCCCACGAATAAGTCCAGATCCCCGTCAGAGTCGATGTCGGCCAGTTCCGGCGAGGCGTCAAACTGCACGTCCAGGTTCAGGTAGCTGCTGGATACCAATGTCATGGCCGCATTCTGGGGGGTGCCGTCGTTGCGGTAGTAGGAGAGCGTGCCGTCCCCCGCCCCCACCAGCAGGTCCAGGTCGCCATCGCCATCCAGATCGGCAAAGCAGGGATCGGTGTAGTGATAGGGATCAGGCCAGACTTGAATGTTCTGCCAATTGCCAACACCGCGCTGAAAAAGGTAAATTTCGGGGGAGCCCATATTTTGATAGAAGCGCAGGGTGCCATTCATCTGCCCCGCCAAGATGTCATAATCCCCATCGGCATCAATGTCCACCGCCGCGGTGCGTGGGCAGATAAGTTGGTTGCCGGCAGGGTCGTAGAGGGTATCCGCTACAGCGGCAAAATTGTATTGGTTGGATGAGCCCAGGTTGCGATAGCATAGGCCACTCATGACCGCATCCTGATCCCCGTCATGATCCATATCCACCAGATCCACATCCATGGCCCGCAGGGAATCCAGTTGGTGGGTGAGATATTGAAAATCCGGATCTGTTTCCGTCCCGATATTTGTGAAGTAGGCGTAGTAGTAATCACCAGAACCACCACTGAGATAATCCAGATCGCCATCTCCATCCAGGTCGCAACATTCCGGCGTGGTGGTGTTCAAGCCGCCTGCCCATGGTTGGAAGAGTTCCCAGCCCTCTATCTCAACGGGAAACGCTTCCGGCTGCAACTCAAAGGTGAAATCCTGGGCGGTGGCCAGGATCGGCAATAACCCCAATAGTATCATCAGCCATCTCATGGTCGTCTCCAAGCAGAAGGGAGGGCGGGGAAATCTCCGCCCTCCCAATATAATCACGTCATCTCACTTCAGCAAGAGCATTTTTCCGGTATTCTGGTGCTTGCCGCTGCGCTCTAGCCCTTCCACCATAACTCGGTAGAAGTATACTCCGGAGGACAGGGCTGAGGCATCGTAGCGGATCTTGGGCCAACCGGCGTTTTCGATTCCGTCATGAATGACACCCAGGGACTGCCCGCGCACGTTGAACAGCTCGATCTTCACTTGCGAGCGTTGCGGCAGCTCCAGGGGGATGACGGTCTCGCCGTTGGCTGAAGCGCCCTACCAGACGAAAGGCATATCATGGGTGAGTTTATCGCCGGATGAAGCAAATATAAAATAATAATATTCACAAACTCAATAATCACATATAAATGCAACGGAATGCATAATATGCAAAAAATTGCGCTTGATTTGCCTGGGGGAAACTTCCTATATTGTCCCCGCCTGACCGAGTCTCGGGCGCAGTCCGCCACGGGATACCACCCGCACGGTTCGCTTCGTATCACCAGGCAGCGTGAGGGTGCGTGCAAATGGACACCTCACCATCTTTTTTCCGGAGAAATACGGGATGCGACGATATAGTCTGATGATGATTCTGCTAATGGCTGGTGTCGGAGCGCTTTGCTCCCCCGGCCGTGCGGTACAGTATGAACCCCCCATCAACATTGCTTTTATCATCCACGTTGAGCCGGTGACGCCCGATTCCACGGGGTACGCGGCGCGCATCGCCTTTCTCCAATGGCTTCGGCAGGAAGCCGCCAGCCGCCCCTTCCCCTTCAAGATGACCATCCTGATGAACGGCAGTTTCGCCGAGTGGGTGCTGCACTACGGCGATCAGCAACTGTTCCGCGATCTGGAAGCCGACGGCCACGAGTTGGGGACCCACGCCCACAGCGTGGTCTACCAGGGCCCCTTCAACTGGCTGGACGTGACGGATTCCACCGGCCGGTACGGTATCCCCAACTATGATCCCCTCTGGACCCAGCAGATCTGGAACGATGCGACATACTGGGTGGACCAATTGACGGATTCCAACCTCACCATGTGCGCCTTCCCCTTCCTGTGCAGCGACGAAGGGCAGTTCATGAATCAGTTCGGGTTCCTGTCCGGCCCGGGCAACCGGTCGGAAAAGGGCCTGGATTACCTGGGGCGCCTGATCCGCCACCCCTTCCGTCCGGGCAGCGACAACCGGCTGGGCCACGAGCTGGAAGAGAATTTAAGCAGTCCCTTCATCTACATTGACCACTACGCCCAGATCGGCAATCCCGAAGCCCACGGTTACAACTGCACCGAGCCGGCCATGGAGGCGGCGCTGAACCAGTGCTACCAGGAATGGCTGGTTCAGGAGATGATGCAGGGCGACTCGCTGAATTACAAGGTCTGGACCTTCGGTTTCCTGACCCATCTCTGGCTGTTCAGTCCCTACTACCAGCAACAGATCAGCACCTTCATGGATTTTATCGAGGCGAATTTCGTGGGGCATTACACCCCCCGCAACAACCTCATCGCCCGCTACAGCACGTGCCGCGAGGTGGTCAGCGAATACCTGGACTGGGAAGCCTCACACCCGGGGCAGTCCTCCTTCTCTTATATCCATCCCTACCCCCAGGTCCCCCTGATCAACGAAGCCATGATCATTCCCCAGGATCTCACCCAGGGATCGGAGTGGGTCGAGGTGTACAATCCCACGGCGCAATGGCTCAACCTCGGCGGGTACAAGTTCACCAACGGGCTGCTGGGAGCGCCGGAGCACTGGCAGTTTCCCCCTTCCAGTTGGCTGGGCCCCTTCGAGCACCTGGTCGCGGCGCACAACGGATCCCTCTTCCGCAACCGCTACGGTCTCCGCCCCGATTTTGAAGTCACGGGCGGCACCGGCGCCCGGGTCCTCACCGGCGCGGGTTTTTTCACCCTGCATGACGACGTGGACGGGTGCGCCCTGATCAACACCGCGGCGCCGGCCCCCATGACCAACACCTCCATCACCGATGCGCTCTCCTGGGGAGGCAACCACGTGGCCGGCTTCACCCTTCCCGAGCCCGGGGTGGGGCAGACCTACGGCCGCAACGCCCAATCCCTGGATACCGGCTACGGCAGCGACTGGCACCTGAACGGCGCCGCCGGCGCTCCCACGCCCGGCGGAGCCAACTCGGCGGGATATTTCCAGCCCCAAGTGTTCGTCCGCATTGATCCCGCCGCAGTTCCGCTCCAGGTGCCGTCTTCGGGAGGCGAACTGCCCATGTATGTCACCCTGGGCAACGAACTGGCCTCGGCCGCCGTGGTGGACGCCTGGACCTCCGTCGTGATGCCCAGCGGAGCGGTGGTGGGGCCGCTGCTGCTGCGCCAGAACCGCACCCTGAGTCCCCAGGATTCCTTTCTCGTGACCCTCACCCAGATGGTCCCCGGCGGCGCTCCGCCCGGATTTTATCGCTTCGACGTCCGGCTGGGGGACTATCCCAATGTGGTCACGGACCTGGCTTACCTCTATTTCCAGAAGACAGGCCCCGGGCACAGCGATGACATTTGGCCGGAGACGAACACGGACCTTCCCCTGGGACTGGAAGCCGGGGATGACCGCCTGCCGGTCCCGGGGGAAGGGGGCGTGCGGGTGTCGCCCAACCCCTTCAACGCGGAAGCCCGGCTGGATATCACCCTGCCGCCCGGAGGCGAGGCGCAGTTGGAAATTTATGATCTGGCCGGGCGGCGGATTTCCGTTGCTTCCCTACCCGCCCAGGCGGGAATCATCAGCGTGACTTTCGACGGCCGCAGCTTGAGTTCGGGCCTGTACCTGGCGGTCCTGACTACCCCTCTGGGCCGGGTCAGCGCCAAGATGCTGCTGCTGAAATGAATGGCCGGTAGTCTCGGCGGTGCTTACGACGGAAGCATTGTGTAATCCACGATCATTATGGCTGCATGAGATGCTATTCCTCCACTGGTTTTCGCTTGATCACTAAAGAATCCCTCAATCCAGTTCTTACCCTCATCGGAGGAGCAATCATGAAGCGACTCATTCCCCTTGGCAGCCTGTTGATCCTGTTGTCCTTCTGGACGCAACCGGCCCTGTGCGACACCTACGTCGCCGGCCAGGTCAGCGGCACCTGGACCACCGCCGGATCGCCCTACGTGGTGCTGGCGGACGTGGAAATTCCCGCGGCCCTGAGTCTGACGATTCAGCCCGGCGTGGAAGTCAAGTTCACCGGCCAGTTCAAGCTCATCGCTCACGGCCCCATGACCGCGGTCGGCACCCCTACGGATTCCATCCGTTTCACGCACCACCTTCCCTACCCCAACTACACCTGGGCGGGTTTGTTCTTCGAAAATACCGTGGGCTCCAGTGAATTGGCCTACTGTGTGATCGAGTGGGGTTACGCCCAGGGCCAGGTGGGCCAGACCTCCAGCAAGGGGGGCGGAGTGCACGCCCTCAGCGCCGCGCTCAGCATCCACAACTGCCGTTTCTATCAGAATAAGGCGGACACCAAGGGCGGGGCCATCTTCGCCCATAATATCACCGGCGCGATTCATGACAATCTCATCACTAACAACACCTGTAACGGCGACGGCGGCGGTATGTTCGTGGAATACACCAACAACGCCGACATTCACGACAACGTGATCACTTCCAACAGCGCCGACAACGGCGGTGGCCTATTCCTGGTCTACACCGGGGGCGTGCTGTCGGACAATGTGATCAACTATAATTCCGCCACTTCCAGCAACGGCGGCGGCATTCTCCTGGACCACAGCTCGCCGCTGATACAGAACTGCAAGATCAACCATAATACCGCCTCCTCCAGCTATGGCGCCGGGGTGTACTGCCAGCATTTCGCCAGCCCCCTGTTGATGTACAACGAGATCTGCTTCAACAACTACACCGCCATCTACTGCGGGGACAACTGTTCTCCCACCATTGACAATAACACCATCCACGGCAACGGCAGCTACGCCATCCGCACCTACCTGAGCTCCAATCCTTTCGGCCGGAACAACATCATCACCGGCAACAGCTACGCCTTCTACGTCAGCTCGGGATGCAGCATTTACCTGACCTACAGCAATATCCAAGTCTACTGGAGCGGGGCCGGCAACATCAACGTCCAGCCATTCTTCGTGAACCCCTACGGCGACGACTTCAACCTGATGCCCTTCAGCCCCTGCATTGACGCCGGCAGCCCCCAGGCGCCGCTGGACCCCGACGGCACCATCGCCGACATGGGCGCCCACTACTTCGACCAGAACCAGCCGCAGGGCACCAGCGCCATTACCCTGACTCCGTTCGGCAGCCCCATCGTCCTGCCGCCCACCGGGGGCACGGTATGGTTCGGCTTGTCCATCATGAATTCGCCGCTCTACTTCAACCTGTTCGACGGGTGGTACAACCTGCAGCAGCCGGACGGCCAGATCATCCCCATGGTGCTGCGGACCAACCTGTACCTGCCGGCCGGAGGCAACCTGTCCCGGACCCTCAGCCTGACCCTCTCCTCCACGACCATGCCCGGAACCTACACCGTGACGGCGTACACGGGCGAGCATCCCACGGTGATCGAGGACTTCGACAGCTTCACGTTCGAAAAGTCCGCGACCGACGGTCTCCCCGAAGGTCCGGCCACGGTCACCCTGTCCGACGGCGAAGTCAGCGAGACCTTCGAGCTGCCGGGAACGGCCCTGCCCCAGGCGACCGCCTTGAAGGGCAACTACCCTGATCCGTTCAATCCCACCACCACCATCGCCTTCGACCTGGCCCAGGCCGCCCCGGTGCGCCTGGCAGTCTATGATCTGCAGGGGCGGCAGGTGGCGGACCTGGTGGACGGCTGGCGGGCGGCCGGTTCGCACGAAGTCACCTTCGACGCCTCCGGTTTGGCCTCGGGACTGTACCTGTACGTGTTGCAGGCGGGCGAGGTCCGCTCCGTCGGCAAGATGACCCTGATGAAGTAACCTGCGATTCCATGCCCCTCGCCATGGTGTGGTAGTAACCGAAGGGGCGGATCATCCGGTCCGCCTCTTCGCCCGTTTTGCGCACTCCGGCCCCCGGATCTGCGCCGCTCTCCCATCCAAAGGACGTACCATGAAAAGACTACGCTTCGGTTGCGCTGTGCTGGCGATCCTGATCCTGACCGTGCCGGCGCTACGCGCAGATACCATCGTTTCCGGCGTCGTCACCGGCGCCTGGACCGCCGCCGGGTCGCCCTACCTGGTGGTGTCGGACATTGACGTGCCCGCCGGTGACAGCCTGGTCATTCAGCCGGGCGTGGAGGTGTGCTTCACCGGCCACTACCGCTTTCTGGTGCACGGCGTCCTGAGGGCGTTGGGCACCGAGCAGGAGATGATCCTGATGTCCTACGCCGTCGGCTCGGCCGGCTCCTGGGCGGGGCTCCGCTTCCTGCAATCACAGGGTACCTCCGAGCTGGTCTACTGCACCATCGAACGGGGCCACGCCCAGGGCACCGTCGGTCAGCCGGACAGCCGCGGCGGCGGCATCCACGCCGACAGTTGCATGCTGGTTTTGCGCTATTGCACCATCAAACAGAATAACGCCGACGTCAAGGGCGGGGGTGTTTACCTGCGCAAGTGCAACGCGGAAATTGACCATTGCGTCATCACCCAGAACTTCTGCGAAAGCGACGGCGGCGGCCTGTTCCTGGACGATTGCGCCAACCCCTACCTGCATGACAACATCATCTGGAACAACCGGGCGGATAACGGCGGCGGCATTCACTGCACCTACACCCACGGCCTGTTCGAGAACAACTTCATTCACCACAATGCCGCCGAGACCGCCAACGGAGGAGGAATTCTGCTGGATCACAGTTCGCCCGCAATCCACTACGGCGCCATCAGCGAGAACATGTCTGTCGGAATGTCCGGCTCAGGACTCTACTGCCGGAACTTCTCCAGTCCCGAAGTGATGTACGCGGAACTCTGCCTGAACGGTAACGTGGCCGTCAGTTGCTACAACCAGAGCTCTCCGTTGATTGACAACTGTACCATTATGTGGAACGGGGCCCACGGGTTGCGGGTGTGGCAGAATTCCCATCCCTTCGGACGCAACAACATCCTGCGCAACAACATCTTCGGGATCTACGTCGAAACCGGCAGCAGCCTGGTCCTGACCTACAGCGACGTGGAGGGTATGTATCCGGGGGCGGGGAATTTCGACGCCAACCCCTGTTTCGTCGGCGGGATCAATTTCAACCTGATGCCCTACAGCCCCTGCATTGACACCGGCAGCCCCCTGGCTTCGCCGGACCCCGACAGCACCCTCGCCGACGTGGGCGCCCACTACTTCGACCAGAACCAGCCGCAGGGCACCTGCACCATCAGCCTGACGCCGTTCGGCAGCCCCATCGTCCTGCCGCCCGCCGGAGGCACGGTGGAATTCGGCCTGGCCATCACCAACTCCCCCGACTACTTCAACCTGTACGACGCCTGGTACACCCTGCAGCAGCCCGACAGCCAGGTCGTTCCCATGGTGCTGCGGGAAGACCTGTACCTGCCGGCCGGCGGTACCCTGGCTCGCGTGCTGGGGTTAACTCTGCCCGGCACGGCCATGGCCGGAACCTACACCGTCACGGCCTATGTGGGCGAACACCCCATGGGAATTGAAAGCTTCGACAGCTTCACCTTTGAAAAATCGGCGACAGCGGGAGACGGAACCGGCGGCCCGGTCATCGCTACCCTGTCCGACGGGGAGGTCAGCCGGAGCTTCGAGCTGCCGGGAACGGCCTTACGCCAGGCGACCTCCTTAATGGGCAACCACCCCAATCCCTTCAATCCCGCGACGGCGATCCGTTATCAGCTTACCGCCTTCAGCCGCGTCAGCCTGAAGGTTTACGATACCGCCGGGCGGGAAGTTGCCACCCTGGTGGACGGCTGGCGGGAAGCGGGGACTCACCGGGCAACCTTCGACGGGTCGGGATTGGCTTCAGGAATGTACCTCTACCGCCTGCAGACGGCAGGACAGACGCTCAGTTGGAAGATGGTACTAATCAAGTAGGACCGGTGTCCCTGCCGGCCGTAGGCAGGGTAAGCATTTCTGCCGGTAAAGTACCAAGGCGCGAGCGATCGCGCCTCTTTTATATCATCTCCGCGGCGTTGTCGAAATCGTTTATTCCTGCGTACCAACTAATGAAATTCAGCCTGATACCATTGCCGGGAGGTTTTTATGCCGGTTTCCCTTTCTCTCCTGCTTGCCAAGGACCGCATCATCGAATTGCTCAACCGGCTGTTCATCAGCACGGACGACCGCGACTGGCCCGCCGTGAGGGCCTGCTTCGCCAAAAGCGTCCACTTCGACGTGACTTCCTTGGCCGGAGGGGAACCGCAAACGATGACTCCGGAGCAGATCGCGGCCGGATGGGAAGAGGGCCTGCGGGCCATACCGGTGGTTTTTCACCAGGCGGGCAATTACCTTGTGGAGGTCACCGGCGACCAGGCTACCGCGTTCTGCTACGCCACCGCCACCCATTACCAGCCCACCCAATCCGGCAACAAAGTCCGCACCTTCATCGGCAGCTATGATTTCGAGCTGATCCGCCGCGGCAACGCCTGGCTCATCACCAGCTTCCAGTACCACCTGAAGGCGCTGTTCGAGAATGTGGCGCTGGAGCGGGAAGAATAAGGACCGGCAGGGACGACGGCCCTACTTATGAGGGTAGGGTAAGCGTCCCTGCTTGCCGATATCGAAGATTTGTTTCCAGACATTAATTAAAAATGCCTCCACCCCGGAGGCATTTTTCACTGTGCCAGCTTGCTCTCAGATCAACTTCCCCGGCATTCTTTCCAGCGCCGCCAGGGCCAGGCGGATCATGGCGTCCAAGTCGTTCGTGTCCAGGATGGAGGAGGGACTGTGGATGTAGCGTGCCGGCACCGCCAGCACGCCGGTCAGCACCCCGGATCGCGACAGGTGGATTTCCCCCGCATTGGTGCCGCCGAACAACGGCTGCTTCAACTGGTAGGGGAGGCCCGCTTCCTGGGCCGTTTCCTGCAGGAAGCGCACCATGCGCGGCGAAGTCACCATGGTACGATCGGCCACGGTTACGGCCACGCCTCCGCCCATGCGGCAGGGAGACTGGTGTTCGGCCACTCCGGGGAAGTCGCCCGCGGTGGTGGTTTCCAGCACCAGGGCCACCTGCGGTGCGATGCGGTATCCGGCTACCTTGGCTCCGCGCAGGCCCAGCTCTTCGCCCGTGGCGAAATTCACCGCCAGGGTGAAGGGGAGATCCTTCCCCTGCAGGGTTTCCAGGATATTCAGGGCGGCGGCGCAGCCGCACCGGTCGTCGAAGGCCTTGCCCAGGATGAGGTTGCCCGGCAGCGTGTGGAAGGGACCGTCCAGCACTCCCGGCGTGCCCGGCCCCAGACCCAGTTCAGCGGCCTGATCGCGGTTGGTGATGCCGGCGTCCAGGAACAGCTCTTCGGGCGGCAGCGCCTTGCTGCGTTGTTCCGGCGTGGTGATGTGCGGCGGCGGGAAACCCACCACCGCGGGCACGTAGCCGTCCTTGCCCTTCAGGGTGACGCGCGACCCGGGGAAGAGCCGCCCGTCCCAGCCGCCCAGCGGCGCGAAGCGCAGGAAGCCCTTGTCGCTGACATGGGAAACGATCAGTCCCACCTCGTCGGTGTGGGCGTCCAGCATGACGATTTTGTCCGAGGCGCCGTCGCGCCAGGCAGTCAGGTTGCCCAGGGCGTCCTCGTCCAGGCGGTCGGCCAACGGTTGGGCGGCGTCGCGCACCAGCGCGCGGACCTCGTCTTCGAACCCCGGCGGCCCGAAGGCCTGGCTCAGGGTGCGTAAAGTTGAGATCAGATCCATGAAAAGCTCCTTTGAAGTCAGAGATAAAAGAAGTATAAAGTAATAAGTAATAAGTAAAAGAGGATAGCGCCGGCGTCTCTGCCGGTGGAAACAATCGCAAGCGGGGACGCTTGCGCCACCTTCATGTGGGGAGTGTTGTAGGGCGGACTAAGCGGCGGAGCGCCGAACCCATCCTTCGCTCAATTCATTAACCCGCCGCGCAGTCCGCCGGGGGTTCTTGACGCTTGATGCTTAACTAACAGTGTCATTGCGAGGCCCGCGGTTTTCAGCGGCCGAAGCAATCTCCGCCCATCGCCCGGCAGTGTCATTGCGAGGCCCGCGGTTTTCAGCGGCCGAAGCAATCTCCGCCCATCGCCCGGCAGTGTCATTGCGAGGCCGCGTTTTTTCAGCGGCCGAAGCAATCTCATGGTCAGAATCGCAGATAGAACGGAGGGAGGGGATTATGGTCCACCCCTTCAGGGTGGCACAGGAGGGTGGGGAATCCGTTCTCCGGGGGTTACCACGCAGTGGTCCCTTCGGGAAAACGCCCCGGCTACTAAAAGACCACCCCTGCGGGGTGATATTCTGGCTCCTGACTCCCGGCTCCTGGCTCCTGACGCCTGGCTCCTGTATTCTTCTTCTGGCTTCTGAATTCTGGCTTCTGAATTCTATTTCCGTGGCTAAAACAGATCCCCTTCCTTGACCTCCCCCCCCTCCTGCGGCTTTGATCCGGCGTACAGGAAGCGTTCCATCAGCTTGATATATTCCGACCAGCGGTCGCCCTGTTCCCGCGCGCGCTGGATGATGCGGTTGAAGGCGTTGGCCTTGGAATCCATTTCGTCGGCGTAGTACAGCAGGATGGCTTCCAGGGTCTGCGGCTTCACCGGCGACCCCTGTTCGCCGTTGCCCTGGTGGGCCAGCAGCAGGTGCAGGAGGCAGTTCCAGGTCTCTTCCGGCATTTCGCCGTCCTGGCGGTGGCGCAGCAGGATTTCCTGCCCCAGAACGATGTGCCCCACCAGCCGGCCGCGATCGGTGTAGTCAATGTCCGTGTCCCAGGACAGCTCCTCGATTTTGCCCACGTCGTGCAGCAGGGCGCCGGCGATGAGCAGGTCCTTATCCGCGTGGGGGTACAGTTCCGCCACCTTCAGCAGGATTTCCGCCATATTCAGGGAATGTTCGGCCAGGCCGCCCAGGTAGCAGTGGTGCCAGAGCTTTCCGGCGGGCGCTTCCAGCCAGGGGCCGGCGATGGCGGGGTCGTCAAAGAAGCGGCGCAGGAAGGAGCGTAACCCGGGCTGAACCACCGCTTCGATCAACCGGCGCAGGTGGCGGCGCATCTCCTCGACCGGGCGTTCGCTGACGGCAATCAGGCGGGAACGGTCCACGGGATCTTCGGGCGTGGTCAGCCGCAGCCGCTCGATCTGGATCTCCTTCTGATCCTGGTAGGTGGTTACGCTGCCCAGCAGCTTGACGATCTTGCCCGGTTCCAGGATCTTGCGGTACTCTTCCACGTGATCCCACAGCTTGCCGGGCATGCGGCCCGACCGGTCGCCGAATTCGAGGGTCAGGAAGGGGGACCCATCCTTCTTCTGGCGCACATGGATGCTGCGCAGTACCACGAACCCGGCGAAACGCTCGTTTTCGGCCAGCTCTCGAAGGAATTTGTCGGTGAGGGCGGAGGACATGGGAGGCTCCATGAGGGGATGAGTTGGGAAGCCACAGATCACACAGATGGACACAGATGAACGAAGAAAAGAATACAAAAGGCACAAGAATAGGAGTCAGGAGCCAGGAGATTGGGAAGGCCATCTGTCTACCGAAGGATCGTGGCCTTCACCCTGGAAGGGTGGTCTTTTAGTAGCCGGGGTGTTTTCCCGAAGGGACCACTGCGTGGTAACCCCCGGAGAAGGATACCCCACCCTCCTGTGCCACCCTGAAGGGGTGGACCAACATCCGTTCCCTCCGTTCCATCTGCGATTCTGACAACGCTAAAACGGAGGTGAGGGTCTTTACTTTATTTTCACCACCCACAGCGCCGACCGCACCCGGGTTTCCAGGGCCAGGTTCTCATCTTCCTGGCCGCGGAGGTATTCCTGGATGGCCTCTGCCGCTGCCGGGTGGCGGCGGATGATGCTCGCGGCGCGGCGGCGGATTTTCGCGTATATCGCGGCGTTGGTGGCGCGGATCTCGTCCGGCGAAAAGATCCGTTCGTGGATCACCCGGTCGCCGAAGGAAGTCATCTGTGCTACCGTTTCCCGGTAGGGAAGATAGGCCGTGTAGCTGTCCGGTACGGTGCCTTCGCCCGGATCCAGGAAGCCGTCATCCAGCACCAGGTACCCGCCGGGACGCACTCTCTGCCGCAGCGTCCCCACGGTCTGCGCCATGTCCCCCAGCACCGGCCCGATGGCGGCCAGGACGATCACGTCGTATGTTTCCGGCCGGCGGAACACGTCCCGCAGGTCGGCGCATTCAAACCGGCAGAGACCGGACAGCCTCAACCGCTTGGCCCGCCGCCGCGCCGCCTGAATGAACGGCCTGAAGCCGTCCACTCCCTCTACCTGAAAGCCCAGCCTCTGGGCGATTTCCAGGGCCACAGCGCCCTTGCCGCACCCCAGGTCCAGGACGCGGCTGTCCGGGGGCAGGCCCAGGGGGCGGAGCAGATCCACGATCAGGCTGGGAGACGATCCCAGCGCCTGCAGGTCCGCCAGGAGCCGCCCCAGGTAGGGCATGACTTCCGGGGTGGCGCCCAGGGTGTAGGCGATGCTCTGTTGGGTATTCATGGGTGGAAAACTATTTCCGGGCCTCTACGCAACCCTACGCCAGTACCCGGCGGACTGCGCGGCGGATCGAGGATAGTGGCAGGGAGAGGTTGGTGCTCTGCCGTTTAGTCCGCCTTACACTCTGATCCCCAACCGGGCGGGGGCAAGCCCCGCCTCTACGCGCTATCTCCCAACCTCTAATCCCCCCCGACCCCTAACCCCTTCTTTGCGCCCTTTGCGTGGAGATGTATTTGCGTCTTTGCGAGAAATAGCTTTTATCTGTGCAATCTGTGGCTAATCCTATTTCCACACCTGGCGAATCCGCTCGCAGGCATCCAGCACCTGCTCGCGGGAAACGTCCAGGTGAGTCACCAGGCGGATTTTTCGCGGGGCGGTGTCCAGGCACAATACTCCCGAGTCCTTCAGGCGCCGAACCAGTTCCTTCGCATCGAAAGGGGCTTCGGGGCCCAGTTCCACGATCAGGATGTTGGTCTGCACGTGGGCCGGGTCGAGGAGGGCGCCGGGCAGGGCGGAAATGGTTTCGGCCAGCAGCCTGGCGTGGGCGTGGTCGTCGGCCAGCCGGGCGCGGTGGTTTTCAACCGCGTATAGCGCCGCTGCGGCCAGAATGCCCGCCTGGCGCATGCCGCCGCCGAACACCTTGCGGAAGCGGTGGGCGCGGTCAATGAACGCCTTCGTCCCGGCGAGGCAGGAACCCACCGGCGCACCCAGGCCCTTCGAGAAGCAGCAGGAGACGGAATCGGCCAGATCCGCCCAGGCGCGCAGGGCCAGCCCGGTGGCGGCCGAGGCGTTCCACAGGCGCGCCCCGTCCAGGTGGAGGGCCAGGCCGCGGCGGTCGGCCGTCTCGCGGATGCGGCGCATCTCCTCGACCGGGAAGATGGCGCCGCCGGCGCGGTTGTGGGTGTTCTCGATGACCACCAGCCGGGTCTGGGCGAAGTGGTGGTCGGTGGGGCGGATGGCGGCTTCCACCTGTTCGGCGGTGAACACGCCGCGCACCCCCGGCAGCGGATTGATCTGCACGGCCGACAGCACCGCCGGCCCGCCGGATTCATAGTTGAAGACGTGGGAATTGGCTTCCAGGATGACCTCGTCGCCGGCCTGGGTGTGAGATTTCACGGCCAACTGGTTGGCCATGGTGCCGGAGGGCACGTACAGGGCGGCTTCCTTGCCCAGCAGCGCGGCCGTGGTCTCCTGCAGCCGGTTGACGGTGGGATCTTCCCCGAAAACGTCGTCGCCCACTTCGGCCCGGGCCATGGCTTCGCGCATGGCGGGCGTGGGGCGGGTCACGGTATCGGAACGCAGGTCGATGGGTTTCATGGCATGGGTCCGGTGATGACACCCGAATAAATTCGAGTGCTCCATAGGAATAAAGTCTCTAAAGAGACTGAAATATAGTGATTCAAGACCACTGGCTTTAGTGGTTTCAATTACTTGGCTTTCAGAGAGCACCCGAATTTATTCGGGTGCGACGGCGGACGCTGAATTCTGCCCAGCTTCAGTACACCTCTACTTCCAACCCCGCCGCCCGGGCCAAGTCGCGGATTTCCAGCAGCCGCTGGGGGGACACCGGCAGGAGCGTGGCGTCGGCGGGAACTCGGTCCAGGGTGTAGATCTGCGCCCGCAGCGGCTTCAGTTCCGCCGCCAGCCGGACCCAGGCTTCCACCGCCGGGGGCGTGCTGTTGCTGAAGGGACCGTCCAGGAAGAGGGCCTGAATCTCGTAATCTTTCAGCGCTTGCAGGCCTTCCACCAGGGCGGGAAAGGTGATACGGGCCGGTGCGCGGTTGAGGCGCTTCCAGGTGGTTTCGTCGCCGGCGTCCAGCTTCATGATGCGGCGGTCGAGCCGCATCAGGGCATGGCGCACCTCCGGCCGGTCCACCAGGGCGGCATTGGACAGGATGGCCGTCCGGGCGCGCGGGGCGCGGCGGTCGCGGAAGTCCGTGACGAGGTCCACAGCCCGGTTGAAGTCGGGGTGCAGCGTGGCTTCCCCGTTGCCCGAGAAGGTGATGTGGTCCAGGTCGTCCAGGGATGCGGGGAATTCTTCCAGAGCTCGGGACAGCTCGTCCACGCGGGGAAAGTCGTCGAGGTAAGGTTCCGCTTCGGTGGATAGCACCCGGGTCCAGCCGTACTGGCAGTAGACGCAGTTATACGGGCACAGCTTGTAGGGAATGGGGCTCAGGTTGACGCCCAGGGATTTCCCCAGGCGCCGGGATCGTACCGGACCGTAGACGATATGGGTTTGCAGTTGCAGGGTGGTCATGTATGGCTGTTGGCGCTTGGCTGTTGGCTCTCGGCTCTCGGTTCTCGGCGATGTCCTCCCAGCGAACCATGGGATCCAGAGTGTGCCGGGTGCTTCACGTTGCCGCCAGGATTGGAGCGAAGTGGGACTTAAGCCCGCCCTTAAGTGGCGATTCCTGGCGGCGGGGGTCGCTTCCTCTCCCCGTCAGAATCGCAGATTTTCAACGATTTAGCAGGTTACGCGGATTACATGGTTCGACCCCTACGGGGTCGAGAAGGGGAGGAGGCTGATCCTCTCCGTAGGTTGAAACCTACGGCTACAAAAAGATCACCCCTTCGGGGTGTTGGCCACGATCCGTCAGGAGACGGATTGCCCTCCGACAGGCAAGAATGCCTATCCCACCCTCCGGACCTCCTGGCTCCTGTATTCTGGCTTCTGGATTCTTGCTTAAAAATACCAATCCACCTGCACCCGGAAGGAATCAGTGTGGTCGGTCACGTTCCAGGCGGAGGTGGGCTGGCCGACCGGCTGCTGGACAGGCCACTCGTTGTTATCGCGGGCCTGGACGTTGGTCACCGGCAGGCCGTCTTCGAAGGCGTACTTCAGGCGCACGGAAATCTGGTCGGAAAGCCGCGAGGCCAGGGCGAACCAGGCGCGGGTCGCTTCCCCGTCCAGGATGATGAAATCGGTGTCCTCGAAGGTCCACAGGAAGCCCTGGTACATCCCCCAGAAGGCGGAAGCCTGCAAGCGGTTGCTGAAGTGGTGTTCCAGGGTGATTCCCAGCGCCTCGTTGTGCACGGCGTTGTTGCCGATGGAGGTGTAATTCCCGGTGGGCGCAGGGTCGCCGCTGAAGCGCGGGCGGGGCGGCCACTGGGTGTACCCCGCGGCGTAGAACAGTTCCACCCGGTCGCGGCGGGACAGCAGCAGGCGCAGGGTCAGGCGGCTTTCCCGGCTGTCGTAGTACTGCTTGTCGAACGGATTCAGCGCCGCGCGGGCCTGGAACTTCTGCCGCAGGTTGAACTGTACCGGGTAGACCGGCCGGTAGTAGAGTTTCACCACCCAGCGGTGGTAGTCCTGCCCGTCGGCCAGGCGGGTCCAGTTGTCCAGTTCCACCTGTGAAGTCACCTGGCGGCTCCACTGCACCCGCGATTTCAGGAACACTCCGTCCTCGGCCTGGGGCGCGGCGGCGTTGGTGTAGAGCGATCCCAACGTCGGATCGTTCAGGTAGTAGTAATCTTCGAAAATGGTGCCCTTGTAGCGGGAGTAGTTGGCGAAGCCGCGATTGTAGGGGTTGTCGTAGGCCACGTCGTAGTGGCGGTAGAGAGCCAGCAGATTCACGCTGTTCCACTGGGCGAAGGCAGAAAAGACCATGGCCTTGGGGTCGTCGCCGAACTTGAAGGGCGACCCGTCCACCTCCAGTTCAGCCACTTCCCCCTGGAAGGCCAGGTTATTGACCACCCAGCGTCCTTCCAGGCCGTAGATGCGCCGCAGCGACTGCGCCGGACCCCAGATGGACGACCGCGCCAGGGACGAGTAGGAGTTCAGGATTTCCGCGTTGGCGTAGTCGTCGTTGATCTCGTCGTATTCGGCCGAATCCACCAGGGCGTAGATGTCGGGGTGCAGCTCCCGATCGTACAGGGTCTCGAAGTAGGTCACGCCCACGTGCGACCCCGGGGCGAAACGGTACTGCAGGTTGGTGCCGGCGGCGAATTCCTTGACCGCCTCCAGCGGGCTCTGCGTACCGGGATAGGGGTCCACCCAACTGCTGCTGTCTTCCGGATCGGCCAGGGCGGCGGGGTAGAGGTCGAAGTCCTGCCGGGGCGTCAGGGAGACCAGATAGCTGAAGGAGCCGTCGGGATTGACCACGGCGTCCTTCTCGTCCAGGGACACGAAGCCCAGGACCGAGAGCTTCTTCCACGCAGCCTGCGCCGCCACACCGCGGAAGCCGTATTCCCGGGTGCGCGACAAGTCCCCAATCACGCCGTACGGCCGCTGGGCGAAATCGTAGCCGGAATAGCGCGGCGTGAAGTAATCGCCCGTCTCCACGATCAACCCCTGCCCCACGGACACGTGGAAATTGCCCAGGTAAGCGCGCTCCAGTTTCACGGGACCGAGAGGACGATCTTCCAGCCCCAGGTAGGCTTTTACTTCGGGGATCTGGAATCCGGCGCCGGGATTGAAGTAGGCATCCGGTTCGCCGAAATTGCGGTGATAGGACAGGCCGAAGCGCCACTGCCGGCCGTAGTTCAGGCGCAGCTTGTGGGTCAGATCCGGTTCGGGACTTCGCAGGGCTTCAGCGGGGATGACGTCTTCTTCATCCTGGAAGTAGGGGATATTGTAGGCGCGGAACTGGTAGGACCCGTGCAGGGCGCGGATCTCCGCCGCGTCCTCGAACACCAGGTAATCCCGGGCGGAATAGTAGCCGAAGCGGGACAGCCCCGGGACGGTGCGCAGCTCGCGCACGCTCTTCAGCTCGCCCTGAGACCTGACCTGGTTGTAGATGGCCACCGCGTCCACCGGGGAGAGGTTTTCCAGTCCCGCCATCTCTTCGGCGGAGGCCCGGTTGACGTTCAGGGGATCCACCAGCCGGTCGAACCAGGCGTCCGACCAGGCGGCCCCGGAGCCTTCATCGGTGCCCAGGTCGCTGAGGCGCCGGGAGAGCCGTTCCCGGCGTGCGGCGCGCAGGTCGCCGGAAACCGGGGGTTCCACCCGCACCAGGGGACGCAGGGCTTCCACCGTGGGGGTGTCGAAGCCGGGCAGATCGAAGAGATCGTAGAGACTCCCCAGGGGCCCCTGGTAGTACACCCGCTCCCAGATCGCCCGGGCCTGCTCCGGGCTTAAAGGTAACGATTGGATCTGGTCAAGAGGGGCGGAATTCAGGTCCACCACAGCCCGGGCGGGCAGGGCGGACAGGGCGAGCATCAAGCCGGCAAACAAGAAGCGGTAGGCATGTCCCATGGCGCCTCTACGGATTATCGGGGACCAGAAGGGGTTGCAGTTGGAAACGGCGCTGCAGTTCGGCCGCTGCGGTCCGGGCGTCCTGCTCAGTGTCAAATCCGGTGACCCGAACCATGTGCAGGCGGTTGTGCATGTGGGCGGCGTCCAGCACCTGGACGGTGAAACCGGCTGCTTCCAGGCTGGAAGCCAGCTTGCGCGCGTTGGCCTCCAGGGAGAAGGCCCCCACCTGCAGGGAGTACCCGGTGGCGGGAGCCGTGCGGACGGCCGGGGCGGCGACGGGTTCTGCAGTACGGGCCGACGCCGGAACCAGGGCGGCCGGGGCTGTCCCCGGCGGACTCAGCTTTTTCTCCGGGGGCCGGTAGTGCGGGAGAGTGCCGGCCAGCTCCTCCGCCTTGGCGTAGAGGCCCAGGGCGTAATGGTACTGCCGGACGCGGTCCATGGCCCGGGAGCTGAGCGGGGATTCCGGGTACTTCAGCACCACCTGGCGGTACATTTCCATGGCCTCGTCCCCGGAAGTGACCAGCGCGGCGTGCAGGTATTCCGCCTCGGCGGGATCCAGGGTGTTGCCGGCCAGGAGAGTGCGGACCTGGTCCAGGTCGCCCCGGTCATAGGCCTCCAGGCCGCGAAACGGCTTTTCCGCATTCGTCTGCGCCGGGAGCGGCGACGGCCCGGCCGCCGCCAGGGCCAGGGCCAGAGCCAGGGCCGGGAGCCCCGGCCGCCGGCCCTCAGGATTCGGATTTCCCATGGGGAGGTTCGGTTTCCGGAGGTTTCCTTTTCCAGAAACTCCCGGCGACCCGGGAGGCTTGGTTCTTCATGCCGTGGAGAATTTTTCTGGCCCAGAGAAATTCCGTGGCCAGAATCGCCAGACCCGCGGGGATCACAATGAACGCCGGGCCCGGCAGCACCAACAACGCCACTCCGAAGAGAACCACGGTGGAACCGATAACGAATATCACAACTTTCCGGATCATCTATGGGTAATGCCTGTCAGCGAAGGAGAATACATGTAACTGGACGCGGGAGGGGGAAAGCATCGGATCACGCCGCTACAAATTGAAAGCGCCCAGGGCCGAACAGCGGGGACAGCGCCACAGCGGCTGATCCGTGCGGTACCCGCAGACGGAGCAGGTGTAACGGGTGCGGTCTTCCATGACCCGGTCGAGAATCTCCAGGGTCAGCGGCCCGATTTCGTTGGTGCGGTTGGTCTCCAGCAGGGTGCGAATCATGAAGCGCCGCGACCAGAGGTCGTCGGGGTTGCGTTCCAGGGCCACCTGGCAGACCGTCAGCGCCCGGTCTACTTCGCCCTTCTTGCGCAGGAAGCGGGCCAGGGCCTGCGAAGCGTGCAGGTCGTCGGGGCGCTTCTCGATGATCTGCCGGTAGAGCTTTTCCAGGTCGCCGAACCGCCCCAGGGAGAAGTAGAGGTTCTCCAGCATATCGTAGGCCAGGTAACCCTGCTCCGCATTGGTATCCAGCAGGCAGCGCAACTCCTTGACCGCGTCCTCTTCCCGGCCTTCCATGTTGTAGGATTGCGCCAGCGTGAGGTAGGCGTGAGCGCAACTGCGGTCCAGCTTCAGGGCTTCCCGGCATTTCAGGCGGCCGTCCTTGCCCTTACCCTGGTCCATCAGCGCGCGGCCTTCCTCCACCCGGTAGAGGGCCAGCTTGGACTGATCCTTGGCTCCGTTCAGCAGGTTCAGCCGCCGGGCGAAATCGAACGCGCTGCCCCAATCCTGCAGCTTTTCGGCCAGGCGCAGGCGGAAGTTCAGCGCCCAGCGGTGGTCGGAGGCCAGGGCCAGAATCTTGTCGGCGAATTCCGCGGCGCGGCGCAACGCTCCGGCGGTCTCATAGTCCAGCGCCAGCTCCCGCAGCACTTCGATGCGCTCGGCGGCTTTCAGGTCGGAACGCACCGTCAGGCTCTGGTGCACCTTGATGGCCGGCACCACCTGGCCTTTGTCGCGCAGCAGGGTTCCCAGCTTCAGATACGCGTCGAAATTCTCGGAATCCTTGCGCACTGCTTCCATCAGTTTTTCCCGCGCCTTTTCCGGCTCGCCGGCGATGATGTAGTTCAGCCCCAGGGCGTAGGGCGAATAGCGCTCCACCGGTTTGACCGGCTGATACACCTTGAGGTAGTAGTAGACGCCGGCCAGGATGATCAGGGCAGCCAGGAGAAGGGGTACGGTCCATTCCATGCGCGTGTTCCTACGTTGATGGCTTCAGGTTACCGGGAGCCGTCTTCCGGCTGGGGATACCCGCTGCCGGGAGTGTCCGTAATGTTGGGGGGATAGAGATCTTCTTCGATGGCCAGATTGCGTAGCGATTCCACCTCTTCATGGAGCTTGCGGATCTGACGCTTCAGGCGGCCGATTTCGGCCTGGAGCTGGAACTGGCGCACCACCGAAAACAGCAGGTGGACGAAGACGCCCGCCACGAAGGCGATGAACAGGGCGTAGGCCAGCTCAATATCGGGCGACTCCCAGGCGAAGAAGCGGATGTCTACCAGTTCATCCTGGTTCTGGCCCATGAATCCGACCAGGGCCAGGAGCAGAATGGTGATTAAAATCCAGCGAATGACCCACATGGGGACCTCCCAAGGGCGGTACAGATCATGTATTAGGTGCTGCCGGCTTCCCCCACAGGGAGAAGCCTCGAATGGCCTCCACCCGAATGCGGACCTCCGCGCCGCGCTGGAACGACCCCGGCGCCAGGGCCACCCGGCCGCACCGGGTCCGGCCGGTCCATTCCGACTCATCCCGGGGGCTGGGATGCTCCAGCAGCACTTCGGCGGTTTCTCCGAGCAGCCGTTGCCGCGAGGCGTCGGCCTGTTCCCGGGCCAGGGCGATCATCCGTTCCAGCCGCTGCAGTTTGACGGCTTCGGGGACGTCGTCCTTCATCTTCGCCGCCCGGGTCCCCGGGCGGGGGGAATACTTGAAGGTGAACGCGTCGTCGAAGGCCGCCTCGCGCATCAGTTCCAGGGTGGCCTCGAAATCCGCCTCGCTCTCCGTGGGGAAGCCGCAGAGCAGGTCGGTGGTCAGAGCCAGGCCGGGGACCCGTTCCCGCAGGCGGCGGACCTTGTCCAGGTACTGGGCGCGGGTGTAGCCCCGGTTCATCTGTTCCAGCACCCGGTCCGACCCCGACTGGGCGGGCAGGTGCAGTGACGGGCAGATGGCGCCGCCTCCGGCCAGCCGCTCGATCAGCCGCTCGCCCAGGTCGCGGGGGTGCGAAGTCATGAAGCGCAACCGCCGCAGGCCGGGAATTTGGGCCACGCGGTCCAGCAGGGCGGAGAAGTCGGTCTCATCCCAGCGGTAGGAATTGACATTCTGCCCCAGCAGGGTGATTTCGTGGAAGCCGTTTTCCACCGCCCGGCGAATTTCGTCCAGCAGCTCCCCGGGGGGGCGGCTGCGCTCCCGGCCCCGGGCATAGGGGACGATGCAGTAGGTGCAGAAGTTGTTGCAGCCGCGCATGATGGCGACGAAGGCATTGACCCCCTCGCCGCGCGCGGGCGCCACGTCGCCGTAGGTTTCGCCGGGGTCGCCGGCGCAGAAAGCCGCGGTTGCCCCGCTCACCAAGCGTTCCCGCAGCAGGCCGGGCAGCCGGCGGTAGGCGTCGGGCCCCAGGACCAGGTCCACGGCCGGAGCCCGGTTCTTCAGCTCCTCGCCCAGCCGCTGGGCCATGCAGCCCAGCACGCCGATCAGGAGGCCGGGCCGGCGGCGTTTCAGAGTGCCCAGGGCGTTCAGACGCCCCAGGACGCGCTGTTCGGCGTGGTCGCGGACCGCGCAGGTGTTTATCAGGATCACCTGGGCCGCTTCGGGATGCGACACCAGGCGGAAACCGTCGGTGGTCAACAGGCTGCCGACCAGTTCACTGTCGTAGACGTTCATCTGGCAGCCGTAGGTGTGCAGGAATACTGTGGGGTGATCAGTCATCATGTCGGGTACGCCATGTCATCGGTACGGACAGCCGCGCAGCCGCTCCCGTCCCGTTGACCCAATGTGCAGATAATATACTATTTTGGCCCGGTCAGGTCAAGGGTTTTGAGGGCTGTCATGGTATGCGGGAGACTGCGGTTTGTGGCGAGCGGTTCAACGCGCGAGGCCGTCAGAATAAAGATACGCCCGGCGAAGGCCAAAAGCAAGGTAAAAATGGGCGCTTTAGCAGAGTACTTCACGGGGGACGGCGGGGTTCCGGAAGGGTCGAAGCGGGATCCGGGACGCGAGAAATTAGATCCGAGAGACGAAATGAAAGAAGACAGATGCGAGGTACGAGTGTCTTGATGCGCAGTGCCTGGTGCTGGAAAAAAACACGCGTAGGGGCGGGGCCATGGCACTGACCGGCAGGAATCCGTCGGGAGACGGACAAGCGCCTATCCTACCGACAGAGAAGAGGCGGCCACGCCGGGCCGCCCCTACTAACGACCAACGACTATTTCAGCAGAACGAGCTTCTGCACCCGGGTGAAGTCCCCCGCTTCCAGCCGCAGCAGGTAGACGCCCGAAGGCAGGCCCGACCCATCAAAGATGACTTTATGCGACCCGGCTTCCACCCACCCCTCGCGCTGGGGCGACCCGGGCGCGAAGCCTCGCTCCCTTCATAGTTATGACTCACAACTTTACACTTATCACTTACCCCTTCTTCTTCTCCATCACCTCCACCAGCACTCCGCCGGTGTCCTTGGGATGCAGAAAGACAACCCGGGATCCGCCCACGCCGGCGCGCGGGGCCTCGTTCAGCAGACGGATGCCCTGCTCCTTCAGGCGTTCCATTTCAGCCTCGAGGTCGTCCACCTCAAAGCAGATATGGTGCAGCCCCGGCCCGCGCCGCTCCAGGAAGCCGGTGATGGGGGAATCTTCCGCCGTGGGCGTGATCAGTTCCAGGCGCGTCACCCCCGCGCGGAAGATGCTGGTCAGCACCTTCTGTTCGGGGACTTCCTCCCAACCCTTCCATTCCAACTGCAGCGCTTCCCGCCAGATCCTTTCGGCGGCGTCCAGGTCAGGGACGGCGATGGCGATATGGTCGAGTTTTTTCATTCAGGACCTCCGCGATTTGACAACCGAATAAATTCGGGTGCTCTCTTGCACAATCAAGTGGTTAAAACCACTGTAGCCCAACACTTCTTCAGAGACCACTGCGCGGCAGGGTTCGGAATAGGGGGCTTCAGACTAATCCGGGACAGTCACCGGCGCGAAGAACGCCTCCAGGTCCCGGATCATGGCTTCATAGGTTTCGTACACCGTCACCGGCGCGGGCAGGGATTCCAGGAAGGCCCGGCCGTAGCGGGACTGCGTCAGGCGCGAATCGCAGATGATGGCGGCGCCGCGGTCGCTCTTGGAGCGGATTAGCCGGCCCACCCCCTGCCGCAACCGAATGATGGCCTCCGGCACAGTGTAGTACATGAAGGGATCGCGCCCCTCGGCTTCCAGGCGTTCCAGGCGGGCTTCCACCAGCGGTTCGGACGGCACTTCGAAGGGCAGCTTGGAGACCAGCAGCAGTTCCAGGGCTTCACCCACCACGTCAATGCCTTCCCAGAAGCTGTCGGTGCCCAACAGCACCGATCCCGGTTCGTCGCGGAAGCGGCGCAGGAGCTGGTCGCGGTTGCCGCCGGCGCCCTGCACCAGCAGGCTGCGGGCGGGGATCTCCCGGTCCAGCGCCTTGCCTGCCGTCTTCAGCGCCCGGTGCGAAGTGAACAGCCCCAGCGTTCCCCGGGGGATGCGCTTGACCAGGTCCCGCAGCATTTCGATGAAACGCTCCTCGAATTCCGGCTGCCGGGGTGATGGCAGGAACGCGGGCAGGCCCAGGCGCATCTGCCGGGAAAAATCGAAGGGACTGCCCAGCTTGTGGCTGCGGACGTCGTCGCGGCCGGCCAGCCCTACCTTGCGCAGGTAGTAGTGGAAGCGATCCGCCACGGTCAGCGTCGCGGAGGTCAGCACGGCGGTGCGCAGGGGCGCGAAGAGCTGGTCGCGCAGGATGTCGGCCACGTTCAGCGGCGCGGCATAGAGCAGCGCGGACTGATCGCGGCGGCGGGGCAGTTCCGTCCAGTAGACCCAATCGCCGTCGGGCGGCATGAAGTAGAAGACGAACGTCTCGCGCAGGGATCGCAGCTCGTCCAGGGCGGCGCCCAGTTCCTCGCGCCAGTCCTCCACCTTGGGCAGGATTGCCAGGGGAATCTCCCCCAGCCCCGCGGTCAGCCTGGCGAAGAGCTTTTCCAGCTCCATCATGACCGTGAGCAGCGGCACCTGCGCCAGGGGGCCGACCTGCAGGAAGCCGGCCGGGTCACGCAGGCGCAGCTTGGGGGTGTAGCCGTTGTCCCGGTCGCCCAGATGGCCGCGCACAGCGGCGGTCAGGTTCTGGAAGAAATCCAGGGCGACGCGGCGCAGTTCCACCACCCGGGCGCCCGCCTCCTGCAAGGCGTTCAGGATTCCCGGCAGAGCGGGATGGCTGTCGGCGGCGGTCGAAGCCTTGACCATGATCCGCGCCAGCAGACCGGTGGCCAGGCCTTCCACCTCGTACATGCGCCCGGTCCAGACGCGGAACTGCCAGTAGTTCAATTCCCGGCCCAGGTGCTGGGCGGCGGCGCGTTCCAGGTGGTGGGCTTCGTCCACCACCAGGGCGCGGTAGGGACCGATGGGAGCCCGGTCAGCGGCCAGGTCGGACAGCAGCAGGGCATGGTTGACCACCACAACGTCGGTGCGCTGGGCGGCGGCGCGGGCCTTGGCGTAGAAGCAGCGCCCCCGTTCCTGGCAGCGCTTGCCCCGGCAACTTCCCGGCTCGGACGCCAGCCGCGCCCACAGGGCGTCGGACCCCTCCCCGTCGAAGGCGGCCACCTCGGTGACGTCCCCAGTGCGAGTTTGCCCGGCCCACAGCGCCAGGGAAAGCAGGGCCAGGCGTTCCGGCTGCCCCAGGCGCAGGGGGTGTTCGGTGACCAGCGTCTCCCAGCGGCCGCGGCACAGGTAGTTGCCCCGCCCTTTCAGTAATACGGCGGAAAAGGCTTCCGGTAAGGCCTCCACCAGGAGAGGCAGGTCCTTGTGGAAAAGCTGTTCCTGAAGGTTGATGGTATTGGTGGACACGATCACGCGTTCGGCGCGGTGGCGGTTGGCCGCGGCCCACAGGATGGAGGGCACCAGGTAGGCCAGCGATTTGCCCACCCCGGTGCCGGCTTCCACCGCCAGGACGCCGCCCGCGTTGAAGATCTCGCCGCAGGCTTGAGCCATCTCCTCCTGTTGGGGGCGGCATTCGAACCCGGGCAGAGCCTGCGACAGCCGTCCCTGCCCGGAGAAAAACTGCTCCACCAGGGCTCCGTTCATCGCCTCCGGCAGAGCTTCGGGATCCGCCTCCTCCAACTCCTTGCCGAAGCGATAGGCCAGCCGGCCGATGACGTTGTCCTTCAGGAAGGGGATCTGGTAGGGCTTGAAGCGGCCTTCCAGCGCGGCGGAACGCATCAGGTAGCCGTGCCAGGCTCCGAAGATCCAGGCGGAGGGATGGCGCAGCCCTTCGGCGGCGCGGCGCAGCAGGTCGACGGCCTTCAGGTCTACGCGAATGAAGTAGGATAGTTCGTGCAGCAGGATATGAGCGCAGGCGCGAGCCTGGGACAGCGCCCGGAGGCAGTCCTCCCCGCCCAGGTTGAAGTAATCCGCCAGGGCGGGCAGCGATCTCGACGGCAGGGTCGGAAGAAACACGCGGGCCAGCAGGTCGGTGTCGGCGGCCTTGCGGTCCAGAGCGAAGTCGTCCAGCCCCTCGCGGCGCAATGCCTCCTTCAGGAAGCCCAGGGTGCGGACCAGGTCGTGCCCCACCAGCGGGTCTTCGCCGATAAATTCGAGCAACCCCTTCAGCGCCTCGGCCGGGCGAGGGGCGCCGGCCAGGTCCTTCTCGCTTAGTCCCGTGGTCTGCTCCCAGTCGGGAGGCCTCCGGCCGGAAAGGCGCAGCAGCGTGTGGTAAGACTCCGTCTCCCGGCCTTCCACCAGGCGCATCGCGGCCACTTCCACCACGCGGTCGGACTCCAGGTCCGGCCCGGTGGCGGTGAGCCCCAAGGCGACGCAGCGGTCCAGGCACAGGTCCTGGAGCAGGTCAAGAGGCAGGGTCGGTGTGGTGAAACGGCGAGGCATGGGATTGGCTGCTGGCTATTGGCTGTTGGCTGTTGGCTGGGTAGGTTGGGTTAGCCCGCCAGGGCGTAACCCAACACCGCGGTCACTTTAACAAATTGTTGGGTTACGCTTCGCTAACCCAACCTACTCGCTGGTGACTGCTCGCGTAGGGGGGCTTGACTCCGCCCGAATCGCAGTGTCATTGCGAGGCCCGCCGGAGATAAAGCCTGAACGAGTCTGTGACCTGGAGGTTGTCATCATCCGTCAGAATAGACCACCAAAGGGCGGGCCGAAGCAATCTCACGGTCAGGAAATGGTCAGAATCACGGATCGAGCGGATCACACGGATTCCACGGAAATTTTACTCTTTTCTGAATCGCAGATTGGCTCAGATCTGACAGATTTCGCGGATGTCGTTCGGGAAAAGAGGAGAGGACAGGTTACGTTCTCCAGGGGTGCTATGCCTCCGAGACTTCTGGCTCCTGACTCCCGGCTCCTGACTACTCTTATACTTATGTGCAGTACTTCCGGTTCTGCCATCCCGGCCCCAAACGCCGGCGGGGGAATCGCTTCCCCCGCCGTGATGGTGCTGCCAAGTAATCCAATGTCAGGCTGGAGAAGCTATTTCTGCTCGGCTTCCGGCTTGTAGACGACGTTCAGAGCGCGAGCGGCGCCGGCCTCGTCCAGGCGGCCCACCGGAGTCGCAATCGGCGCGCGGTGCAGCAGCTCGGGGTTGGTCCGAGCCTCTTCCGCGATGTTGATCATGGCCTGCGCGAAGGCGTCCAGGGTCTCCTTGGATTCCGTCTCGGTCGGCTCAATCATCAGCGCCTCATGAACGATCAGCGGGAAGTAAATGGTGGGCGCGTGATAGCCGTAGTCCAGCAGGCGCTTGGCCACGTCGGTGGTCTTGACGCCGTAGGGCTTCAGGCCGTCGCCGGAGAACACCACTTCGTGCAGGCTGCGGCGCTTGTAGGGCAGCTCGTAGTGCGGTTCCAGCAGGGCGCGCAGATAATTGGCGTTGATGACCGCGCGTTCGCTGACCTGGCGCAGGCCTTCGGCGCCCATCATCAGGATGTAGGTGTAGGCCCGCACCAGCACGCCGAAGTTGCCGTAGAAGCTCCCCACCCGGCCGATGGACTGCGGCCCGGGTTCCTGCCAGTGGTACTTATCGCCATCCTTGACCGGCAGGGGGCCGGGCAGGAAGGGGACCAGGTGCTGCTTGACCGCCACGGGGCCGGCTCCGGGGCCGCCGCCGCCGTGTGGCGTCGAGAAGGTCTTGTGCAGGTTGATGTGCACCACGTCGAAGTTCATGTCGCCCGGGCGGGTGATGCCCAGCATGGCGTTCAGGTTGGCGCCGTCCATGTACAGCAGCCCGCCGGCGTTGTGGACCAGTTCCGCCACCTCCAGGATGTTGGATTCAAACATTCCCAAGGTGTTGGGGTTGGTGATCATCATGGCGGCGACTTCGGTGTCCAGCACGTTCTTCAGAGCCTGGACGTCAATTAGCCCGTCGGCATTGGAAGGGATCTGCACCACCTCGTAGCCGGCGGTGATGATGGAGGCCGGGTTGGTGCCGTGGGCGCTGTCGGGGATGATGACCTTGCGGCGCGGGTGCCCCTGGGATTCATGGTAGGCGCGCATCAGGAGCAGGCCGGTCAGTTCGCCGTGAGCCCCGGCGGCGGGCTGCAGGGTGACGCCGTCCATGCCGGATACTTCCAGCAGCGCCTCGCCCAGTTCCACCAGCAGCCGCAGCGCCCCCTGGACCTGTTCGGCCGGCTGCAAGGGGTGCAGGTCGGCCAGGCCGGACAGCCGCGCGGTGACTTCGTTGATCTTGGGATTGTACTTCATGGTACACGATCCCAAGGGGTAGAAGCCCTTGTCAATGTGGTGGTTCTTGATCGAGAGGTTGTGGAAATGGCGCATCACTTCCGGTTCGCTGACTTCGGGCAGCCCAATGGGTTCCTTGCGGCGCAATTGGTCCGGGATCAGATTATCGCGGTGCGGAACGTCTGTCTGGGGCAGAGAGACGCCGGTCTTGCCGGGTTTGGACAGATCGAAGATGAGTTTGTCGTACATGGGTCATCGAAGGTTTATGGGGAAATGCGGGTTGATATTAAACGGAAACTGGTCAGAGATGGTTTCAAGTGTTGATGATCGCCGGTCTTGGCACCCGAATGAATTCGGGTGCTCTCTTTTAGGATTGAAAGTCTCTAAAGAGACTGCCGTGATTTCGAAACATCGCCAGTCACTTCAGTGACTTGGTTTTACGGGAGAGCCCCGGAATTTATTCCGGGGTCACCCCATCCGTATCGCCCAGTCGTAAGGGATCTTGTCCGTGTCGAAGGGGAGCCGGTATTCGTCCGGATTGGCCGGGTCGTACAGCTCGGTGGTGGTGTTGACGATCAGCGCCTCGGTCTCGCTGACCCCCTTCCAGCCGTGCCACACCCCCGAAGGGATGCGCACCAGCTTGGGGTTATGCTCGCCCAGGAAGAATTCGTTGAGGATCCCCCGGGTGGGGCTGCCTTCGCGGTCGTCGAACATGACCAGCTTGATCATCCCCTTGACGCAGGCCACGTGGTCCACCTGCTGCTTGTGGTAGTGCCAGGCCTTGACTACGCCGGGGTAGTTGGTGGTCATGTACACCTGGCCGAACTTGACGAACAGGGGGTCGTCCGAGCGCAGGATTTCCATCAGCCGGCCGCGCTCGTCAGGGATGATCTTCAGATCCTTGACCGCCACGCCTTCGATCAATTCCTTGCGCGGGGCTTCATATCGCTTCATGGGAGGCTCCGGTTGATGACGCGGGTCAACACGCGGGAGGCATATAATGTACGGATTTTCTTGACGGAAGTCAAGAACGCTCTCGGCTCTCGGCTGTCGGCTCTCAGCTATCGGTTACCGTGCTGCAATCTTTTTGTTAGATGCTTCAAAGCTATTCCTTACGCGTTGCGTAAACGTGTTCAACATGCGCAGTATGCGGCTCAAGCATTCAGACAGGCGATCATATTCCGTGTTGGGAAGATAACCTACATCCTTTGCCACCAGGAGATGATATTCCAATTCGGTGGCTGACCCCAGAGAAATAATCAGAAACCTGGACATTTCGCCATCACGCCCCCGGCCGCATCCTTCGACAATATTCGCAGCAATCGAGATGGCGGCGCGTCGAGTTTGACTGGTCAAGCCAAACATTTCATGATTGGGATATGAAGAGGTGACTTTATAAATATCCAACACCAGAGCATGGCTCAATTGCCATACTTCGAGCTTTCGATAATCGCCCATTGTATCCTCCGAAGATATTATTTGATGTCTGCATTAATTATCAGTATCCAGGAGCTAATAGCCGAGAGCCGAGAGCCGAGAGCCGACAGCCGAGAGCCCTATTCATACACTTCCAGCAGCACCCACGCCCGCGGGCTGCTGGGTTTGACTCCCCGGTCAAAGTACACCTGCCCATGCAGACCCCGGTCGGTGCGGATTTCGTAGTAGTTGCGATGCCGCCGGGTGCGCCAATCGCGCCGGAAGGCCGCCGCCGAAAAGCCGTAGTCCTGCCATTCCCGCACAATCTCCTCCACACGGTGCTCGGCGCCTTCATAGCGGAAGCGTACCGGCCGGCCGCCGGGCTCGGTTTCCAGCATGTCCAGCTCGGCGCTGACGAATTTAACCCCCGCGCCATCATGCATGGCGATAACGTAAAGGAACCACGAGCGCGGCCATCAGCGCCGCCACCCCCAGGAAAATCCATGACTGCGCCAGGTAGTGATTGTGCAGGTGCCGGCCCATCATCTCGTAGTTGGGCAGCACCGCCGCCAGGAAGAACAGCGCCACCAGCGCCACCCGCGTCCGGCCGCGCCCCCGTTCCAGCAAGACGTAGCGAAAAGCCAGGATCAGGGCCGGCGCCAGAAAGATGTAGTTCTGCACCCAGCCCAGGGGATTGAACAGCACCGTGCCGGTCAGCAGCAGCACCGGCGCCACGGGGGCCAATTCCGGGTTGGTGCGCGAGCGCAGTTCCATCCACCAGGCCAGCGCCAGGTAGAGCGCGAAAATGATCCCGGTGATGATCATGGGCGCCTCCGGCGGCAGGGTGGCAAAGGACGATCCATAGGGGTTATGCACCAGCCAGCGCGTCAGGGCTCCGGGCAGCGACTGGTTGACTTCGCTTTCCATCTGCCCCGGCGAGGACACCCACATCACCTCCCACCAGCCCCGGTACAGGTCCAGAGTACCAATCCAGCCATAACGCAGGATCGGAAGCAAAAGTCCGGCCGTCAACCCCACGGCAAAGCCCAGGACGAACTTGGGACGGCGGCGCCACAGGGCCACTACCAGCAGCAGCGCCAGGGGAGGCTTGAAAAGCGTCGCCACCGCCAGCAGGGCGCCCCCCCAGCCTTCCCAGGATTTCCCCAGGCTGATGATGGCCGCCAGCGCGAAGAACAGCAGGGGATAGTTCACCTGCCCCAGCCGCACTTCCGCCAAGGTGAACTTGGACACTCCCAGGAACACCAGCAGCCCCACCCACAGCGGCAGCGTTTCGCGGCCCATGATCCAGCGGCGGGATTGCACGTAGGTAACTCCCAGCAGCGCCCACGCGCCGGTCACCCAGATGACCGACGCCAACGCCCAGGGCAGCGCCGCCAGCGGCGCGAACATGGCTCCGGCGAAGGGGGCATACTTGAACAGAAAATGGCCGTCGGCGAAGTTGTACAGGTCCCGCCCCCAGAGGAACCGCTCCCCGGACCGGTACAGCGGCTTGAAGTCGGCGTATTCCCGCATGGAGAAGAGGCTGTAGTGCACCAGGAATCCGGCCAGAACGACCAGCAGGGCGATATTCAGAGTTTTGCGGGTGGAAGCGGTCATGGGAGGTGGCGGTTGGCAACCCACCCAGGAATGAATTCCTGGGCTACTATCATGCTACCCGCTGAAGCGGGTGCTCTACGGCTTACAGAGAAATATTCCTCGTTACCGCCAGGATTGCCACGCAGTGGTCCCTTAGGGAAAGCGAAGCGATTCCTGGCGGCCCCACGTCAGAATCGCAGATGAAACAGATGGAACGGATTGAACGGATTATGGTCAACCCCTTCAGGGTTGTAGAAAAGGAGGTATGGGATTCCCCTTCTCCGTAGGTTGAAACCTACGGCTACTAAAGGACCACCCCTGCGGGGTGTGGGCCACGATCCGTCGGCTGACGGATGGCCGTCCGAATCTCCGGACTCCTGACTCCTGACTCCTATTCTTCTGACTGCCGGCTTCTGGATCCTATTTTCTCTGCGTTCTCTGCGTCTTTGCGGTGAATTTTACTTTCCGAAATGGAACGGGATCGTCCGCGCCAGCATCCGTTCGATATCCCGCACCAGGAAGTCCAGCCGCTTCCAGTCGGGGCCGCTCTCGTAATCCAGCGCCCGGATTTTCAGCACCCGGGTGCGACCGGCTATGGATTCGATCCAGCGGTCGTAGGCCTGGTTCAGCCGTTCCAGGTAGTCCTGGGCGAGGGGTTTTTCCGCCGCACGTTCGCGCCGGCGGATGCGGTAAAGCAGGAAATCCACGTCCGCCTGCAGGTAGAGCACCAAATCAGGCAGCAGGATGGACGGTTCCACGGCCTGGTAGAGATCCCAGTACGCTTGCCAGTCGCGCTCGTCCATGTACCCGGCCTGAAACTGGGTGGCGGCGAAGATCTCGGCGTCCTCCTGCAGGGTGCGGTCCAGCACGCGGTGGTGGGGGCTGGCCTGCAGTTCCTGCATCAGCTTCAGCTTCTGCGACAGGAAGACCACCTGCAGGGGAAAGCTCCAGCGGCGCGGTTCGAGATAAAAATCTTCCAGGTAAGGATTGGCGGCCACCGGTTCCAGGAAGGCCTTGAAGGTCAGCAGCTCGCCGATGCGCTGGGTCAGCGTGGTCTTGCCCGACCCGATGTTGCCGGCCACGGAAATGGTCACCCGGGCGGGCGGGTCGGCCAGGGGGCGGGGGTCCACGTAGAAGTCGCCCCGGCCGGTCTGGCGGGAGGTGGGGAAGTTCACTTCGGGAGATCCATCAGTTTCAGGCCGGTGAATTCGTCCAGCGTGCGGGATACTTCCCACTGCGCAGGTCGCAGGATGAATTCGCCGGTGATGACGACGTTGGCGCTGAAGAAGTGCCCGGAGAGCGCCTGGTAGTCCGCCCCGGATACCACTGCGTGGGCGTGGATGAAGGGTTTGCCGTCCACCAGGGTGATGTTGCCGGAGTAGTGCACCAGTTCCAGGTTGCCGGGGACCTGGCGGCGCAGGTAGGTCTTGTTGGGCAGGTCGTAGAAGCCCAGTTCGGCGTCGCCGATGCCGCCCAGGCCCATGACGGTCCCGGCGTGGATGCCCTTCTCTTCCAGGAAAGCGGTCAGCGTGGCGGTGACCTCTTCGCCGCGTTCCAGACGGATCAGGTAGCCGTCGGAGTGTTGAAGTGCTTGCATATGGCTCCTGGCTGCTGGCTGTTGGCTGCTGGCTCTGTTTGTCATTCTCACAAAGGTTACAGCCCGGTGGGGAATCGGGTTGAGCTCATCGTATATGGATGGCTTTTCGTCAACCGAGGATTGTGGTCGTATTGGTGTTATGGCGCGGGACGAGTCTCGCCCAGGACTGCGTGGCAGAGTCGGGAGGATTGACGAGGTCGCCTCCACCCCGGGCTGGCGCCCGATGTTACTATTATTCGACTCCTGGGGAGTCGCGGACGGGGTCCCCGAAGGGGTAAGCTAAGCCCCGCCCCTACGCGGGGATTCATGTGGCCACAATCCGTCCGCCGGCAGATGGCCATCCCAATGCAATGCCCTCAAAGATTAGATCAGTAAGGCCGGCGTTTCTGTCACGCAGTGACCACTTCGTGGCTGGCCGCAGATAACCGCAAGCGGGGACGCTTGCGCCACTGAGGCATCGGCCCTCCGTCAGGCAGGAACACCCATTCCACCCTCGGATTCTCCTAGCTTCTGGCTCCTGACTCCTGTATTCTGGCTTCTGGATTCTATTCTCCGTGTCTCTGTGGTGAATATTTACCCCTCCAGAAATTTCCTCACCTCCGCCACCAGCTCTTCCACGATGCGCTCTTCAGGGACGGCTCGGACGGTCTCCCCCCGCACGAAGATCAACCCCTTGCCCTTGCCGCAGGCCACCCCCACGTCGGCGCCGCGGGCTTCCCCCGGGCCGTTAACGGCGCAGCCCATCACCGCCACCCGCAGCGGCTGCTGGATGTCCTCCAGCGCCTTTTCCACCCGCACGGCGATGCCCACCAGGTCCACTTCGGTGCGGCCGCAGGTGGGGCAACTGATCAGCTCCACGCCGCGGCGGCGCAGCCCCAGCGAGCGCAGGATTTCCCACCCCACTTTGATCTCTTCGACCACGTCGCCGGTCAGGGACACGCGCAGGGTGTCGCCGAGGCCTTCCGCCAGCAGGGTGCCGATGCCCACCGCCGAGCGGATGGCCCCGGTGAAGGGGGTGCCGGCTTCGGTTACGCCCAGGTGCAGGGGGAGGTCGGTCTGCGCGGAAACGGCGCGGTAGGCTTCGATGGTGGTGAGCACGTCGGAGGCTTTCAGAGAGAGCACAAGCTGGAGGTCCGGCACGGCGGACAGCAGGTCCACGTGGCGCAGAGCCGATTCCACCAGGGCCTGCGGAGTCGGTTCGCCGTACTTGGCCAGCAGGTCCTTCTCCACCGACCCGGAATTGACCCCGATGCGGATCGGTACGCCCCGGGCGGCGGCTTCGCGGGCCACGGTCAGGGCGCGCTCTTCCCCGCCGATGTTGCCCGGATTCAGGCGGATCTTGTCGGCGCCGGCCCGGAGCGCTTCCAGGGCCAGGCGGTAATCGAAGTGGATGTCGGCCACCAGGGGCAGGTCGGTCTGGCGGCGAATTTGAGCGAAGGCGGCGGCCGCCTCATGGTCGGGAATGGCCAGGCGCACCAGTTCGCAGCCGGCTGCTTCGAGGCGGCGGATCTGGTCCAGGGTGGCGGGGATATCTGTGGTCGCCGTGCAGGTCATGGACTGCAGCCGGACCGGCTCGAAGCCGCCCAGCCCCAGCCCCCGGATCTCTACACGGCGGGTCGGTTTTCTCAGGATCACGTATTGGAGGCCTGGTTGACCCGGGTGGTATCCGGAAGGGATTCCGGACCCATGGGGGGAGTCAGTTTTTCCTTGCCCATTCTCTGGGATTGTATGCCGTCGGGGGTGATGACCACGGTGACGACCTTGCCTTCCGGCCCCAGGACGCCCAAGTCTTCCCCGTCCATTTCCAGGTGCACGCCGCCGGCGTTGCCGATGACCATCATCACCTCGTCGGAGGCCTTCCAGGCGATGCTGTCGCCGGCCTGCAGCAGGACTTCCTGGACCTCGGCATTGTCCAGCGTGGCGCGCAACCAGCAGGGCTGGAAGGCCCGGGCCACCAGGTTCATGCCGGCAATATTCGACAGCCTCGGGTCGGCCGGCACCTGCAGGGTGGCCCCGGTGTCAATGACGGTGGTGTCGGGCCGGAGGGTATCCGGCAGCAGGGAATCAGCTCGCGCCGCACTGTCGGGATGGAAGGGCTGCAGGGTGTCCGTCGGCGCGATCATCCGCCCGCCCTGCACCTGGTGCACCGGCAGTGTTTGCAGGTCCGGCTTCCAGGCGAAGTAGGCGATGAGGGCCGCGGCCACGATCAGCACCACCAGGCCGCCCAGGATATACCAGGTCCGGCTCCGACGGTGAGGCGGCCGGTCCGCCGCGGCCTCTTCCGGCGTCTCCGGCTCCAGGCGTTCCCGGCCCGGAGGACGGGTCTCGCCCGGCATCAGGTCATGGAACTCCTGCATCACCTTGGGGATGTTCATCCCCACGGCTTCGGCATAAGCGTGCAGGAAGGATTCCATGTAGGGCCGGGGGAGCAGATCCCAGTGGCCCTCTTCCATGGCCCGGAGGTAGCGTTCGTGCACCTTGGTGATGTCCGAAATCTGCTCCAGGGACATCCCTCGTTGCTCCCGGGCCTGGATCAACTCCTGCCCGAATTTTTTGATGTCGTCGTATGAATTTGGCATGCGTAGCGACCTCTACCGGGACTGCACGAGGTCCCATAGGGCTGACAACGGGAGTCCGACCACGTTGAAATAACATCCTTCGATACGGGAAATCCATAAGCCGCCCAGTCCCTGAATGCCGTAGGCGCCGGCCTTGTCCAGCGGTTCGCCGGTGGCGACGTAGGCCGCGATCTCCCCGGCGCTCAGCGCGCGGAACGTTACCCGGGTGGAGACGGCAGCCTGGCGGGCGGGTCCGCCGCCGGGCGGGAAGTAGCAGAGGGCGGTCCAGACCTCGTGCTCGCGGCCGGAGAGCAGCGACAGCATGGCGGCGGCTTCCACCGGATCCGCCGGTTTGCCCAGCACCCGGTTGTCCACCAGCACCACGGTATCGGCCGCCAGCACCGTCCGTCCGCGGCGCAGGGCGCGGACTCTTTCCGCTTTTTCAACAGCCAGGGAACGTAGATGTTCCCCGCCGTCCCAGGGTCCGTAGCTGCCTTCGTCATAGTCCGGCGGAACCACTTCGAAGGGGCAGCCGACGGCGCGCAGCAGGTCCGCCCGCCGCGGCGAACTGGAAGCCAGAATCAACGGTTCGCTGACGCCGGCCCGGCGCCAGAATTCGGCGATGGCGTCCGCCATGCAGATTATCCTCATCCTCCGGGCCGGCCCAGGTAAAGCGCCCCCAGGCCTGCCAGCATATCCCATTTCAGCAAGACTCCCAGCCGGTGCAGGTCTTCCGGGCGGGACCACCGCCAAGCCAGCGCCGCAGCCAGGATCAGTACCGGGAGCACGCCGGCCAACGCCACCGCCAGGTAGGCCGACCGGTAGTTTCCCAAGTAATACGGTAACGGCAACAGGACTGCCAGCAGGGTGAAGACCAACAGGACGGCGCCGCGCGCCGCGGGCAATCCATAGCGCACCGGCAGAGTTCCCACCCCGGCGGCGGAATCTCCCGGCACGTCCTCCATATCCTTGATGATCTCCCGCCCCAGGTGAAAGCCGAAGGCCAGCGCCGCGGCCCACAGGGCGTTGCCCGGTTCGCCCACCGCCAGTCCGCCGAAGACGAAGGCCAGCCCGGCCACGAAGGCCACGGCCAGGTTCCCCGCCAGGGGCACGCCCTTCCAGTAGCGGCTGTACAGGATCAGCGTGATCCCGGCGGCCAGGGCCACGCCCTGCGCGGCCGGATTCACCCACCCCGCCAGAATGAGGCCGGCGATCAGGCAAGATTGCGCCAGCAGCAGCGCCGCGCCCGGGGATACCCTCCCGGCGGGCAGCGGCCGGTGGGGTTTCTGCAGGCGGTCCAGGTCGCGGTCGCGCCAGTCGTTGTAGGCATTGCCGCCGGCGGCCACCAGCGCGGCGGCGGCCATGGCCGTCAGTAGATCCCCGCCGCGGGCGGGCCAATCCGGGCTGGAAATGGCCCCCGCCACCCCCACCGACAGCGCGGTCAGAGCCACGTTGCCCGGCCGGGTCAGAACCAGGAAGGCGGAAGGATCAAAGCGTCGGGCGGCCAGGGACATGGCGGAAATTTGCGGCTATGAGTTAAGGATATGGCAGCGTCTACGAGTGGAGCACGGATTATTTCTGATCCCCGCCCAATTCCGCCCACCTACGGCATCCCACCAGGTGATCGTTCACCATCCCCACCGCCTGCATGAAGGCGTAGCAGATGGTCGAGCCGGCGAACTTGAACCCCCGCCGGATCATATCCCGGCTCAGGGCGTCGGATTCCGGCGAGGTGGCGGGAATCTGCGCCTCTTCCGTCCAACGGTGGTGGATGGTCACCCCGCCGGTGAACTGCCACACGTAGCGGTCGAAGGAGCCGAATTCCTGCTGCACTTCGATAACCTTCCCGGCATTGTGGATGGCCGAACTGATCTTGGCCCGGTTGCGGATGATGCCGGAGTCCGCCAGCAGCCGGGCGAAGTCGGCGTCGTCGTAGGCCGCCACCCTGGCGAGGTCGAAATGGTCGAACGCCCGGCGGTAGCCTTCGCGCCGCTTCAGGATGATCTCCCAGTTCAACCCCGCCTGGGCGCCGCCCAGCACCAGGTACTCGAACAAGGTACGGTCGTTGTGCAGTGGCACGCCCCACTCAGTATCGTGGTAGGCCTGCAGCAGGGCGCTGCGCGTGGGCCAGAAGCAACCTTGTTTATCCGGATCAGCCATGATTTGTTTCTCGCAGAGACGCAGAGACGCAGGAGCAGTCCTTTGATCTGTTAATTGCCGCCGGGTCACCGTTGGCCATTCGGCAGTCGCTTTCAGCGACTTCCTGCTACCGTGGAGCACCCGAATTTATTCGGGTGCGCAAGAGGGCGAGACATACCTCGCCTCGCCCCCGTATTTTACTGATGCTTAACTTTCCGTTGTTTGCAGGGTTTTTCCCCGCGTCAGGTCACGCCGCCGTCGAGGAAGGCTTATTTTCGTTCACCACTTCCCGGTCAGACTCTAATCTCAGCGGCTAAGACTTGACGAAACAGTCGGGGTTTTCCAGCCCCCAGCCCCCAGCCCCTAATCCATCAAATCCCCGTAAATCACGAACCCCTTGCACAGCTCTTCGACCTGGGATTTGACCTCGGCGATGACTTTCTCGTCGGCGGCATGATGGATCACCCGGGAGATCCACTTGCCGATGGTGCGCATTTCGGCTTCCTTCATGCCCCGGGTGGTCAGCGCCGGCGTGCCGATGCGGATGCCGGAGGTGACAAAGGGGCTGCGGGTTTCGAAAGGTACGGTGTTCTTGTTCACGGTGATGCCGGCTTTTTCCAGGGCGGCTTCGGCGTCCTTGCCGGTGATGTCCATGTTGCGCAGGTCCACCAGCATCAGGTGGTTGTCGGTGCCGCCGGACACCAGGTTGAAGCCTTCTCCGGCCAGAGTTTCGGCCAGCGCCTGGGCGTTCTTCAGGATCTGCTCGCAGTAGGCCGTGTATTCCGGCTGCAGCGCTTCCTTGAAGGCCACCGCCTTGGCCGCGATGACGTGCATCAGCGGCCCGCCCTGTATGCCGGGGAAGGTCAGCGAATCCACCGCTTCGGTCAGGGTCTTGGGCTTGGGCATGCCGGAGAGCAGGATTTCCCCGCCCTCGAAGTCGGACATGATGGCCCCGCCGCGCGGCCCTCGCAGGGTCTTGTGCGTGGTGGTGGTAACCATGTGGCAGTGGGGGATGGGGGAGGGGTGCAGGTCGGTGGCCACCATCCCGGCGATGTGGGCGATGTCGGCCACCAGGTAGGCCCCCACTTCGTCGGCGATCTGCCGGAAGCGGGCGAAGTCTATAATCCGCGGGTAGGCCGAGGCGCCGGTCATGATCATCTTCGGCTTGTGTTCGTGCGCCAGCTGCCGCACCTGGTCGAAATCAATGGTGCCGGTCTTCTCGCCCACGCCGTAGGGGATGATCTTGTACAGCCGGCCGGAGAAGTTCACCGGACTGCCGTGAGTCAAGTGGCCGCCGTGGGACAGATTCATACCCATGACGGTATCGCCGGGCTGGAGCAGGGCCATGTAAACCGCCATGTTGGCCTGCGATCCGGCGTGGGGCTGTACGTTGGCCCAGCGGCACTTGAACAGCCGGCAGGCGCGTTCCCGGGCCAGTTCTTCGGCTGTATCCACGTATTCGCAGCCGCCGTAATAGCGCTTGTGGGGGTAGCCTTCGGCGTACTTGTTGGTCAGCACCGATCCCATGGCTTCCAGGACGGCGCGGGAGGTAAAGTTTTCCGAAGCGATCATTTCCAGCGTGAAGCTCTGCCGGTGCAGTTCGCCGCGGATGACGTCTTTAATTTCAGGATCCACTTCGGCTAAACTTTTCATGGCGGTCTCCAGGGGTTAATCTATGGCAGGTGAGATATTTTCGCTGTGCGGTTGGTCACTTCCGGCCTTCCTGTTCCCGGCGGCAGCGAAGGCCATGAGCGGCAGGCTATTTCGGCGCCGTCTCTGGGGTTTCGTTGGTGGTCGCCTCATCCCGTGCTTCCAGAATGTCGCGCAGCAGGATGGACAGTGCGCTGGCTACCGGCACCGACAGCAGGATGCCCAGGACGCCTCCCAACTGGGCGCCGACCAGCACCACGACGATGACCACCAGCGGGTTCATGTGCACCGATCCGCCCAGGACTTTGGGCGTCAGCACGTGATTTTCCAACTGCTGGACGATGACGAAGATGACCACCACCAGGACCGCCTTGCCGGGCGACTGTGCCAGGGCGAAGAACACCGCCGGAATGCCTGCCAGGATGGGGCCCAGGAAGGGGATGATTTCAAACAATCCCGCGATGAAAGCGATCAATAAGGCGTAATTTATGCCGGCCACTTCCAGGCTGATGAAGGTCAAAACGAAGATGCTTAAGGAGAGCAGGATCTGGCCGCGCAGCCAGAGACTCATGCGGCTTTCCATGCGATCCACCAGCCCGGACACGTAGGCCCGGTGGCGGCGCGGCGCCACATTGCGGACCAGGCGCTTGAATCCCGCCTCTTCCAGGATGAAGTACAGTGTCAGCACCAGGATCAGGATCAGGGAGAAGACTCCGCCGAACACCGTCATCAGGATGCTGACCACGCCCGGCGCGGCGGTGCTGGCCAGTTCGCCCACCCGTCCCAGGCCGGTTTCCAGTTGCTGTTCGAGATCCAGGTCGCGGAACAGCCGCAGATCCTGAATCGCCTCCAGCACCTGCTGATAATATGCCGGGAACTTGGCGGCGATATCGGCCACTTGCTGGGCCACGGGGGGAATGATCAGGACCAGGGCCAGGGTGAAGGCGGAAAGGATCAGCAGATAGATGCTGAAGATCGCCAGAATGCGGGGCATGCGCTGGGCCTGGAGCCAGTTGACCCAGGGATTCAGGGCCAGGGAAAATACCAGGGAAGCGAACACGATCCCCACCACTTCCCGGATGAAATAGAGGAAAACAATAACCAGGAAGAAGAGCAGCAGCTTGAATACGGCGATTGTGCTGATATCAACGATGACGCGTTCGCGGTACTTCTCGTTGTCCTCCGGCATGAAATCTCCACAGGGTAATATGGAGGAGGCTTTACGAGTGATACGGAATATTCGGCAGGAATTTAATCAGGACTAACACCTTTGCCTGGAATTGCTCTCCGGATTGGCGCCCGGGGAAACGAAACGCGCGAATCCTCTTTAATAATCGCCCAGGCCGGAGATCTTGTCCACGCGGCGTTGGTGGCGGCCGCCTTCGAAAGGGGTGTCCAGCCAGACGTCCAGGATGCGCCGGGCGGTGTCCGGGTCGGTGAAGCGGGCGCCCAGGGCCAGGACGTTGGCGTCGTTGTGGCGGCGGCTCATCTCCGCCAGTTCCGGGGAAAAACAAAGCGCGGCCCGGACGCCGCGCACTTTATTGGCTACAATGCTCATGCCGATCCCCGACCCGCACACCAGCACCGCCCGGTCCGCCAGGCCGTCGGCCACGTCCCGGGCGGCCAGCACGCCGTGATCGGGGTAATCCACGGAGGCCTCATCGAAGCACCCCCGGTCAAGGACCTCGTGCCCGTGGTCCAGGAGGTGCGCTTTCAACTGCTCCTTCAAGGCGAAGCCGGCATGGTCGCAAGCCAGAGAGAGGCGCATGGGAAGATCCAAGGCGTGGAATCGTGGAGTTGGCGCCGGGGCCGGGACGGTCCCGGCGGCGGAACCGTCTTTATACTCAGCGCTATTTCTGCCAGTCGGGCTTGGTCCGCTGGAACCAGGTTTCGCCCAGGTTCAGGCCCAGGCGGAAGCGCAGCACCGTTTCTTCCGCAGTGTTGGCCGACAGGCTGCCCCGCCGGCCGAGTTCCAGCGACAGATCCAGCCGGTCGCGGCCGCCGTGGAAGGGATAGCTGATTCCGGCGGTGCCGAAGTACGCTTCCACCGGGTCGCCGTCCGCCAGCAGGTAGCTTGATTCCCGGCGCGCGCCGAAGCGGTAGGACAACCGGTTCATAAAGCGGTCGGCGTCGGGAGCGCCCGGGGCCCATTCCGCGCCCACAGCAAGTTCGAGCGAATTCTGGTAGTTGGCGGAGTTGACCGGCAGGTCGGAAATGCCGTCCCAGGCGCCGTAGAAGACCTGCGCCGCGGTCAACCACTGGGGGGACACCTGCCAGGAAGCGCCCAGGCCGTAACGGGCGGCCAGACGGAATTCCGCCTCGCTGGTCACCAGGGTGTCCTGGTTGCTGATGGAGTATTCCTGATTCAGGTCAACCGGCACTTCCGGTTCGTAGGTGGCGGCGATGTTGAGCTTCGGCGAAGGGGTCAGCAACAGGCCCACCCGGCCGGAAAACGCCAGCCACTGCTTGGAAGTGACGAATTCCAGGTCCTGGTACCCGGGTTCGCTGATGTAGCTGCCGCGGACCTCCTCGACCTCGCCCCAGATGGCCGATCCCGCCACACCGATCTGTCCCCAGGAGCCGGGCGCCCAGGCGGCCTGCAGGGCCGCGCGAGTCAATCCTCCCGAACCCTGGTAGGTCTGAAAGCTGGTAGGCAGGTTGGGCAGGTCGTCTTCCCAGGCGTACTCGAAATCCACCCGGCTATAGGGCGACATGGTCAACCCGACGGCCAAACCGCGCGCCAGGGGAATGCCCAAGCCGAAGAATTCCACCTGCGCCCAGTCGTCCACGTCGCTGGCCTGCGTATCCTTGATCCACTGCCGGGCGGCGTAACCGCCCACCGACAGGTGCACGCGCCGCAGGTCGGCCAGCAGCGCCGGGTTGGCGAAGTTCAGGGCGGTCGAATCCCGCAGGGCCAGGCCGGCGTTACCCATGCCGATGCCCCGGGAGGTGGTGAAATCCTCGATGATCCCGTATCCCAGGCCGGAAAACAGGGATCCCGCCGCGTAAGCGCTGCCGGTCGCCGCCAGCGCGCTTCCCAGTAAACAGATGAACAGCACCCGGCGGATCATGGCTCATTCTCCAGGTAAACCACCCGCAGATACGGCCGCAGGGAGGAATCCGCTTCCGTTCCGTAGAACACTGCGCGTGAAATGTTGTGATTCTCGTTGGATGACCGGACCAGGAAGCCAAGATTGGTTTCGGGTTCGGCGATCCAGTCCGCCACCTGGGCGGTCATGGTCAGGGTCAATACGCCGTTTTCCGCATCGTAGGGCGCGAACACGGGGAAATTGTTAGGCGCGATGGGCGCGGCGGCGGGATCCACCAGCCAGGAGGTGTCTTCCATGGTCAGGTAGAAGGCGCTGGTGATCTGGTCGAATTTCAGAGGATGGGTAGTGTCGGCGTGCAGCACCAGTTCGGCGCGGTGCAGGCCCGTCCCGAAGGTGTCGAATGCGTCTTCCAGGTCAAACCGGAAAAGGCTCCGGTAGGCGGCGCCGTTGCCGAGATAGAGATAGGAGGTGTCCAGCTCGGTGCTGTCCTGCGCCAGAAAGGCGTCCGCCGTGGCGTAGAGTACCAGCATGGTGTCCACCGCCGTGGCGCCCAGGCTGTCAGTGGAATCGAAGATGGTGAGGTACATCTCCAACTGCGGCCGCTTGCTGATCCCGGCATGTTCCGAAGAGCGCAGCCGGACCAGGTGATCGCCGTCCCCCTGCGCCATCAGCAGCAGGCCGTTGTTGAAGTGCAGCGTCTTGTCGCCGTTGCCCACCCATTCCCATGCCTCGAGGATGCTGTCGGGCAAGGCGAAGCTGTAGGAGCTGTCTTCGGGCAGGGTGGCGGCGATTTCGAACGTGGTGAAGGAGCCGTCCAGCTCCAGGGAATCCAGGGTGTTCCAGGTGGCCCCGATTTCGGTCCATTCCTGCGCCCGGTTGACGAAATGCACCGCCACCGGAAGCGGTTCCGTACCGGTGGTGACGACGCTGTCCAGGAACAGCCGGACCTTCAGGCTGTCTACCGCGAAGCTGTCAGGCAGGACGCTGGAATCGGGGGAAAACCTTACCAGGGCGTCGGAACTGTACCCCTGGGCCTTTCCCAGGTACAGGTAGGGGCTGGTTCCGGTGGTGGACAGCACCTGGTAGAAGGCGGTCGCTTCCGGGTAGATGATCTTCTCCTGGGGGTACAGATCATTCAGCCCCGGAGCCAGTCCTGAGCCGACGGCGGTATCCTTCTGGGTACAGCCCGACAGGATCAGTCCCCCCAGCAACACCGTGGGAAGCAGAATTTTCAAGATGGTGGAATGCACCGGCTGGTATCTCCACAGAACGGGTTAAATGTACAACAGCGGCGGGGAAGATGCAAGGAAGCAATGCGCGATTCGCTACCGCACGGGCAGTGAGCGGCCGCAGCGGGCGCAGGCCCCGTCCCGCAGATTCAGGACCCGGGTGCGGTAAGCGCGCCTCTCGATGACTATCGCGCCGCAATCCGGGCACAGCGTGTCGCTGCCGCCTCCCGCAATGTTACCCAGGTACGCGAACTTCAGTTCCCGCCGGGCTAAATCCAGAGCGTGAAACAGGAAGGCCTCCGAGGTGGGCGGCTCCGCGTACCGGTAATGCGGGAAGTAGCGCGAAAGATGCAACGGAATCTCGTCGCTGACGGAGGCGATCCAGGCGGCCGTACGCTGGATGGATTCGTCGTTGTCGTTCCAGCCGGTGACCACCAGGTGGGCGATTTCCACGTGTACCCCCGCTTCGTGCGCCAGGCGGATGTTACGCTGCACCGGTTCCAGGTCGGCCTTGCACAGCTTGCGGTAGAAATCGCGGGACGGCGACTTCAGGTCCACGTTCAGGGCGTCCACCAGGGGCAGCAGGCGGCGGAAGGGAGCTTCCGACAGGTAGCCGTTGGTGACCAGCACCACGGCATAGTCCCGGCGTTTCAGTTCGGCGGCGGCCTCCAGGATGTACTCGTACCACATCAGCGGTTCGCTGTAGGTGAAGGCCACTCCGATGGAACCGCGGGTTCCGGCCGCTTCCACCAGCGCTTCCACGGGCAGGTGGCGGGTGGGCACGCTGCCTTGGGAGATTTCGGCGTTCTGGCAGAAGGCGCACTTCAGGTTGCAGCCGTTGGCTCCAGCCGACAGGATCAGCGATCCGGGGCGGAAGTGGTACAGCGGCTTCTTCTCGATGGGGTCCAGGGCCAGGGAAGCGACCTGGGCGTAGTTGTCCACCTCCAGCCGGTTGCCTTGGCGGCGCCGGACCCGGCAGACGCCCGCCTGCCCCTCCCGCAGCTTGCAGCCGTGGGGGCAGAGGTCGCAGACCAGGCGGGAGGATTCGAGGTGGTAATACTCGGCTTGATGCATGACGGTTTTTTCGGGGTTTTACTCCCCCGGGCGCGGCCTTGCGGAAAGGGCCCCTGAAAAGGGCTTGAAGGAAACTGCGAGCGATGGCTGCAGGGACCTAGCGCGAGGCGGGAAGAAAGATGAATTCAATGGTTAAACAATGCTGCCGGGCGGCGGGATCCCTGTTTGGCGGGGCGAAAGGGATGCAACCGGCGGAAGCGCTTTCCCGGCACTTCCGGTTTCCGTATCCTGAGACCGGGCAAAGCAAGAAACCGGCAGCGCCGCTCCAAGCGGAATACGGCGCCGGCCAGAATAGCCCAAATAGGGCTTGACACCGTCACCGGAGAAGAGTAATTTGATAGCGTGGTTGGTTCGCGATGCTCATCTCGGTGCATCCCCTCGTTCCAGGTGGTTGGGGCGGGGGGAGTTTTTTTTCAAGATGCGCGATCCGAGAGGCGAGATCCGAGATGCGAGAGGCGGGGGAATTGACGCAAGCAGGCACTTTGTCACTTTTCATTTTTTTACTTCGCCCTTAGCGCGTCCGCGGGATTCAGCTTCGCCGTGCGCCGGGCGGGGAAGTACGCCGCCAGGGCCGACAGCAGGGTGGCGCCGGCGATCATGGCCAGCAAATGGTCCAGCCGGAAATGGGCGTACAGCACGTCCTTGATGGGCAGGGCCAACTCGATGTCCCCGTACAGCGCGGTCAGGTTCAGGCCCACCTGCTGCAGGTAGAGCACGGCCGCTCCGCCCAGGGCGCCCCCGATCATTCCCCCCACCAGCCCCAACACCGCCCCTTCGTACAGGAACTGCCACATGATTTCCGTGGAGCGCATGCCCAGGGCCCGCAGCATGCCCACCTCCTTGGTCCGTTCAAAGGCCGCGATCAGTACGGAATTGGCCACTCCCATGACCGCGATCAACACGAAGAACAACGAGGCGATGTTGGACGACACCTTGCGCACGTTCAGGATGGCCAGGTAGTCGGCCGCCAGCTCCCGCCAAGTCCAGACTTCGGCCTGCAAGCCGGCTTGGGACAACCGCACCTGCAACGCCTTTTGGGCCGCCTGCAGACGATCCGTGTCACCGCTGGATACGCTCTCCATCCGCAGAGTGATTTCCGACACCAGGCCCGGCGCCGCCAGCAGCTCCTGGGCCAGCTCCAGGGGGGCCAGCACGCCGCTGCGGTCAATGGGCGGGTAACCGGTGCGGATGACCCCCAGCACCGGCAGGTCGAAGGCCCCATAGGCGCCCGCCGCGCTGCGCCCCACCAGCGTCAGGAAAACCCCGCCCGCGGCCACGGAATCCGGGTCCAGGCGGAAGGTTTCCGCTACCCCGCCGCCGATGACGATCCCCCGCTCGCCCGGAGCCCAGAATCGCCCAATCAGCGGCGTCTGATCCAGGGCGAATACCTCCACGTCGCGCTCCAGGTCGAGACCATACCCCAGGGTGGGGAACTGGTCCAGGCCGTCGGACACCAGGGAGGGAAACTTCAGACGGGGGGCCGCCGCGGTCACCCCGGGCAGGTCCAGCAGGGACGGGGGAAAATCGTCCACCGCCAGCAGGCTGTCGTAAACCGGCTCCATGGGGTCGTAATCCGGCGGCACGATCTTCAGGTGGCCGTAATCCTGGTCAATCAGGGTGTTGACCGACTGCTCTTCCAGGCCGGCCACAAAACCCAGCTCGAGAAACAGGAAGGCCACCGACAGGCCGACCGCCGCCAGGGTGATGGCGCTGCGCTTGCGGTTGCGTCCCAGGCTGCGGAAAGCCAGCCGCGCGGCGAAGATCCAGTCGCCTCTCATGTGCCTTCGCCGCGGGAAGGAACCGTCCGGTCGGACACTACGCGCCCGTCGTCCAGGAGAATCAACCGGCGGGCGCGCTCCATGACCTTGGGATCGTGGGTGGAGAACAGGAAGGTGGTGCCCTGGGTGCGGTTCAGATCAGCCATCAAGTCCAGGATCTCCGCGCCGGTGTCATGATCCAAGTTGGCGGTGGGCTCGTCGGCCAGAACGATCTCGGGGTCCTTGACCAGCGCCCTAGCGATGGCCACCCGCTGCTGCTGGCCGCCGGAAAGCTGCGCCGGGCGGCGGTTTTCCAGCCCCTTCAATCCGACATGTTCGAGGATTTCCAGGGACATCCGGCGCATGTCGGTGGTGGTGAACCCCAGCAGGGCCAGGGACAACTCCACGTTTTCCACCGACGACAGCACCGGGATCAGGCTGAAGGTCTGGAAAATGAAGCCGATGCGCCGGCGGCGCAGTTGAGTGCGTTCCGTCTCGGGGAGCTCGGAAATGTCCCGGCCGTCGAAAAACAGCCGCCCTTCGGTGGGCCGGTCCAGGCCGCCGATCAGGTTCAACACGGTGGTCTTGCCCGATCCCGAAGGTCCGGCCAGAGCGGCGAATTCGCCCCGCTCCAGCGCCAGGCTGACGCCCTGCACCGCGGGCACCGGAGCGACCCCGTTCTGGAAGGTCTTATAAACGTCGCGCAGTTCTACCAGTGGCATGGTAAAGAATCCAAAATTCGGGAGTCAAAAGGCAGAAGAACAGGAGTCAGGAGCCAGGAGCCAGAAGATTCCATCCCCGAAGGGGATTAACATGGGTAGCCACCCCCAAGGGTGGAGACAAGGCTCTCTCCTCCATCACGACCCAGCGGGGTCGAACCATATCCGTTTAATCCGTTACTACCGTTTAATCCGTGATTCTGACAAAAGAGCATCGCCGCCAGGAATCGCTACTCTAACCTCTTAACCAATCTGCACAAGATAACTTCGCCTCCTTCTTTTCGGGAGCGGCGCAAGAATTCCCGCTTCAATCCTGGCGGCAACGTTATCTGCATAATCAGATAAGTCAGCGAAAATCTGCGATTCTGAAGCGAGGAGAAGGCAAGTCCCCCGAGGCGAAAGCTATCCGATCACTCCCAGTTCCCTTCCCACCTTGCCGAACGCTTCCAGCGCCCGGTCCAAGTGGTCCTGTTCGTGCGCCGCCGAGATCTGCACCCGGATGCGCGCCTGGCCCTTGGGCACCACCGGGTAGGAGAAGGCGATAACGTAGATCCCCTCGTCCAGCAGCCGGGAGGCCAGTTCCACCGCCGCCTTGGCTTCGTAGAGCATGATCGGTACAATCGGGTGCACTCCCGGCCGGATGTCGAAGCCCAGGCGGGCCATGCCGTCGCGGAAGTATTTGGTGTTAAGCTGCAGCTTCTTGCGCAGGTCGTCCGATTCCGAGAGCAGATCCAGGACCGCCAGGGTTGCGCCCACGACGGCCGGAGCCAGCGTATTGGAAAACAGGTAGGGCCGGCTGCGCTGCCGCAGCATGTCGATCATCTCCCGGTGCCCCACCGTGGCGCCCCCGGAAGCGCCTCCCAGCGCCTTGCCGAAGGTGGTGGTGATGACGTCCACCTTGCTCTCCACATCCCAGTATTCCGGGGTGCCGCGCCCGGTCGGCCCGATGAACCCGGTGGCGTGGGAATCGTCCACCATGACGATGGCCTCGTACCATTCCGACAGCATGCAGATCTCCTTCAGGTGGGCGATGTCGCCGTCCATGGAGAAAACCCCGTCGGTGACGATCATGCGGAACATGGCGTCCCGGGACTGCTTCAGCTTGTTTTCCAGGTCATTCATGTCGGCGTGCTGGTAGATCAGCCGCTGGGCCTTGGTCAGGCGCACCCCGTCAATGATGGAGGCGTGGTTCAGCGCGTCGGTGATGATGGCGCAGTCTTCCGACATGAATGGTTCGAACACCCCGCCGTTGGCGTCGAAGCAGGCGGCGTAGAGGATGGCGTCGTCCTGGCGCAGGAAGTCCGCCACCTTGCGCTCGAGCTGCTTGTGAATCTCCTGGGTGCCGCAGATGAAGCGTACGCTGGACATGCCGTAACCCCACTCGTCCAGCGCCTTGTGGGCGGCTTCGATGACTTTGGGGTGGGAGGACAACCCCAGGTAGTTGTTGGCGCAAAAGTTCAGCAGGGGCCGTCCCTTGACCGTAATCCGGGGCCCCTGGGGCGATTCGATGACCCGTTCTTCCTTGTATAGCCCGGAAGCCCGGAAGGCGTCCAGTTCCTGAGTCAGCAAGTCTTTCAGTTTCGCGTACATTGTGAACCCTATAACGAGAAGGGGGAAATACCGAAGTGAAATCCTATTAATGTAATACAAATCAACACCCGAATCAAGTGCTTCCTGATTCGGGCATTATACGCATATTCCGCGGGGTATGGTTTCCGTATCCGGCGAATGCAAGAAAAATCAATGGATTGCAATATCCGGCGGGGGAAATGTGAGGAGAATAACAGGAGGGTGGGGGAGAGGGAAGGGAAAGAAATTGGAAAAGGGAAAAAGGAAAAAGAAAAATTAGAAGATGGAAAGATGGGAGGTGGGATAGGCATTTGTCCATCTCACGACGGATTCTTGACTGTCATTCACGCGCCCCGGATCCCTTTCCCCATCCCGTCACCGCCCGCCCCACGGATTGAATCCCCCAGTGGACCGTCCGGCCCCGCCAGGAGAATTCGATCCCACCGTTTTCGCAGCAGGCCAGGTCCCGCTCGATTACCCGGCGGCGGAAGTCGGCCACCACCCCGGGATGCGTGACCACCGCCACGATTTCCGGCTGCGTGCGGTAGCTCAGGTAATCGAAGTTGGACGACCCCGCCACCAGGCAGTCGCCGTCAATCAACATGGCTTTCAGGTGCAGCATTCGCCCGCAGTAGAGCCTCAGGTCCACTCCCGAGCGGGTCGCTTCCCAACGAATGTAATGCCCCACCCAGCGCTTGTTGTTGTCCCGAGGGGTGATCAGGGTGACAGCCACGCCCCGGCGGCGCAGGTCCCGCAGGGGATCGAAGAAGGGAAAGGTCAGGTAGGCGCTCTCCACCCACACTTCCCGCCGGGCCTCGCGCAGCCGCTCGAAGAGCGGCGCGAAAGCCGCCTCGTTGCCGCGCCCGTCCAGGAGGTGGATCTCCACCCCGTCGAACTGTCCCCGGCGGCAGCCGGTGCGTCCTGCCCACGTAGCCAGGAAGTCGCCGGCCAGGAAGTCCGCCGCCGCGGCATCTTCCAGGCGGATCATCATGTCGTGCCAGGCGAAGTTGTGGTCGCTGAAGTTGATCCCGCCGAAGTAGGCCGCGTGACCATCCAGGACGGCCATTTTCTTGTGGTTGCAGGTCAGGAAGCGGACGGGGAGAGGGCGGTCGGTGTTGGTGAAGCGCACGTCTACGCCCGCCGCCCGCAGGCGTTCCAGCAGGGCGAGGGTATCCCGCGCTTCCCGGCGCAGCGGCCGGTTCAGCCGGCCGGCAGGGGTGAACAGAAAGCGGTCGCTGATCTTGTAGCGGATGAAGGAATCCACCAGCAGGCGCCGGTCCCGCGCCGGGCAGGCCAGCAGCGCCTCGGCCAGGCGCCGGCCGGCGGCGTCGGCTTCGAAGGTCATGGCCTGAATGTAGGCGCGATCCCGGGCGGCGCGGAGGTCCGCTTCCAAGTGATCCATGAATTCCGGGGCGTCTACCAGCAGACGGGCGTTCATTTCATCCACCAGGCCACGATTTGCGGGCCCAGCACGCAGGCCGCGAACCGTAAGAAGCGGCCCACGAACCCGAAGACCATAAAGCGGTTGAAGCTTATGCGAATCGCACCGGCCAGCATACTGACGGTGTAGAAGGGGGGAAACCCGGTCAGGGCGCTGAGAAACACGAAGGTGTTGGTGCGGCCCTTCCAGCGCTCGAACTTCCGCCGGACGCGCTCCATGCGTTCGGCGTGGTTGCGCAGGGGTAGCTTGACCACGCCCAATCCGGTGGTGTACAGCGCGGCCTTGGCCGACATCTGACCCATGGTGGCGAGCAGGATAAGGGGGAGGATAGCGGCGGGAGGGGACACGGCGGAAGCGAAGATCAGGTAGGCTTCGGCGTTCAGGACGGGCACCACTCCGCTGGCCAGGCAGACGAGAAAGGTGACCGCGTAAATGCCGTATTGAGCGGTGAGTTCCTGGAACGGCATGAAGATGCCTCCGGTCGCGCCAAGTCTCTCCCGCGCATCTGTTTCCGGTCCCTGCGGCGGGACCCGGACAGGCCCGGGCTCAGGCCTGCGAAGCGTCTTCCCTCGGCTTGCGTTGGGGCGCAAACAGCAGGTAGAAGCTCCACAAGGTTACTCCGATGAGCACCGCGGAATCGGCAATGTTGAACACCGGCCAGCGGGTCATGATGAAGTTGGGGAAGTCGAAGTCCAGAAAGTCGGTGACGCGGCCGAAAGCCACGCGGTCTATCAGGTTGCCCAAGGCGCCCCCCAGGATCAGCGCCAGGGCGAACTGCACCAGGCGGGGCGATTCGGCGGTGGTTTGGCGGCTGGAGCGCAGCAGCAGGTATATCAGTCCCAGAGAGGCGGCGGCATTGAACAGGGCCAGGAACACGATGCCTCCCGGCTGCAATCCGAAGGCCACTCCGGTGTTTCTGACGTGCGTCAGCAGGAAGAAATCCGGCCCCAGCACCGGGATGGATTCCCCCGGCGCCAGGCTTAGACGAATGCTCAGCTTGGTGATCTGATCCAGAAGCAGCACCAGGAACGCGGGCCAGAACAACGTGACGATGCGTTTCAACGGAACTCCCGAGGTATTACCGCAATGATCCGGATCAGGGAGTTCCGGACTCTTCCTGCTTGGCCTTGCAGTTGATGCACATGCGGGCGGTGGGCACAGCTTCCAGGCGTGCCTTGGCAATGGGCTGGCCGCATTCCTGGCAGAAACCGTACGTCCCAGCCTTGATCCGCTCCAGGGCCCGGTCCAGGTAGGACAGGTACTTGCCTTCCCGCGAGGCGAACAGGAATGCTTTCTCCCGTTCCTGGGCCGCGGTTCCCTGGTCCGCCATGTGATAGGAGTAGGTAGAGATTTCTCCGGTGTAGTCGGTGAAGGACTGTTCCAGGGAGTTCTCCTTCAAGTATCCCAGTTCCTTCAGCAGTTCCTCCCGCTTCACGAGGATGAGTTTTTCGAAGTAGGGAAGGTCGTCCTTGCTGAACAGAACGGGCTTTTTGGCTGTATTCTTGGGCATCGCTTTCTCCATTAAATTCGGGTGTTCATCCAATAGCAGGGTGGATCCGGGGTCCGGCAATAGTGTGTTTCGGCGCCGCTTCAGACTCGTTCAATTGTAAGATATACGTCGAAGCGGTCAATTTTCTCAGGTTTGGAAGCGCCTAAATTCTTGTAACCGTCCGCCGTCAGTTCAACCGCGAGAGTCTCGGTCTGGATCCAGTTGCGGTGGGCCTGCACGGCGCGATCCATTTCCGATTCCGTCTGGTAGTGGATCCGAATACGGTCGGTGACTTCCAGGTCGGCGGCGCGACGCAGGTTCTGGATGAGGTGCACCAGCTCCCGGGCCCGGCCTTCGTCCAGCAGTTCTTCCGTCATGTTCAGGTCCAGGGCCACTGTCAGACCTTCTTCGCTGGACGCGGCCCAGTTTTCCAGCGGCGCGCGCTCGATGGTCACGTCGCCGGGCTGGAAGCTCATTTCTCCGGCGGTGACGGTCTCCCCGCGATCCAGCGCGCCCACCAATTCCGGCGACAGCGCGCGAATCGCCTCGGCCGCCTGGTTAACCTCCTTGCCGAAACGCGGGCCCAGCGCCCGGAAGTTGGGTTGCGCCTTCAGGGTCACGAGCTGGGAATCATCCGCCAGTACGTTCACCTGGCGCACGTTTAATTCGTCGGCCACCAAGTCCGCCAGGGATTCCAGGCCCGGCCCCTCCGTGCCGGGCAGCACCACGCTGATTTGCCGCAGCGGCTGACGCACCTTGGCCCCGTGCTTCTGGCGCAGGTCGCGGCCGGAGCGCACCACGCGGCGGGCCAGGTCCATGCGCCGGGACAGCTCCTCGTCCACTGCCGCCGCGGCTACCGGCCAGCGGCACAGGTGCACGGATTCCGGCGCCTGGGGGTTGACCGAGCGCACCAGGTTCTGGTAGATCTCCTCCGTGATGAAGGGGAGGAAGGGGGCCAGCATCAGGGTGAAGTCGGTCAGCGCCCGGTACAGCGTGGCGTAGGCGCCGCGCTTGTCCTGGTCGTCGCCCGATTTCCAGAAGCGCCGCCGTGAACGCCGGATGTACCAGTTGGTCAATTGATCCAGGAAGCGGGTGATGGCGGCAGCGGCCGGGGCCACGTCGTAGGTTTCCAGGTTCCGGGTTACTTCGCGCTGCAGGATGGCCAGCTCGCTCATCAGCCAGCGATCCAGGGGGTGGTCGGAGGCGGGCGGATCCGGTTCGGGAGTCCAGCCGTCCACCCGGGCGTAGGTGACGAAGAAGGAGTAGGCGTTCCACAACGGCAGAATGACATCGCGCACCGCTTCGCGCACCGTCTCGGCCGAGAAACGCTTCACGTTCCAGGGGTTGCTGGCGTAGAACACCCAGCGGGTGGCGTCGGCGCCCAGGTCGTTGAACAGCTTGATGGGATCCACCACATTGCCGCGCGATTTGGACATCTTGCGGCCTTCCTCGTCCAGCACCAGATCCGTGCAGATGACGTTGCGGTAGCAGGACCAGTCCCGTTCCGGCAGGTCGTTGCCCAGGGCGAAGAGGGTGGAACAGGCCAGCAGGGTGTAAAACCAGCCGCGGGTCTGGTCAATGGCCTCGCAGATGAAGTCCGCGGGGTACTGCTTCCAGATGAGTTCAGGGGATCCCGGGGCCGCAGGATAGCCCCACTGGCCGATGAACATCAGCCCGGCATTGAACCAGGAATCGAGCACGAAATTCTCGCGTTCCATGGTTTCGCCGCACCGCGGGCAGGGGATCTTCACCCGGTCAATCAGCGGCTTGTGCAGGTCCAGGCCGCCGGTCTTTTCATTGTAGAGGATCCGGTCCAGGTCCGGGCCGGCCAGGGCGCGCAGCTCGTCCAGGCTGCCGGCGCAGATCTCGCCGTCGCAGCCGGGGCGGCGGCAGGTCCATACCGGCAGGGGACTGCCCCAGTAGCGTTCCCGGGTGACGTTCCAGTCTATGGTGTTTTCCAGCCAGTTGCCGAAGCGCCCCTCCTTGATGAACGGCGGCTGCCAGTTGATGTAGGAGTTCGCCTTCAGCATCTCTTCGCGGTAGGAGGCAGTGCGCAGAAACCAGCCCGGCCGGGCGAAGTACATCAGGGCGGCGTCGCAGCGGTAACAGAAGGGGTAGGCGTGTTCGTGCTTCTCCTTGTGCAGCAGCAGCCCCCGGGCGGCCAGGTCGCGGATGATGTCCACGTCCAGGGCCTCGTCGCGGAAGTAGCGTCCGGCGAAGGAATTCGTCTGTGGGCGGGTGTGGCCGGTTTCATCCACGTTCTGCACCAGGGGCAGGCCTTCGCGGCGGATGATGCGGAAGTCGTCCTCGCCGTAGAGCGCCAGGTGCACGATGCCGGCGCCGTCCTCGGTGGTGACGTAATCGTCGGCTAACACCACGTGGGCTTTCTCATTGCGCTGCCAGTCCCACAGGGGGTGGTAGCGCATCCCCGCCAGCTCGCTGCCCTTCTTCGTCCAGAGAATCTCCCACGACCCCAACTGTTTCCGATAAGCTTCCAACCGGGCCTGGGCCAGGATGACGACCTCCCCGGCCTTGCCTCCTTCGGCGTCTTCCGTCAGGCGGGCGGCCACATAGTCAATATCCGGGCCAACCGCCAGGGCCACATTGGACAGCAGGGTCCAGGCAGTGGTGGTCCAGGCGGCGAAGAAGTGCCCCGGCAGGCCGTCCACCGGGAACCGGGCCGTCAGGGTCATGTCCTTGACGTCCTTGTACCCTTCGGCCACCTCGAAGTTGGACAGGGTCGTACCGCAGCGGGCGCAATACGGCATGATGCGGTAGTCCTTGTACAGGAACCGCGGACTGACGTCGCGCCCGGCCAGTTCGACCCGGCCGGCTTCCAGCTTCCGCTCCCAGGCCAGCTTCAGCAGGTACCAGTCCGACTGGATGTAGTCGTTGGACAGGGTCATGTAGGCGTTCTTCATGTCCAGGAAACGCCCGCTGCGCCGGATGGCCTGCTCCCAGGCGCCCATGTAGCGGAACACGGTGGAGCGGCAGTAGTCAATGTACTTTTCGACCCCGTAGTTCTGAATGTCCCGCTTGGAAGCCAGCTTCAGTTCCTTTTCCGCCGTCAGCTCAATGGGCAGCCCGTGGGTATCCCACCCCGCCTTGCGGATGACATGGTACCCCTGCATGATCTTGAAGCGGGGCCACAGGTCCTTCAGGGCCGACTGCATCATGTGGCCGATGTGGGGCACGCCGTTGGTTCCCGGGGGGCCGTCGTAGAAGACGTATTCCGGGGCGCCGGCGCGCTGCTCTTCGGTCTTGCGGAAAATTTCCTGCTTATCCCAGAAATCCAGGAGGGCTTCTTCCCGGGCGGGGAAGCGGACGTTTTTATCTACGGGTTCGAACATAGTCCGGGTTATTTCGACGGCCTCATGCCGGGCATCTGGTCCGGCGTGGGCAATTGATGGTAATTCTCGGGCACCTCGAACATCGAGGGATCAATGTCCTTGTGGTATTCCACCTTGCGGAGGGTGGTGACGACCGTGCCGCCCAGGCCGTGGGCTTCAGTGCGCACCGGGTATCCTTCAAACTGGCGGATGCGCTCGAACAGCCCCTTCACTTCCGGTGAATCCCCGAAGAACTGCCGGAGCTGGTTTCCGAGCAATTGCACGGGGAAGTCAACCTGGTGGCTGTACCACAGTACCATGTAGGGGCGCTGGGGATCCCGGTAGATGGGGTTGGTCATCACCTGGTAGGTGTCCCAGGGGCCGATGCGCTTCCGCGTTTCGGTACGCACGAACAGATCTTCGGGGAAGTGCAACTTGCCCCGGCTATCCTCCACTGCGCCGAAGGCCTTCAGGTCGGTCAGGGCATTGCGCTGCAGCATTTCCGGAGTGATCTCAAAGTAGCCTTCCAGGCCCGGTTCCAGGTAGTAGATCCGGTCCTGGTCAAAGCGGGCGATGGTGATCCCCTTCCACTCCTCATCCTTGCGCATGCAATCATCAGTGTACCAGCTCCGGCGCACGATGGTGTAGGGCGCGGTCTGCCCCATGGCGGGGAAACGCACTTCCTCTTCGGTGTACCACCCTTCCAGGGCGGTCGCGACGCCGGCCGAGAGGCACAGCAGCGCCAGGATCATGCTTAGGGTACTGCCTGTGCTGCGCATCAGAGCCTTTCCACCACGGTCTTCATGATGTAGGTCAGCTTGGGCTCGGCCCCGGCCGCCGTTTCAATGATGTGCTCGATCTTGGCCGGCTTCAGAGCATCGGGGAAGCACTCGTCGGTGATGACCGACAGGCCCAGCACCTGCATCCCCGCATGGTTGGCCACGGTGACTTCCGGGATGGTGCTCATGCCCACCACATCGGCCCCGATGGCCCGCAGGAAACGGTACTCCGCCCGGGTTTCCAGGTTGGGACCGGCCACGGCTACGTACACCCCCCGTTGCACCTTCAGGCTCTTCTCCAGCGCCACCTGCTCGGCCAGGCGAATCAGCTTGCGGGTGTAGGGCTCGGACATGTCGGGAAAGCGCGGCCCCAGCTCGGGATCGTTCTCGCCGATCAGGGGGTTGTCGCCCAGCAGGTTGATGTGGTCTTCCATGATCATGATGTCGCCGGCGCGGTAAATCGGGTTCATCCCCCCACAGGCGTTGGAAATCAGCAGGGTCTTCACCCCCAGGGCCTTCATCACGCGGACCGGGTAGGTGATCTGCTTCATGGAATAGCCTTCGTAGTAGTGAAAGCGCCCCTGCATGGCCACCACGGATTTGCCGCTCAGCGTCCCGAAGATCAGCTTGCCGGCGTGGAATTCCACTGTGGAAATGGGGAAATGCGGGACGTCCTGGTAATCCAGAGTGACCTCAGCCTGAATTTCCTGTGCCAGCGCCCCCAGCCCGGTGCCCAGGATGATGCCGATTTCCGGGGTGGCGTTGGTATACTTCCGGATGTAGGGTAAGGTTTCTGCCAGTTGGTGACGGATCTCTCTCATGGGGTCTCCCGGTTGTCGCCCTCATCGGCGGTGAAATCGGTGTTCTCCAGTATGTCTATCAACTCGCTTTGGCTTTGCAGCAGGTACTTCAGTTTGCGGATGAACGTGTCGCGGCGGCTCTGCAGCATCAGGATCTCGTTGCGCAGATGGTCGAGCTGGGTGCCGGCCTCGGCCAGGATGCGCTGGGCCTCCAGCTCCGCTTCCCGCTTGATGATCTCGCCCTCCCGCTGGGAATCCGCCCGCATGCGGTGGGACGTCTCCTCCGCCTTCATCAGCGTATCCTGGAGGGTGCTCTGCATCACCTGGAAGTCGGACAGGCGGGTTTCCAGCCGCACGATCTTGTCGGAAAAGTCGTTGGCTTCCCGCTGCACGGCGTCCACCTGGTCGGCCACGGTATCCAGGAACGCGCGCACCTCTTCGGGATTGTAGCCCCGCAGGGAGCGGTTGAACTCCATCTTGCGGATTTCCAGGGGAGTCAGCTTCATGCGTTTCTCCGGTGCGCCGGATCAGATGAGCTGGTAGCCCGCATAGCGCAAGCTGGGTACCAGGAAGTGCCTGAGGAATATGATGATGAGGATGGCAATCAGCGGGCTTAAATCCACCGCTCCGATGGGCGGCACCAGGCGCCGGATGGGCCCCAGGACCGGCTCCGACAGATCGTAAAACAGCCGCACGAGGGACTGGCGCGGATCGGCCTGGATCCAGGACATGACGGCGCGCCCGATGAACAGGACGACGGCCAACTGAAACAGGATGTTCAGCACGGAAGCCAGCGCCAGCAGCAGGTGACCCAAAATGGGCATGGAAGTTCCGATTTAACCTCGATCTCCAAACAGGGCGGTACCCACCCGGATCATGGTGGCGCCCTCGGCGATGGCCGCCTCGAAGTCCTGGGTCATCCCCATGGACAGCACCGGCAGCCGGGCGGGACCGCCGTTCGCCTCGCGCAGTTCCCGCAGAGTGCGGAACGCCCGGCGCGCCGCCTCCGGTCCGCCGCCCAGAGGGCCGATGGTCATCAACCCCTCCAGTTGCAGGGCCTTCAGACTGCGCACCGTTTCGATCAGCAGGGCAGCCTCTCCGGGTTCGACGCCGAACTTGGTCAGTTCCCCGGAAGTGTTGACCTCGATCAGCACCCGCTGCACCTTCCCGATTTCCGCGGCGCGGCGGTCCAGTTCCACCGCCAGCCGCTCGGAATCCAGGGACTGGATCAGATCGAAGAGCCGCACGGCGTCCTTGGCCTTGTTGGTCTGCAGGTGCCCCACGAGGTGGAATTCGGCGCCGCGGCGGCGCATTTCCGCTTCCAGAACCGGCCATTTGTCGCGAGCTTCCTGGACCCGGTTTTCGCCCAGGGCCAGGACGCCGCAGCGCAACGCCTCCAGGATGCGGGCGGGGTCCACGGTCTTGCTGACCGCCACCAGGAACACCTCATCCGGCCGCCGTCCGGCCTGCCGGGCCGCTTCGGCCATGCGGCGGCGGACCCTTTCCAGGTTTTCCGCCAGGGGGTTGGGCCGATCCGTCACAAGCGTTGTCCTGATTGTATAGCTTGTTAATATAACCATTTATTGCGGTCAAATCAATAAAAAAGCTCGCGATTCCCCGACTCCGCCGGGGAATGCAACCCGCGTTTTGTACTCCCGATTCCATTCGGGGGTTTCACCAGAATTAAAGCCGGGAGCGGCCTTCGACCGCTCCCGGCTTCGTCTGAAAGTTCGAAAGTTGCGACGTTACTTCAGCAGCACCAGCTTCTGCGCCTGCGTGAAACTCCCCGCCTCCATCCTCAGCAGGTACACCCCGGAAGGCAGCCCGGCGCCGTCGAAGGTCACCTCGTGGCTGCCCGCGTTCTTCCATCCGTTCACCAGAGTCGTTATTTCGCGGCCGGCGGTGTCGTAGACCCGGAGCCTGACATTGCTCGCCGCTCGCTGCTCAAAGCTGACGGAAGTTACCGGATTAAAGGGATTGGGAGATACGGTTAATGCGTCGCTCGAAGGGACAGCGGCGGTCTGTGACCGCTCGCCGGGCTGCTCCCAACATATTCCCCATCCGTCCGCCGAGGCAGCAGTGTAATCCCCGTTTCCGGCCGGCAGCTTCAAAATCTCGAATTGATCCTGCGCCCAGATGACGGAGGGGTACTGCCCCACATAGCCGCGGTAGAGGTACAGTCCGGCCCCTACTCCCGCGCCCACGGATTGAGTGAAATTCCGCGTCAGGCTGGCGTTGGCGGCAATGGTGCGATCCGTGTAATTGAACAGCGGCCCCAACAGCGAACCCGAGGGCAAGGTTACCATAGTCCAGAAATCAAACTGCACCGGCCCCGTGGAAAGGTTCTCCACCAGGACATTACAAGAGAAGCTGCCGCCGCCGGCGGGAATCAGCACCGGCGGGTTCAGGGGCGCCAGGGTCAGGCGCAGGGGGGACTGATTGTAGAACCACGCGCCCATGTCCGCCACGGTGCCGTCGGGGTCATTGTACATGGCCGCAGGGTTGCCGGCATCTATGCAGGGCGAATCCGGCAGCAGCTGGAAATCGTCCAGGGCAGCGTTAACGAACCGGGGATCCGCCAGCAGGTTAAAGTAGGCGTCGCAGGAGTCGCGGTTGGCATTGAAGGTGACCAGGAGGCCCAGGTTGGCCGGAATGCCACTGCCCGCGAAGGCGCCGCCGCCGTTGCCGTAAAAGTCGTTGTAGCTGATGGTGCCGCCGGCGGGAAGAGTGCGGTACAGTCCGCCGCCGCTGTTGTTGGCGATGATGTTGCTATGAAGGGTTAGCCCCGAATAGGCATCGCAGTACACTCCGCCACCAGCGACGGCCGCGTTGTCCACCACCGTGCTCTGGCGCAGCGTCCCGTGGAGTCCGCTGACATAGTGGCGGCTCCAGATGCCGCCGCCGTGCTGCTGGGCCGCATTATCCCGGATGGTGCAGTGGTGAAGATTCAACCCCGCACCCGCGTAGTCGCAGGCCAGGCCGGCCCCTTTCCAGGCGCTGTTGCTGCTGATGGTGGTGTAATTCACCGTGCCCTGGCACCAGTGCAGATATACGCCTCCGCCCAAATCCGCGCTGTTATACTCCACCGTGCAATGCGAAATATTGGGGCTGCTGTCGCCGGTGATGTGGATCCCGCCGCCGCCCGCGACGGCCTCGTTGCCGGTCACCAGGCATTCCTGGATTACAATATTGCTGTAGGCCGCGTGAATGGCGCCGCCGTACTGTCCGGCGCTGTTTCCGCTGAAGGTACAGAATTGGACCGTCGGCGAGCCGTCGCTGCACGCCAGCGCCCCGCCGTTCAAAGCCGCCACATTCCCCTGGAACAGGCAGTGGATCAGGCTGGGGGCGGCATTTTCACAGTAAACGGCGCCGCCGCAGGAGGCTTCGTTGGGCGCGGTTCCCCAAGCTTTCCCATACTGCAGCCGGCAGTACCACAAGGCACTGCCCCCCGGCGCGTCCAGGAAATGCAGCCCCTGCCATCCGGTAACGGTATCGGCAGCGGTGAAGATGATGGAATCGGCGGCCGTGCCCATAGCCTGAAGCAGCCCATGAACCTCCAGGAAGTAGGCGCCCAGAAAGATCACATCCACACCGGGCGAGATACTGAGAAGCTGTCCCGCCGGGATGGTGAGATCTCCGCCCACCAGGTACGGCGACGCGTCCGCGCTCCAGTGGCCGGAAACATTGCCACCGGGGACGTAGGTGCCGGTCAGATAGGGCGGCGTGTACACCGCGCCCTGGTCGGCGATGCTGCTGTCCGGGTCCGGCGGCGAAGCGGGATCGCCGGCGTCCCGGCAGGGCGATCCAACTTGCAAACGGAAGTCCCCCAGCAGGGGATCGAAGAAATCGGGAACCAGCAGCAGGTTGAAGTAGAGATCACAGGGATCGCCGTTGAGATTGACCGTCACCGGCACTCCCAATCCGGCCGGTACGCCGCCCGCGAAATTCTGGGGCAGATTGGAGGCAATATCGCTGTAGCGCACCTGGGCGGCGGGGGAATTGTAGAAGTACATTCCTCCGCTGCCGGTGTTACCGGCCACGATGGTATTTTCTACCGTGGCCGTAGAGGCGTTCCAGTAAATGCCTCCGCCATTGGACGAGGCATCGTTGCCGTAGAGGGTGCAGTGGGTGATCAGGGTACTGCTGCCGACGTGGTTGAAGATGCCGCCGGCCATATTGGCCGCATTGCCGTAGATGGTGCAGCGCTCCAGAATCCCGCCGGTTTCATAGTAGAAGAGCGCGCCGCCGTCGTCAGCCCAGTTGTCATGGAAGGTGCAATTGGCGATGATGGGATCCGACCAGAACGAGCAGATCCCGCCACCCCAGGCCAGGGCCCAGTTGTTCGCGAAGGTGCAGTCCCGGATCAAGGGATTGGAGCCGGAACCGCAGAACAGCGCGCCGCCGTCATCGTCGGAACGGTTGTCACTGAAGAGGCAGGCTTCCACGGTGGGATTCGACTGCTGCCAGAAGCAGGCCGCCGCGCCATACCATTCGCAGTAGTTTTGCCGGAAGGTGCAGTGACGGATTACCGGGTTGGAACGGTAGCAGAACAGTCCGCCGCCGTAGCCGTTGGAATCGGGGTAGACGCCCACTGCGCGGCCGCGTTCCAGAATGCAGTATTCCAGGCGGCTGCTGTCCGGAGCGTTCAGGAAGCGCAGGCCCCACCAGCCGCTGCCCGGGTCTGCGGCGGTGAAGATGATCGAATCGGCCGCGTTACCCACGGCCTCCAGGAACCCACGGATCAGGAATTTGTAGTGCCCCTGGAACACGACCTGCACGCCGGGATCCAGGATCAGCGATTGGCCAATGGGGATGGTGATTTCCCCTTGAACAAGGTAGGGACTGCCGGCGGCTGTCCAGTGACCGCTGACCGGTCCCGGGGGGATATCAGTGGCGCCGGCGGCGGCAGACAGCACCGCCCACGCGGCCAGGAGCATAACGTTACGTAGAATCCTTTTCATCCCTTCTCCGCATCATGAGTACCTGTCCGGATCACGACATCGTATCATCGAGCCTGGAATCTCTCAGCTTATATTCGCTCAGCACGGACTGTCTCCCTTACGCGCTTCTCCCCATCACCTCCGCCATCGCCATTACTTTCGGTTTTCACGTACATCGCCGCGAAAGACAATATAGCCGGAAGAAATTACCAAGTCAAGCGGCAATCTCGGGTTTTGCGTCAATGCACGAATAAAAGCCTCCCCTCGGAGCGGTCTTCCCCCATCCGCCTCCGCCCACTTCCCCCTTGACTTTAGCGCTTGATTTGGCTATATTTGAGGGGTAAAGAATCCTTCCGTCAACCACGGGAATACAATTTGGCATTTCCAACCCTGCGCAGAATCAACCTCACCACCTGGATTTTCCTGGGCATGGCCCTGGGAGTGCTGGCCGGGATGGCCTGGGGCGAAAGCATTCTGCCGCTGGCTGATCCCCTGGCCGACCTGTTCCTGCGCCTGCTGAAGATGGTCATCGTGCCGCTGATTATCACCTCGGTGATTTCCGGGGTGGCCGGCATCGGCGATGCCCGCGGCCTGGGACGTATGGGGGCCAAGACCCTGGCCTACTACGTCGCCACCAGCTTCCTGGCCATCCTGACCGGGCAGCTCCTGGTCAACCTGATCGAACCCGGCACAGGCGCCGACCTGGGCCTGCAGAAGTCCCCCGAATCGGTCAAGGCCGCCGATGAAAGCCTCTGGGGCATCCTCCTGCGCATGATCCCCGTCAATCCCATCGAATCCATGGCTTCCGGGGACATTCTGCCCATTATCTTCTTCAGCGTGCTCTTCGGCGTGTTCCTGATCCAATTGGAACCGAAGCGCCGCGAACCGCTGCAGAACCTGTTCGAAGCCGCCTTCGAAGTGATGATGCGGTTGACCCGCTTCGTCATCGCCTTCGCGCCGCTGGGCATCTTCGGCCTGATCGCCCGCATCGTGGCCACCACCGGCTTCGAACCGTTCAAGTCGCTGGGCGTCTATTTCCTGACCGTGCTGCTGGGGCTGATCATTCACGCCGGCATCACCCTGCCGCTGCTGGTGCGGCTGCTGGCCCGGATCAGTCCGGTGCGTTACGCCCGGGCCATGTCCCCGGCGCTGCTGACCGCCTTTTCCACCAGCTCCTCGTCGGCCACCCTGCCCCTGACCATGGAGAGCGCCGAAAACCGCGCCGGCATATCCAACCGCACCACCAGCTTCGTCATGCCGTTGGGCGCCACCATCAACATGGACGGCACCGCCCTGTACGAGTGCGTGGCCGTGATCTTCATCGCCCAAGCCTATGGCATCGATCTGAATATGACCCAACAGGCGCTGGTGGCCGTAACCGCGTTGCTGGCTTCCATCGGCGCGGCGGGCATCCCCATGGCCGGGCTGGTGATGATGAGCATCGTGCTGCGGGCCGTGGGGCTGCCGCTGGAAGGCATCGGCCTGATCCTGGCGGTGGACCGCCTTCTGGACATGTGCCGCACCACGGTCAACGTCTGGTCGGATGCCTGCGGCGCTGCCATCATCGCCCGAAGTGAAGGAGAAAGCGGAATCATGCAGCCGAGGGAAGAATTCCTGGAATCGAAAACCGCTTGAAATTTCAGCTTAAAACATATGGGGTTGAAGCAGATCCAGTATGACTAACGTCGTGTGCAAAAAAAAACGCGCCGGGTGGCGCGCTGGCGGACAGGGAATGAGGCTATTTCAACAAGACCAATTTCTCCATTAACCTGTGGTTCCCTTCCCTGATTTCGACAAAGTAAATTCCGGAAGGCAGATTTCCCCCATAAAACTCATTCAGGTACTCGCCGCTTCCTTTCCATTCATTAACTATTCGATTGATCTGCCGCCCATTCAGATCAAATACAGAAACGGTCACAAAACCTGCCGACGGCACCGTATAGCGAATTAAAGCCCTGGAATTAAAGGGATTCGGCCTTATACAGCCAGTAATTGTCTCCTCTGATTGCGTAGCCTGCGCCGAAATGTCCGTTTCCAAATCGCAGCAGGTCCAACCGTCCACTGGCCCTGTCGTATTGTAACTGCCCATCTTAGTGAATGAAAATCCAGAAGAGTCCCACACGGCCAACGGGTAAGCTCCGGCATATACTTGATACCAATAATCCCCAGACGGAGCACTGGCCGGGACGGTTTGATTGCGCATCCGGAGGAGTGCGCCTCCTGCGGGAACGGTCACCTCAGCCGGCCCCAACAACGGCCCGTACAAGGCTTGATTGGGTAACCTTACCTTACTCCAGATGTCTATGGAGACAGCGGTGGAGTCGTTGTTAGTGAGGGTGGAGGTGAAAGTAAAAACTCCTCCTCCAGTTGGGATGATGACCGGCGGAGTATCCGGCACCGCACTCACCTCCACGGAAGGTATGGCAATGCCTTCCACACAGACGGCATAGACGTTAACCGTGACGGGGTTCCCGAAGGAAAAAGTCGATCCCGCCAGCAGGTAATTCCCCACGGAGTTGCACATGACCGCCCATGCCTTATCAATGTTACCGCCGCCATATTGTCCTTGCCAAAGGATATCGCCTTGTAGAGTAATTTTCGTTAGTTTGCAATCTCCGTACCACTGTTCGTAACCGGCCAACAGAAGATTGCCATCCGTGGAGATGCCGATATCATAAAAATAATTATTCGTGGGGTAGATGTATGTCAAGACTAATTGTCCTTGGGAATTGACTTTAAATAAATCGGAACCACCCACCATCCAAACACCACCGTCGCCCGAAGGAATTATTCCGTAGCATAACTGGTCATAGGCGCCGCCATAACCGTTCATCCAAAGCATTTCTCCCTGGGTGTTGACCTTCACCAGCGCCATATCGTGGCTCCAATTTTCGGTCGTCCAGCGGTAGCCTCCCAAATGGTACCCACCGTCGTCAGAAGGGGCGATGTCATAGCATGCTTCTGCCCAGATATCCCCGCTGATCCCATAGGAATGTTCCCAGATGACATTCCCATCTGGATCTATCTTGACCAGATACATACCGCCCCACTCCGTGGGGTGGGGACTTCTCCCATTGCCCGCCAAGAGCACGCTGCCGTCTTCGCATGCCAAGACGGCGCGCGCCACGCCGCCATTGTTGATGCCATAAGTATGCTCCCACAATACATCGCCCTGCTCGTCGATTTTTACGACGTACATGGTGTAACCATTCGTCGGCAGACTTGCGTTGCCGGCGACAATAAAGCAACTATCTTCGGTGACTGTCACCGCATAAGCATGCTGGGTACCGGCTCCGCCATAAGCGCGCTGCCAAAGCACCCCGCCGGTCGAATTTATTCTGGCTGCGTACATGTCGAATCCGCTACTCCCGAAGGAATTGGTGAATCCGGCAAGAACATAACCGCCATCGCGGGTGGGAGTTATGGCCCTGGCCTCTTCCGTTGAGTCCCCGCCAAAAAAGGAGGACCACACAATATCCCCTTGCACGGCCCAGGCGGGGCAGGCAAGTGAAGCCATGCCGACCATCACAACAGTTTTAATTCCATTCAGCAGTCGCATTTCGCCCTCCATTTGGAATAAAACCTTACTACATCCAATATAAATATAAAATCACACATTGTCAAGTAATTTTTCGAAAGGTTCAACTATTTCAAATTTGATCTTAAACTTTGGCGGGGAAATTTTGGAGATTTTAAGATCCAGTGGACAATTTACTTGACCGGCAGCCCTGCTTATGCCTATATTAGTAAACTTCCACCGGAGACCCATCCATGCAGGCGATCGAAAATCTCTTAAACGCCATCAGCGGCATTGTCTGGGGGCCACCGCTGCTGGTGCTGCTGTTCGGCACGCACCTCTACCTGACCTTCCGCCTGCGCTTCATCCAGCGCCATATCTTCAAGGCCATCAAGCTCTCCTTCCAGCGCAGGAAGGAAGGGGAAGGCGACATCAGCCACTTCGGCGCTCTGACCACGGCCCTGGCCGCCACCATCGGTACCGGCAACATCGTGGGGGTGGCCACGGCGGTGGCGGCGGGCGGCCCCGGCGCGGTGCTGTGGATGTGGCTGACCGGCGTGTTCGGCATTTCCACCAAGTACGCCGAAGCCGTGCTGTCGGTCAAGTACCGGGTCACCAACCCCCAGGGGCAGATGGCCGGCGGCCCCATGTACGTGCTGGAACGGGGCATGAAATCGAAGTGGCTGGGGGTGATCTTCGCCGCCCTGACCGCGGTGGCCGCCTTCGGTATCGGCTGCATGGTGCAGTCCAATTCCATCGCTTCGCTGGTGAACGAAACCTTCCAGATTCAGCCCTGGATTACCGGGCTGGTCATGATGGTTCTCGTGGGATTCGTCATTCTGGGGGGCATCAAGAGCATCGCCGGGGTGTGCGAGAGACTGGTGCCGTTCATGGCCGTATTCTATGTGCTGGGCTGTCTGGCCATCCTGATCATCGGCATCGATACCATCCCCCAGACCATCGCCCTGATCGTGAACAGCGCCTTCACCGGGCATGCCGCGCTGGGCGGGTTCATCGGCGCGGGAATGCGCGAAGCCATCCGCTTCGGCATCGCCCGGGGGCTGTTCTCCAACGAATCCGGCCTGGGCAGCGCTCCCATCGTGGCGGCCGCGGCGCAGACGAAGAATCCCGTGCGCCAGGCCATGGTATCGTCCACCGGGACCTTCTGGGACACCGTGGTGGTGTGCGCCATCACCGGGATTATGCTGGTCAATTCCGGCCACTGGACCGAAGGCCTGCAGGGAGCCGCCCTGACCCGGGCCGCCTTCGCCGATATCCATTACCTGGGGCCGGTGATTCTGACCATCGGCCTGCTGACCTTCGTCTTTTCCACCCTGCTGGGCTGGTCCTACTATGGGGAAAAGGCCGCCGAATACCTGTTCGGCACCCGGGTGGTCAAGCCCTACCGCTGGCTCTGGGTCATCGCCGTGATGGTCGGCGCGGTGGCTTCGCTGCCTTCGGTGTGGGCCTTCGCCGACATCGCCAATGGGCTGATGGCCATCCCCAACCTGATCTCGCTGATCGTGCTGTCGCGGGTGATCGTGGGGGAAACCCGGGAATACCTGTGGCGGGACAACTTGGACCGGGAAGCGGCGTGAAGAAAAGAATCCAGAAGCCAGGAGCCAGGAGCCAGGAGCTCACAGGACAACCCGCCAGGGTTGAACATTGATAGCCGGGACGAATTCCTCCCTGCGGGACAGGTGTCAACCTGTGGAGACGAAGCCCCTCCCCGCCTCCTGGTTACGACCCCAACGGGGTCGAACATAATCCGTTCAATCCGTTTCATCCGTTTAATCTGCGATTCAGACAGTTTAATATCAGCGGAATCCGCTAAATCTGCGATTCTGATAATATGCCGCGATGACACAAAAGAGCCGATAGCCGATAGCCAATAACCAACCGGAGAATCCACGATGCGTAAATTCATCCCCACCTTCATCCTTGCCGGAGCGGCCCTGATCCTGCTGGCCGCCGGCGCCCGCGCCGACGTCACCCGCAAGCACAAGACCGTATCCCAGGGATGGGGTTCCTACGAAAGCACATCCACGGAATACTACACCGCGGACAAGTCCGCCAGCGACGCCGTCACCCGCTGGACCAAGGGCCTGATGAAAACCATGACCGGCGGGAAGGAAGTCCAGAGCATTGACATTACCCGCGTGGACCAGCAGCTTTTCTGGAAGCTCGACCCCAAGAAGGAAACTTACACCGAAATGACCTTCGCCCAACTGCGCGAGCAGATCGAAAAGGGACAGGAGGAGATGGAGGAAGCGGAAGAGGAAATCCCGGACACCACGTCCGAAGACTTGTACGAGTGGACCGTGGAAACCCAGTCAGCCGCCGAGCCGAAGGTCATCAACGGCTTCACCTGCCGCAATGTCCGTATGATGGCTACCGGAGTGAACAAGCAGAATGCGGAAGACAAGGTCTGGATCACCTTCGATCTGTGGAACAGCGAAGAGGTGCCCGGCGCCGAGGAGATCCGCGCCTTCAGCGAAAGCTACCTGCAGGCGCTGGGGCTGAACGTGGACGCCCTGACCCCCGGCCTGACTTCCGCCGCCGCGCTCTACCGCAACCAGTTCAACACCCTGGCCGAGGAGATGAAGAAAGCCCCCGGCGAAGCGGTGCTGTCCACTATCGAAATCAAGCGCCGGCAGTTGGTGGGGCCGTCTGTGGGGAAGGCGGTCAGTAATGCCGCCCAGGAAGAGGTGCTGGGCAAGTTGCCTTTCGGTAAGAAGAAGGCGAAAAAGGCGGAAGAGCCGAAGTGGGAAGAGCGGATCAAGTTCCTGGCCACCACGGAACTGCTGGAAGCTTCGCAGGGCGCCGTGGAGTCTACTCGTTTCGAAGTTCCGGAAGGGTACAAGCTGAAGCCGGAGAAGTAACGCGGAACCAGGGTGGAGGGAAACGGAATCGGGGCGCTCATTCGAGCCGCCCCGATTCCGTTTGTCATTTATTTTCGGAGGATTGTTTAATTTGAGTACCCCAGGGATCGAAGCCGCTGGATATCCAGAACAGAGGGTGTATTGATGTTCTCGGAAGGGGTGACGGTTAACCTTACCTGCTGCTGCAACAGCGGCGCGATACTTTCCGCCACCGCCCGGGCTTCGGGGTAGAGGTTGATCCGCTCGTGGGGATCGTTTCCCAGGTGGAAGAGCATGGTATCCTTCCGGCCGGTTTTGTGCTGCTGCCGGATGATCAATTTATAGGGTTCCTGTACCAGGGAGGCCAGGAAGGATTCCCCGACGTCCACCATGGTGAACTTGGACCGGCCGGACACCGGTTCAGGCTCCAGCAGCGACAATCCGGCCGCTTGGGGGATCTCCTCCGGGATACCCGCCAGATCGAGCACCGTCGGGGCCAGGTCCAGGCTGGACACGCCAGCGGCCCGGGGCGGCAGCTCCCAGCCCAGCTCCGGGGGAAGGTAGACGATCAAGGGGACTTTCACCTGCTCTTCGAAAAGTGAGCTCTTGTGGCCCAATCGGCCGCGTTCCATCAACTCCTCGCCGTGATCGGCGGTGATGACGATGACGGTATTATCCTCCATGCCCAGCCGCCGCAGGTGCGACCGCATCTCTGCCACCGCGCCGTCGGCGGTGCGCACTCCGTCGCGGTACCGGCCGATCATCTTCTGTGACACCTCCTCGCGGTTTTCCTGGATGAAATTCTGCGCGAAGGAGAAGCGTTTGAAGCTGGGCCAGGAGAGGATCAGCGAAGCCGTCAACTGCTGCAGGTCCAGGAGTCCGTCGCGGAAGGGCGCCGCCCAGTAAGGGGAATGCGGTTCAATGTAGTGCATGTACAGGAACAGGGGCTTATGGCTCTCTTCCAGGATCTGCGCGGCATGGTCGTTCATCTCCCGCCAGTCGGCGGTCAGGTATTCGGTGGCCAGGAAGTCCGTCTGGTAGGCCAGCTCCTCCAGAACACGGAAGGTGGGGAAGAACGATTTACAGGGGAGCAGCAGTTGCCTGGGACCCTGCCCGCGCAGAAAGCGAAAATCATCGAATCCCTGGCCGAAACCGTTTCTGCAAGTAACCAGGTCGTTGGCGGACAAGGCCGCGGTATGGTAGCCGTACCGCTGGAGGACTTCCGCCAGAGTCGTTACTCTCTCCGGCAGGTATCCCTTCTCCACCAGGCCCAATTCGTTGGGCACGCGGGAGGTCATCAGGCCGGTCACCGAGGCGAAGGTCCAGGCCGAAGGGGCGTAGCAGGAAGGGTATCGCGTGCCTTGCCGTGCCAATTCATCCATCTGGGGAGTCAGGGTCGAGGATCCCTCCATTCTGCCGACGTGGTCGTTGCGCAGGGCGTCGAACAACAGGATGACAACGTTGGGCCGCGGATCCTCCCGTCCCGAGGTCGAAGTGGCGGAGGTAATAGTCTGATTTCCGGAGATGAATACGATGGAGGTGGTTCCTACGGCGAAAGCCAGGATAGATCGTTTTTGGATGGAGGCGAGAGAGGAGGTGGCCCAGGTCAGAAGCCAGGAAAGCACCAGTGACAGGGAGATGAACGCCGGCTGAAGCATCACATTGGCCGTCGTCAGGGCGTCAAACTGGAAGTACCGGTAGGTGACCTTGGTGCTGATAACCAGGTAAATCAGGGCCGCGGCGGGGTACAACCAGCCGTGGACGAAATCGTTTTGCCCATGACTTCGGGCCCGGCGCGCCAGCGCCACGTTGATGATGAATCCGGCCAGGAGCGCCAGGGGGATCCAGAAGGCGGTGTTGAACAGGTAACTTTGTTTGAGGGATTGGAGACCCAGCAGGTCGCTGAGCAGGAGACGGGACAGATCGCCCCACAGGAACATGTACAGCACCGCCAGCAACCAGATGGTACGCTGACGCGGCCAGGTCCACTGCGGAAAGAGACGGGAATGAATGACACTGAGCGTCTCGGCCAAACCGCCAAAGAAGAGAAAACCCAGGCCGTAGATGACGATCCCCCAAAGGGTTCGCCGGATCTCCATGTTGTAGACGCCTACAACGCTGCCGACCAGGTTTTCCCAGAGCAGGAACGTGATCCCCAACAGGAGATAACGCTGAATGAAGGCGCGGACCGGAGCAGTCTCTTCTTTCATTTCCAAAGTCCTTTACAGATAAGAAATGCAATGAATGTTAAGTATGAATGATGCCGGCACAGAAAGAATGGCTGTTACGACCGTCAGTTGCTGTACCCCAAGGCCCTGAGGCGCTGAATCTCTTGCGGGCTGAGCCTGCGGGTCTGCCGGTCATTCGGAACCATGGCGCCTTCCATGGCGCCCTGCAGGTGGACGGCCAAGGATCCGGCCAGCGCCGGTCTCTCAGCGTACAGGTTGACGTACTCTTCCGGATCGGTTCGCAGGTCGAACAAAAGGGTATCCAGCTTTTCACCACGGTTCGGGTGGCGCACGATGAGTTTGCAGGAGTCCTTGATCACGGAGCACCAGAGTCCGGATTTGCCTTCCGTCATCATGCGCGGCAACCGGTCTTCAAGCCTCGGGCGCAACAGGGACAGCCCGTCGGCATGAGGGATCGTCTCGGGGATTCCCACCATGTCCAGGATGGTCGGCCCGAGGTCCATGATGGAGGCGCCGCCGGGGGCGTCGTGGAGCGTCAGGTCCAGGTCCGGCGGGACGTACACGATCAGGGGGATGTGCACCAGCTCCTGGAAGAGAGTGTTGATGTGCCCCCAGCCGCCGTGTTCCATGAATTCTTCCCCGTGATCGCTCAGCACGAAAACGATGGTGTTGCGATCCAGGTTGCGCTCCTGCAACGCTTGGAGCATCGCGCCGGCAGCCCCGTCAATGCTGCGCACGCTTTCGGTGTAGCGCTGGTGCTGGAATGATCCCACCTTATCCCGGCTGGAGCGGTAATCCACCTTTTTGGTATGGCGGTGATAAAAGGAATCCTGCGTTTTCAACTGCTCGATATCCAGGATTTTACCGTGAAACGGCACGGAGGCGTAGGGCGCATGCGGCTCGATGTAGTGCAGGTACAGGAAGAAGGGCTGGGAGCCGGCGGCGTCCAGGTACTTGATCCCTTCCCGGGTCATGGCGCGATGATCGGCGGCGAAAACGCTGGTGACCCAAAAACCCATCTGGTAGGTTAGCTCCACCAGGACCTTGGGCCCCGAGATCAGGTACAGGGTCATGGGGGTGAACAACTGCAGCGGCCCCTTGGCCAGGAGGTATTCGAAATGGGTGAAGCCCTGGTCGAAGTGATTCTGCGAGACTACGTACTGGTTGGCGGACAGCGCCGCGGTGAAATAGCCGTGGCGGCGCAGCACTTCGGCCATCGTGGTCAGGCTGTCGGGAATCGGACGCGGCTGCAGGAGACCCAGCGATCCAGCGTCCCGGGAGGTGAGCAGGGAAGTGATGGCAGGGAAGGTCCAGGATGAAGTTGAGTAGCAGTTGGAGTACGTCTTGCTGCGTTGCGCCAGCGCGTCCAGGTTGGGCGTCAAGGATTCTGTTCCGGGGTTCAGTGCGCCCACGTGATCCGCTCGCAGGGCGTCGTACAGCAGGATCAGCACGTTGGGCCGCGAAGAGACGTCGCGCCCAGCCTGGGGTGTGCCGGCGGGGGGACGATCCAGGACCTGCCAGGCTCCGGCGGCCGCCAGGGACAACGCTAACGGCGCGGCCACCAACGCCCGGCGCAGCGCGCGCGGCGCGGTAAAAGCCCGGATCAGAATGCCGGCGAGCAGGAGGGATCCGGCCAGGAACACCGGTTGCAGCGCCAGGAAAGACAGAGAGAAAATTTCATACTGGAAGAACCGGTTGCCGATCTTCAGACTGATGATCAGGTACAGTATTGAACCCAGGAAGGCGACGGTGAAAGCGAAGCCTTCGCGCAGGCGGCCGGACTGGGCCAGGGCGCCCAGGCGCAGGTTGACGATCCATCCGGCGGCGATCACCGCACCGATCCAGATCAAGTGCTGCAACTGAAATATCCCGAAGCCCAGACTGGGCAGGCGGTCCAGCACGCGTGTGGACAGGGGGCCCCAAAGGAACAGAATGAGGAGGGTCAGGATCCAGATCAGGTGTTGACCAAACCAGCGGCGTTGGGGATGCAGGCGGGAGTAGATGCCGTTCAGGATCTCGGAGAGTATGCCGAAAGCGAAGAACAGCGCAGCGTAGAAGGCCACCCCCCACAACGTCCGGCGCACCTCAAACCGGTAATCCCCCAGCAGGGCGCCGACGGTGTTCTCCCACAGGAGAAACACCAGTCCCATGAGCAGGTACTGCGGCGCACGGCGGGTGAAAACATGTGCCAGTTCCATTGTGCAGGCCTCCGGGGAAAAAATTATATGAACAACCGTGATCGGGCGCCTACAGGACAACCGGCAGTTTACACCCTGCAAATATTGCGCAAATAAACCAAAATTTCACCGCTTCGATCGGAATTATCGGCCACGCAATCGGCGGATATTGGCCTCAATACCTCTCTGTGCACAAAGTACGGCAAGATCAGTGCCTGAAGCGTGCAATTTTCGCCAGGAATTGCATTTTCTTAGGGGTTCGGGGTAAAAAGGCGCGCGTCAGGCCCATCCCATAGCCGCGGGGAGCAACCTGACGCGAAGCCGGTGGGATGATCTGCTCCCACATTGATACGGAATATTTTTCCTATAGTGGGATATTTCCGTGCTTTTTCCTGGGATTATGGTCCACTTTGGTACGCAGCATCTCCAGTCCGGTGATGAGCTTGTACCGCGTCTGAGAAGGCTCGATCACATCGTCTACATAACCCCGCTCGGCGGCCGTGTAGGGGTTGGCGAATTTTTCTTCGAATTCGGCGATTTTGGCCTTCTCCATGGCCTCCGGGTCTTCGGCCTCTTTGATCTCCCGGGAGAAAATGATCTCCACCGCCCCCTTGGCCCCCATGACCGCGATTTCCGCCGAGGGCCAGGCGAAATTCAGGTCGCCGCGCACGTGTTTGGAATTCATGACGTCGTAGGCGCCGCCGTAGGCCTTGCGGGTGATGACAGTGATCTTGGGCACGGTGGCTTCGCAGTAGGCGTAGAGCAGCTTGGCGCCATTGGCGATGATGCCGCCCCATTCCTGGTCCGTGCCGGGCAGAAAGCCGGGGACGTCCTCGAAGGTAATCAGGGGGATGTTGAAGGCGTCGCAGAAGCGGATGAAGCGCGCCCCCTTCTTGGACGAATTGATGTCCAGGCACCCGGCCAGGTGGGCCGGCTGGTTGGCGATGATTCCCACGGAACGGCCGCCCAGGCGCGCGAATCCCACCACGATATTGGGGGCGAAATCCTCGTGGACCTCGAAGAAGTCACCGTGGTCCACCACCCGGCGGATGACGTCCTTGATGTCGTAGGGCTTGTTGGGATCATCGGGGATCAGCGTGTCCAGCTCGGCGTCGGCGCGGCGGGGATCGTCGCCGTTGGGGGTGATGGGCGGATCCTCCAGGTTGTTCTGGGGGATGAATGTGAGCAGCCGTTTGACCTTGTCCAGGCAGTCAACCTCGCCGTCGCAGGCGAAGTGGGCCACGCCCGACTTGGTGGCGTGGGTCATGGCGCCGCCCAAATCCTCCGATGATACCTCCTCATGCGTCACCGTCTTCACCACCTTGGGCCCGGTGACGAACATATAGGCGGTTTTTTTCACCATGAAAACAAAATCGGTGATGGCGGGGGAATAGACTGCCCCCCCGGCGCAGGGGCCCATGACCGCAGAAATCTGCGGAACGACACCGGAATAGAGGGTATTGCGCAGGAAAATATCGGCATAGGCCCCCAGCGACACCACGCCCTCCTGCACTCGGGCGCCGCCCGAATCGTTCAGGCCGATGACCGGCGTACCCGCCTTGGCGGCCATGTCCATGATCTTGCAGATCTTCTCGCCGTGCGCCTCGGAAAGCGATCCGCCGAAGGTGGTGAAATCCTGGCTGAAGATGAACACCGTACGCCCGCCGACCTTGCCGTGGCCGGTGATCACGCCGTCGCCCAGGACCTTCTGCTTGCCCAGGCCGAAAGCGGTGGACCGGTGGGTCACCAGCATGTCCACCTCCTGGAAGGTGTCCGGATCGCACAGCAGGTCAACACGCTCCCGCGCCGTCAGTTTTCCCTTGGCATGCTGCGCCCTGATGCGCTCTGCGCCGCCACCCAGCAGAGCCTGGGCTTTCAGAGCCCGAAGTCGTTCGATTTTTTTCGTGGACATGATCCGCCTTCCATGTATGGTTCCGAGATCCTGATGATGCGGGTCATCCGGATTACGGCCATGGTTCCCGTTGACTTTTTCCCGGAATCAAGGTTATATTATGGCGTTTATGACTGTCAGGAGTCGAGCACGTTCCTGGTATGGTCACTGGACAGAATGGAAGCCGCGGCCCGACGGTTACGGGCCGGGCTGGTGGCGGGGATGCTGTCCTGGCGTCGCTGGGATGGCACGCCTGGAACCTATGCCAGGCAGTGCACCTCCTTCGATCGCGCCGGCGCCTACCCCTTCATGCCCTCCACCCACTTCTCGAACTTCTGCCGGAAGACCTCTGGATTCTTGGTGCTGATTCCCGCCATGTGCACCTCGCTGCGGCCGCCCCCCTTATCCCGCACCACCACCCAGAGGCGCTGGGGTACCAGATAAAATGAGATCACCAGCCCCACCGTCGCCAGGACGAATCCCAGCCAGATCAGCCACGAACCAGGGTTCTTGTTGACCTCCAGGATGGTGGGGTAAGACGTTGAAGCCTGGAATCCTTCCACTCCCAACCCTTTGAAACTGTACCCCCCTTCCGGCGGAGAGTGGGGGAAGTCCATCCGCAGGAAGACCCACTGGTGGTACAATTCCCGGCCGTCCTGCCGCACTTCCAGCAGCAGGGCGGGATTGCGCAGTTGACCCGAAGCAGTGGTCGGCTGGCCGCCGGCCATGCGGAAATCCGGTAGGAAGCGGGCCAGGTGAAGTTCGGCCCCCTGGGGCAGCGGGTGCGGCCGTCCGGGTTTCACGTAAACGGTGTCCACAACCGTCCCATCCGGCTGCTGGATGACGATCCGGGCGCTGTCTATGCGGGCGTCCACGATGGGGCTTTCCGGGTCGAAAGAGGACTGGTAGAAGCGGTAGCCCTTGTAGCGCAGGGGATGATTCACTTCCACCTGTTTAGTCAACACTTCGCGCCCATCCTCCAGCACCGTTAGCGTGGAGATATAGGACTTGATGTTACCCCGGTCGGTGTCGATGTCGAACTGGTTCAACAGGCGGTCGGCGGTGGCCTGAATCTGGTGCATATGGTCTTGGGCGTCGCGGGCTTCCAGGATGAACGTGTCCCCCTCGCGCCCAATGATCCGCCCCAGGAAGGAGCTGTCCACCAGGACGTACTGTCCAATGCCCAGGGGATAGTACTCGATCCGGAAACTGTCCACCCGCACGGAGAAGTCGAAGATGGGGTCGGTCATGATGTCGCCCGGCCGTCCGCCGACCCGGGTGTTCATCCCGAGAAGCGAAGCGGCGACGCCGCCCACCACCAACGCCAGCAGTCCGGCGTGGGCCAGGATGGGGCCCAGGTGAGAGATGGCTCCGTGCTGTCCCGCCACCCGGATTTCGCCGCTGGTCCGGGTTTCGTTGTAGCGGAAGGACCCCGGCAGCTTGCGGCGGATCTCCTCGGAGCTGCCCCTGGCCGTGAACGTTCGGGCGGAGGCCATCTGGTCCACGGCTTCCGCGTCTCGGGGTTCGCCGGTGCGCATGGCCCGCATGACGATGGGAATGCGCTCGATGATGCAGGCCAGCAGGGAGACGGACAGGAGCAGGAGGAGGAACTGGTACCACCAGGAGCGGTAGGGATCGTGCAACTCAAAGAAGGTCAGAAGGTTAAACAGCGGCTTGCTTAAGTTCAGCTCCTGGCGCCAGAACTCCTGCCACCCGGGAGCGCCGGCCTTCACCGGATAGAATTCCCCCAGGAACAGGGCGAAGACGGAGACGACGGCGATCACCACCAGCAGGATGATGGCGAACTTCATGGAGCTGAATTGCTTCCACAGTTGGAGGAGCAGCGAAGCGGGCTGCGGGGAGGGAGAGGAATGTTCGTTCAAGGATTATCCAATGGTTATTGGGGGAGGCTGTGAATCCGGGCCGGATCCGGGTTACCATGCGTGGATCCGTCGGGCCTTGCCTTGGTACGGCCATTTCGGCCGGAGCGATGGGCCGAAAACGCGGAATCACCGGTACAAACGGTGCTGCCGGATGAACCGGGCCACGGGCGGCGGCACGGCCTCCTCCAGGGGGATGCGGCCGGCGCGGATATCCTGTGCGGCCAAATCCACCAGGGGGGTGGCCAGCAGGCGCACCCGGGAGCGGAAGCGTTCCGGAGCCTGTTCCGGGGGGTAACCCGGACGGGGCAGCACCGCCACTTCGATGCTCTCCAGCAGGTCATCCGGCCGGTGCCAGCTTTCCAGCTCCAGCAGCGAATCCGATCCCATCAGCCAGACCAGGTGGCAGCGGTCTTCGGTAAATCCCTGCCGTCGCAGGGCCTCCACGGTTTCCAGGGTCGTCCCAGGTAGAGAACGTTCCGCTTCCACCAGGCAGAGGCGGAAGCGGGGATCCAGCGGCAGGAGGCATTCGAGCATCTGCCGGCGTAAAGCGAAGGGAGTCAGCCGGCGGTGCCGCTTATGGGGTGGCTGGACCGCGGGCAAAAAGGCGAGTTCATCCAGGGCCAGCTCGTCGGCGGCGCCGCGGGCCGTCTTCACGTGCCCCCAATGGGGCGGATCGAACGTGCCGCCGAACAGCCCAATCCGGCGGTAGGGTCCTTCCGGCGAAACCCTCATGGGGGAGTCCAATCGTGCGAGTCGGGGGACGAGCCGAGCCCGGTTTCCGGTCTACCCGCCGGTGACCGGCAGAGGCTCTTCCGGCGGCGGTTCCGGGGGCGGCTGACGGCGGCTATACTCCAGGCTCCGGGCCAGTTTTTCCCGGACCTCGGCCTTGCCCTCCGGGCCGAACTGCTGAAGGTACAGTTGGTACGTCCGGGCGGCATCCGCGTACCGTTCCATGTTATAGAAGGAATCCGCCTTGCCCAGCAGCGCCGGTTCCGCCCAGGGAGTCTCCGGGTACAGATCCAGGACCCGGTCGAAGTAGATTACCGCGGAAGGGAATTTATCCTGTTTGTAGTAGAGTGCCCCGGATTCGTATACCTTGCGGGCCAGGCGAGCCCGGGTGTCGGCGTAGGCTTTCTGCGCCACCCAGTCGCCGCTGACGGCCTGGGTGGAGGGAGGAATCTTCCCTTCCGGCGGCGGGGGATCATGCAACCCGAAGGTCAACACGCGCAGCAGCCAGGTGCCGAAGCCCCGGGAACGGTCGGGCTGAACCACCTTGGTCTGGAAAAGGGGGATTTCCGTAACGTCCTTGCGCTTGGGCTGCCACAGACCCAGGGTCATCACCCGGCGGATGGATTCCCAGGTGCTGTTGCGCGGCGCCAGGCGCAGGCCGAAGTCGGTCTGGGTGTAGTCTTCGCGGAAATCCTGCGCTGCCGCCAAGGCCCGTTCCGTGAATTTCTGGTCATGGGAATAGGCCGGCGACATGTAAACGTTGGCCAGGATGATCTTCAACCGGGCCTCGTCCACCAGCGGGCTCTGCGGCAGGTTGTCCGCCAGCCGTTGGTACTCGGATTCCGCCAGGATGTACTCGCCCAGGGCGAAGTGGCTTTCGGCCAGGAGGTATTGGGCGCTGTCTATCCGGGTCGAACCGGAATAGTTCAGAGTGAAGATGCTCAGGACGTCAATGGCGTCCAGGTAGTCTCCGCTCTCGAAGTAGGAGCGGGCCAGGGCCCACATGTCGTCCTGACTCATGGCCTCTTCGACCTGCACCCGGCCGCAGCCGGATAGCGCTCCCAGCAGGCCCGCCAGAATCAACCCCGCGATGAAAGATCGCTTCAATGCCATATCCCTCTTCCCGGATGACCGGAATTTCTATCCCCGTTGTGTAAACAATAGCAGGAGCAACCCTCCGGCCGCCGCCACCACCGCCACCGGTATGATCACCTGCCAGAGAATACCCTTCTTTTCCCCCGTGTTTTCCACCCCGACGGTGTCCGGAAGACTGTCCGGCGCCACCGTCAAGGCCGAATCCGCCGGCACCGCAGGCAGTTCCTGGCCGGTATCCGGCTGGGCCCACGCGGGAACGATCGCCGCTCCACTCGCCCCCAGCAGCAGGGCTGCCAGGATGACGCGGAAGATCATCCGGATCTCCTCCCGAAGCGCACGAATGGCGCCAGCAGCAATCCCAGCAGTCCGGCGGCCGCCAGCATGTAATTGATCAGCTCCCCGTGCTTCACGTAGAAGGTGAGGAACGGCCCACCCGTTTCCAGGGTGATGGTGCGCGTGTCCCGGATGGCCCAGGGGATGCGGTCCACCACCCGCCCCACGCGGTCCACCGCCAGCGAGATGCCGGTGTTGGCCGCCCGGAACAGGGGGTAGCGCGTCTCAATGGAGCGGAACTGCACCAGGGCGGCGTGCTGGTAGGGTCCAGAGCTGTTGCCGTACCACCCGTCGTTGGTCAGGTTGACCAGGGCGCGGGCGCCGTTGATCGCGTAGCGCCTTGTCTCCGGCCCGAACACCGATTCGAAGCAGATTTGCGGCGACAGTCGAACCCCGTTCGGCAGGTCGAATACGGCGTATTCCTTTCCCGGTGTAAACTCCGCCTGTCCGAAGTTTAGTTCCCCCAACTCGGGGAACCATTTCTGGAACGGCACCCGCTCGCCGAAGGGCACCAGCCGGATTTTGTCGTAACGCTGCGGAGCCGTGCCGTCGCCGGGGAAGAAGAAGGCGGAATTCAGGCTGGTGTAGCCGCCGCCCAGTTTCAGCTCGTAGTGCGGCGCCCCGGTCAGGATGGGAGTGCGCGCCTCTTTGGCCAGAAGGCGCAGGCGGCGTTGATAGGATAACTGGTGTCCCAGGTACGCGGGAATGGCCGTTTCCGGCCAGAGCACCAGGTCGGGCTTGCCTTCTCCCAGGCCGCGCCGGGTCAGGCGCTGGTAGATGGCCAGGCTGGAATCGGCGCTTTCCTGCCATTTGGCTTCCGGGTCCACGTTGCCCTGCACCAGCATGACGGTGACTTCCGGGCCGGCGGGGGGGAGATGGTACATCCGCCAGATGCCCCAGGTCAGGCCCAGAAACAACGCCGCAGCGGTGATCAGCGCGACCCGGCGGCGGCCGGCCAGCAGCAGGAACACCGCCGCGTTGACCCCCACCACCCAGGCGGATACCAGGCGGATCCCGCCGATCTCGGCCACCTGCGCCACCGGCAGGAAGCGCACCTGCGACAGCCCAAATTCCTGCCAGGGGAAGCCGATTTCCGGAAGGTTCTTGAACAGCTCCAGGCCAACCCAGATCCCCGGCAGAAGCAGCACGGCCAAGTTCCCCCAGCGCCGGTGGAGGAAGGCCCACAGCCCGGTGAACAGGCCCCAGTACAGGGGATAAACCAGGAGCATGCCCAGGAAGGAGATCGGCGCCAGGAGGCCGCCGGCCCCGGTGTTCAGGGCGATCCAGTAGAGCAGCCCGGCGTTGAACACCAGTCCGGCCCACCAGCCCCGGCGAAAGGCCCGGGTGAAGGACATCCCCCGGGCATTGCGGATCAGGGGCAGCAAGGCCATCCAGGCGACAGGCCAGAGATTGATGGGGGGGAAAGCCAGGAGAGCCAGAAAGCCGGAGAGCATGAAGGGCAGGCGCCCGGCCGGACGGTACTGCGGCCGGGAAGCCGCCGTTTCCACCGGGGCGGACTCGGGGATATCCCGCGGTTCCAGGGATTCAGGATTTAACGACATGGTTACGCTTTGCGCGAGGCCTCCTTGTAGATGGCCTCCACGATTTTCAACACCTGCAACGCTTCCCGGCCCGAGGAGATGGGGGGGCGCTGGTGCCGCACGCATTCGATGAAGTGCCGCAGTTCGTAGCGGAACGACGAGCGGTGCAGCTCCTTGGGCGAGAGCGACTTCTCCGGGGTGACGTTGACCAGGTTGCCATGCATTTCTTTGTCAATGCGCAGAGGGTTCAGCACCGCCGCGCCTTTGGTGCCCCAAAAGTGGGCGTAGGCGTCGGTTTCCGGCGCGGGCAGAGCCCACGAAGCGTGCAGGGTCAGGATCTTGCCGTTTTTCAGCAGGAGCTGGCAGGCCACGGTGTCTTCCACTTCCAGGCTCAGGGTGTGGTGGAAAATCCGGGCGGTGATGCTCTCCACTCCGGGGCTGTCCAGCATCCACAGCGACAGGTCCAGCATCTGCAGTCCGATATCCATCAGCACGCCGCCGCCGGACAGGCGCTTCTTCAGCACCCATTCCCCGCGCGACCAGGCGCCCTTCCGCTTCAGCCAGCCGCTGCGGACCATGAACACGTCGCCCAGCTCGCCCCCTTCGATGAAATTCTTCAGGATCATGGCATCGGGGCGGAAGCGGTGGTTCATGGCAATCATGAGGATCTGCCCGGCGCGATCGGCCGCTTCCACCATCTTCTCCGCTTCCGACACCTTGCGGGCGATGGGCCGTTCCACCAGCACCGGCTTGCCCGCCTCCAGGGCCATCAGGGCCGGACCCAAGTGCGAGTTGGTGGAAGTCAGGATGATGACGGCGTCCACCTCGGGCAGGGCCAGCATCGGCTGCGGGTCGCCAAAGAACCGGGGAATGCCGAATTTCTGGGCGACGAATCCGGCCTTGGACCGGTCCATATCGCAGATGGCCTCGACGCGCACGTCGTCGAAGCGTTTCAGGAGCGGCAGGTAGACGACCTGGGCCATGCTCCCGGCGCCGATCAGTCCCAGGCGCAGAGGGGCTTCCTTGGTGATGGTCGTGGGCATCCGAGTATCGAAGTCAGGATTTATGGGATGGGTTTCGATGTCAGTTGCGCGATCTCTTCCGGCGTCAGCGGCGGCAGGGCGCCATCCAGGTATTCCTGCAATATCAGGGCCGCGGAGGTGCGGTCCAGGTCCGCCTTGGCGGAACGCCGGCCCCGCTGCCGCAGCACGGCCCGCGCCCGGCTGCTGCTCAACGCCTCGTCCACCAGGTGAACGGTCAGATCCCGGGCTTCCAGGCGCCGGGCCAGTTCCAGAATGTCGCCTGCCACCGGGCCGGCATACCCGGCCAGGCTGATGGGGAATCCGATCACCACCTCCCGGGGTTCCCGTTCCCGCAGGATCGGCTCCAGTTGCGCCATCAGGTCGTCCAGCCCGTCAATGGTCAGGGTGACCAACCCGAAGGCCAGGGGGAGGTCCGGGGCGGTCCCGGCCACCCCCACGCGTCTCCGTCCGTAATCCAGGGCCAGGAGGCGGCGAGGAGTAGGGGGGAGGTTGTCCGTCACGGGCATTCGTCCCAGAAACAATGGTCGTACAATTCGGTGATGTCCATAAGCGAGAGGCTCGCGGGTAAATCTCCGTAGGGGCAAAGCGTCGGCTCATCCCAAGCTGCGGAGATCACTTCCCCTCTGAAGCAGACCCGACCACTGACCCAACCTGACCACTCCGAGGCTTTGCCCTGGATTGGTGCAGTATGTAGGGCGGACGAAGCAGCGGAGCACCAATCACAGCCTTGACTTCATCAGGCAATCCGCCTCGCAGTCCGCCGGGTTTGCCCTCCCCCTCCCGGGCCAGCGGGGTGACGGCTGGGTAAAGAGCGATTGGTTGTCACCCCATGGAGAGGTTTTCGTCCTGTTCCACCTCTTCGTCCAGCCGGGAAACGAACACCACCCCCTTGACCGACTGCATCTTGCGGATGACCTTGGTCAGGTGGGCCAGGTTTTTCACCTGCACCACCATGCTGCCCAGCGCCAGCGATCCTTCCTTCTTCATCTCCATGCTCATGATGTTGACTTCCAGCGGGGAGATGGCTTCGGTCAGGTCGTGCAGCAGGTTGCGGCGATCTTCGGCCAGCAGGCGCACGCGGGCGTTGAACTCCTGGTCATGGTCAACGTCCCAGTCCACCGCGACATTGCGGTTGGTGTCCTCCATCAGGCGCTTGGCGTTCTTGCAGTCCACCCGGTGCACGCTGATGCCCTTGCCGGTGGTGATAAACCCGATGATCTTGTCCCCCGGCAGCGGCCGGCAGCATTCCGCGAAGCTGATCAGCAGGTCGTCCATCCCCTGGATCTTGATCCCGTCCCCGGCGCCTTTGACCCGGCGGATCATGTGCTGGAAGATCGAGCCGTCCCGGGCGGGCAGGGTCTTCTTGGCGCTGAGCTTGCCCATTACCGACTGCAGGGACAGGTCGCCCGATCCCAGCGCGGCGAAGAACGCCTCCTGTTCGGAAAAGCCGCTGTCGCTGGCCATCTCATCCACCAGGTCGGAAGTGGATTTCACCCGCATGCGGTTTAATTCCCGCATGAGCAGTTCCTGGCCCAGCTTGATGCTCTGCTGCACCTGGGAGATCTTCAGCCAGCGCTTGATCTTGGATTTGGCCCGGGCCGACACCACGAAGCGCAGCCAATCCTGGGACGGCTTCTGGTTGGCCGAGGTGATGATCTCCACGCTGTCACCGGAATGCAGCGCGGTGTTCAGGGGGACGATCTTCTTGTTGACCTTGGCGCCGATGCAGTGCAGCCCCACATCGGTGTGCACGGCGAAGGCGAAGTCAATGGGAGTGGCGTTCTTGGGCAGGGTGATCAGCTTGCCCTTGGGGGTGAACACGAAGACCTCGTCGGTGAACAGATCTTCGCGCAGCGTTTCCATGAATTCCTGGGAGGTGGCGCTTTCGCTCTGGTAGTCCAGGAACTGCCGCACCCAGTTGATCTGCCGCTCCAGCTCGTCCGGCTTGCCCGTGCCCTCCTTGTAGCGCCAGTGCGCGGCGATGCCTTCTTCGGCGATGGAGTGCATCTTGTTGGTGCGGATCTGCACCTCCAGCAGGCGTCCCCCCGGCCCCCGCACCTTGGTGTGCAGCGACTGGTACATGTTCGACTTGGGCATGGCGATGAAGTCGGCGAATTTCTCGTGCAGGGGGGTGTAGATGGCATGCACCACACCCAGCACAAAGTAGCACTCTTCCACCTTCTCCACCAGGATGCGGACGGCCAGCAGGTCAAGGATGTCGTCGAAGGTTTTGCCCCGGGTCTGAATCTTGTTGTAGATGCTGTAGAGATGCTTGGCCCGCCCGTAAACCCGGGCTTTGACGCCGTACTTGTTCAGTTCATCGCGGATGGGCTGGATGGCTTCGTCAATGTAGCGGTCGCGCTCGTCCCGCTTCATGGCCACCTTGGCGGCCATGCCGCGGTAGGTTTCGTAATCCAGCACCTTGAAGGCCAGGTCCTCCAGCTCCGACTTGATTTTGGCCATGCCGAAGCGGTGGGCCAGCGGCGCGTACACCTCCATGGTCTCGCGGGCGATGCGTTCCTGGGCCGAGCGGGGCAGATATTCGATGGTGCGCATGTTGTGCAGGCGGTCGGCGAACTTGATCAGGATGACGCGGATGTCCCGGGACATAGACAGCAGCATCTTGCGGAAGTTGGCCGCCTGCCGGTCTTCCAGGCTTTCGAAGCGCAGCTCGGAGATCTTGGTCACGCCGTCCACCAGCAGGGCCACATCGGCGCCGAATTCGCGCTCCAGGTCGCTCAAGGGAATGTTGGTATCTTCGACCACGTCGTGGAGTAGTCCCCCGGTGATGGCCAGCGCGTCCAGGCGCAGGTCGGCCAGGATTTTGGCCACTTCGATGCAGTGGACGAAGTAAGGTTCCTTGGAGTAGCGCTTGCGCCCCAGGTGCGCCTCATAGGCGTAGCGGAAGGCCTTCTCGATCTGAGACCGGCCCGTCTCGCTCAGGTGCGGCGAAATCTTGGCCAGGATCTCATTTAAGTCTTCGATGTATTCGCGTTCCACAGGATAAGCCTGCGAAAATGATATCCGTGATGTTCCGGGGTGAATTCCCCATTATATGCTAACGCGCGAAAGGGGATGGGAGATTCAGGCCATGCTCAGAAGGGGTACCCGCCGTCGCCGCTGACTTCCATCGCCTGGATGTGCTCCGGCGCCAGCTCCAGGAAGCGGCCGGTCTGCAGGTCGAACTTGACCTTGGCCACGCCCAGGGGGCCGTTGCGCTGCTTGGCGATGATGACTTCGGTGTAGCTCTTGTCGGCGTCTTCCTTGTACACGCCTTCGCGGTACAGAAACATCACCACGTCGGCGTCCTGTTCGATGGCTCCAGAATCGCGTAAGTCGGACAGAATCGGTCGTTTATCCCCCGGCCGCATCTCCACTGCGCGGGACAACTGCGACAGCACGATGACCGGGACTTCCAGATCCTTGGCCAGGGCTTTCAGGCTGCGGCTGATTTCGGCGACTTTCTGCTGCTGGTTCTCCACCTTCTTGTTGGACGACTCCATCAGCCCCAGGTAGTCAATGATCACCAGGCCGATATTGAATTCCGACTTCAGGCGCCGCGCCCGGGCCCGCAGCTCCATGACCGACAACGCCGGGGTGTCGTCAATGTAGAGCGGCGCCTCGGCCAACTTGCCGATGACCAGGGGCAGTTTCTGAAACTTCCGGTTGTCCAGCTTGCCGGTGCGCAGCAGGGCGGAATCCACCCCCGCCTCGGCGCAGAGCATGCGCAGGGCCAACTGGTGGGCGGCCATTTCCAGGGAGAAGTAACCCACCGGGACCCGGTGTTCCACCGCAGCGTTGCGGGCCAGATTCAGGGAAAAGGCGGTCTTGCCCATGGACGGCCGCCCTGCCAGGACAATCATGTCTCCCGCCTGGAATCCGGAAGTGAGCTTGTCCAGGTTGGAAAATCCGGAATGCACGCCGATGACACCGTCCTTGTCGGCGCGGACGTTTTCCAGCTTCTCGAAGGTGTTCACCAGCAGCGGGCCGATGGGGCGGAAGCCCCCCGTCTTGCGGAACTGCATGAGGTGGAATATCTCGTTTTCCACCCCGTCCAGGAGGTCGTCCACGTCGTCCGGCTCCTGGTAGCAGGTCTCAATGGCCCGGGTGCAGGAATGGATCAGCTTGCGCAGCAGCGACTTGCGCAGGACAATGCGGGCGTGGTGCTCGGCGTTGGCCGGCGACGCCACCATGCCCACCAGCTCAGCCAGGTAGGCCGCGTCGCCGGACGCCTCCAGTTCCCGGGTGGCGTTCAGCGCCTCCGTGACGGTGACCAGGTCGATGGGGTCGTTGCGCTGGTAGAGCCGCTGGGCTGCCAGGAAGACCTTGCGGTGCGCGTCCTTGAAGAAGCAGGTCTCGTCCAGGATCTCGAAGACCCGCGCGGCGGCCTCCTGATCCAGCATCATGGCGCCCAGCACGGCCATCTCCACTTCGATGGCGTTGGGCGGCAGGCGGTCGGCCGGAGAACCGTTCTTCTTCTTTTTTTCCTCGCCCTTGACCTCGTTCATGGGTTGGGAATCATCCGCTGAAACGACCGGAATTCACCATACTTTTCAGGGTCTCGAAATCCTGGTGCGCGGCGGGCAGGAGGTCCTGGTTGCGCAGCAGGGCGGCGGGATGGTAAGTCACCCACAGGGGGAACTCGCCGAACCGGTGCACCTGGCCGCGCAGCTTGCCCAGGGGAGTCTTGGTGCGCAGCAGGGCCTGGGCCGAGATCCGCCCCAGGGCCACCAGGAGCTGCGGCTGGATCAGGCGGAGCTGTTCGTGGAGGTAGGGTTCGCACATGGCGATTTCATCGGGCAGCGGATCGCGGTTGTGCGGCGGCCGGCACTTGACCATATTGGCGATGTACACGTCTTCGCGCCGCCAGTCGATATCCTCCAGGAGCTTGTTCAGCAGCGCCCCGGCGCGGCCCACGAACGGTTCGCCCTTCAAATCTTCCTGTTCCCCCGGGCCTTCGCCGATGAACACCACCCGGGCGTCCCTGGCCCCCGTGCCGAAGACGAACTTCGTCCGGGTGGGACCCAGGTCGCACTTCAGGCAGCCGCGGATGGCTTCGAACATGGTCTGCAAATCGGGATAGGGAGCATAGTCGGGATAGGGATTCAGGCCGCCCTGTTCTTCCTGCTTGGCGACGCGCCGTTCCTTGGGCGTTGCGGGTTTCGTCCTGGCCATGGCGCCGCTCCGGATTAATAACGGGGCTAAATAGAGTTCTTTCTCGTAGTACGACAGGAATTCCAGAAACCGGGTGAGGCGGCCGGGGAGATCTTCTTTGCAGGGTTCATCGGCCATGGGGAGACTCTAAATGGACGGCGCCGAATGCATTCCGGCGCTGATGACAAACCGGTGGTGGTCAGAGCTCGGGGCAGCCCTCGGGTGCCATGGCGAGCGCCGGCAAGGGTGCTCTTACAGGCGAAGCGAAGCCATCCCAATGACGGGGTATGAGATTACTTTACCTGTAAAGCCACGCGAAACAGTGGCCCCTTCAGGCAAAACGCCGGTATGCTTTGGTGATTGGAGTGAGAGCTTATTCGTGCTTCGGCAGCAGCGCTTCCAGCCGGTCGAGAATGATGCCGGCCAGTTGAAGCTTGGGCATGACCGGCAGGGCCTCTTCGGTCCCGTCGCGGCCGATCAGGGCGCCCTGAATCCGGGCCTCGCCCATGCCCGCTCCGGGGGCTGGGGAGGGATGATTCAGGACGATGAGGTCGAGGTTCTTGTCGTGCAGTTTGCGGCGGGCATGGGCGGGGCCTTCCTCGGTTTCCAGGGCGAAGCCGATGAAGATCCGGCCTTCCCGCAGGGGCGCCAGGCTCTTCAGGATGTCCGGCGCCATGACCAGCTCCAGGGTGAAACTGTCGCCGGCGGATTCCTTCTTGATCTTGTGGGCGGCGGTCTGGCGGGGTTGGAAATCGGCTGGGGCAGCGGCCATGATCAGGGCCTGGCTGGAGGCCAGGCTCCACTGCACCGCTTCCAGCATGTGCGCCACACCGGTCACGCGCACCAGGTCCACCCCCGGCGGAGCCGGCAGGGCGGCGGGGCCGGACACCAGGTGCACCTCCGCGCCCCGGCGGCGGGCTTCTTCGGCCAGGGCGTAGCCCATCGCGCCGCTGGAGGCGTTGCTGATGAAGCGCACCGGATCCACCGCTTCCCGGGTGGGACCGGCCGTGACCGTCAAGGTCACGCCCGACAGGGAACCCGAGGGCGGCAGCATCCGGCAGATGTGGTCATGGATGGCAGCCGGTTCAGGCAGGCGGCCGCGGCCCGGTTCTTCCCGGGGGTGAGCCATGGGGCCGGTTTCCGGCTCCATGATTTCCACCCCGCGCTCCGCCAGGAGCTTCACGTTGGCCTGGACGGCGGGATGTTCCCACATGCGCGGGTTCATGGCCGGGCAGAGCAGCAGGGGCGCCTTCAGGGCCAGCGCCGTGGTGCAGACCAGGTCGTCGGCCAGGCCGGCGGCCAGCTTGCCCAGGCAGTTGGCGGTGGCCGGCGCGATGACCATCAGGTCCGCCTCGCGCGCCAGATCCAGGTGGCCCCGGCCCGGCTCTTCGGCGGCGAACAGGTCCAGCGCCACCTTGCGGCCGGTCAGGGCCTCAAACGTCAAAGGGCCGACGAATCGGGCGGCCGAAGGAGTCATGGCCGCCTGGACCGTCGCCCCTGACTTCAGCAGCAGGCGCGCCAGCTCGGCGGCCTTGTAGGCGGCGATGCCGCCGGTGACCGCCAGCAGGATGTGACGCCCGGCCAGCATGTCATTCCTTGTAGCGAAACTTCAGGTAGCCCTTGTGCAGCTCGTTCATGGCCAGGACCGTCGGTTTCTCGAAGTCGGGCAGCCGGGGGGCATCCTCGTCCTCGTCCTCGATGCGGTGGGCCGGAGCTTCGTCGTCCACTTCGTCCGAATCCGGTTTGGCCTTGGAAGCCAGGAACAGCTCGATCACGCGAGCCTGCTTCTGCCCGATTTGCCGAGCCCGCTGGGACATGACGATGATGGCTTCGTAGATATTGTCCACGTTCTCGCGGAAATCCTCGGCCAGAAAGTCGCGCTTCAGGGACGGATTCCGAGATTCCCGGGGTGCCTTGGGCGCGGCCTGCTGTTCCATCTCGCGGTTAGTCTCTTCGGAAAGGGAGCTGAGCAGGTTCTCATTCAAGTTCATGAATGTTTATCCTCCTTGAGGTAATCTTCGATAATACGCTCGACGGCCTGGATGGTTTCCTCCAGCCGGTCGTTGACCACCCGGTAGTCGAACCGGGAAGCCTGGTTGCATTCCCACTGCGCCTGGGCCAGGCGCTTGCAGATCCGCTCCTCGCTGTCCGTACCCCGCCGGCGCAGCCGGTCTTCCAGCACGGCCAGGGAGGGGGGTTCCAGGAAGATCAGGATGCTGTCGGGCCGAACCTGCTTCACGCGCAGGGCGCCCTTCACGTCCAGGTCGAACAGCACGCATCGGCCTTCCGCGATGGCCGCTTCGGCGGGACCGCGGGGGGTGCCGTACAGGTCGCCGTACACCTCTTCCCACTCCAGCAGGTCGCCGGCCTCAAGCCGGCGCAGAAATTCCTCCCGGCTGATAAACCAGTAGGGCTTGCCGTCCTCTTCACCCGGCCGGGGCGGGCGCGTGGTGGCGGAGACGGAATAGGCGAAATGGGGATATTTCGCCAGGAGTCGTTGAATGACCGTATTTTTCCCGCCGCCGGAAGGGCTGGACAGGACCACGAACCGGCCGGGGCAGAGAGGGGCAGGGGTGGCGCTCATTCCAGATTCTGGATCTGTTCGCGCATGCGTTCCAATTCTTCCTTAATGCGAATGGCCCGGTGGGAGATGTCCGCCAGCGCCGCCTTGCTGCCGATGGTGTTGGCCTCGCGGTTCATCTCCTGCAGCAGGAAACCCAGGCGTTTGCCCGGCGCCTCCTTGCCGGCGATGGCCTCGCGGAACGCCTGGCAGTGGGTCCGTAGCCGCACCGTCTCTTCGGTGATGTCCAGGCGATCGGCCATCAAGGCCAGTTCAGTTTCCAGGCGGCCCGCATCGAGCGGCCCGGGCGCGGTCAGCAGCTCCAGCCGCTCTTTTAATTTCTGCATCTGCTGCTGGGGCTGGTCCGCGGCCAGACCTTCGATTTCCCCCGTAACGGCTTCGATGGCGGCCAGGCGATCCAACAGGTCCTGGGCCAGGCTGACCCCTTCGGCCCGGCGCATGGCGTTCAGGTCCTCCACCGCCGTCTCCAGAGCCTGCAGGACGAGCTTCTTCAGCTCTTCGTCCGCTTCGCGCCGCGGATCCAGGGTAAAGTAGTCGGAGAAGGTCAGCAATTGTTCCAGCCCCACCGGCCCCTCGAACCCCAGGTTGTGGTTCAGCTCTTCCAGCCGCTCGTAGCAGATTCGCGCGGCCGGCACGTCAATGTTCAGCGTGGGAGTCTGGCCGGCGTCGCGATCCAGGGTCACCAGCACGCTCAGGCGGCCCCGCTGCAGGCGGCTGCGCAGGAAGTCCCGAACGTCCCCTTCCAGGGCGTTCAGCTCGCGGGGGGTTTTCAGCCCCACTTCCAGGAATCGGTTGTTGACGGAGCGGATTTCAACGCCAATTTGCCGTCCCGGAGCGGCCACGCTGCTGTGGCCGAATCCGGTCATGCTGGCAATTCCGGCGCCGACGGCGGAGGTATTCTTTTTAGGCATGAAAATTTTTAATGAGGTTATGCAGGTGCGGAAGATCGGTGGATCCGCGTCACCGTTCCGTGTGGCCCCACAGCACGGCCAGCGAGATGCGATGAGTGTCCCCCAGTTCGGGGTGGGCCAGGAAGGCGTAATCCACGTGGAAGTAACGGAAGAGCAGGCCGGCCCCGAAGGTGTAATTGCCGAAGAAGCCCTCATCTTCCTGTTCGCGGGATGGCTCGGCGCCGCCGCGCAGGGCGATGCCGGCGCCCGAGACGTTGATCAGGTACTCCAGCCCCACGTGCGTGTCGGCGGTTACCGGCCCCATCTGGAACTGGTCCGCCTCGCCCCGGTCGGTGAAACGCAGGTCGGCGTCGGCGGCCACGGTCACGCGGGCCAGCAAAGCGGGAATGTCGAAGTAATACGCGGTGCCCAGCTTCACCGTGGGAGCGGCCAGCTCCTTGTGCCCGGTGCTCCATACCAGAGCCGTGCTGGTGACGTCCTGCAGGTTGGCGGCCAGGGCCAGGCGCTGCGCCGGCAGCCAGCGCACCCCCAGGTCAAAGCCCAATCCGTAGGCGCTCTCGTCGGCGATCCACTTGCCGATGATCTTGGCCGAAGCGCCGTAGGAAAACCGGTCGCTCAGGGCGCGGCCGAAGCCGGCCAGCAGGGCCAGCTCGGTGTCGCTGGTCAGGTGATCAATGATGACGCGGTTGCCGTTGCCGATTCCCTGGGTGGGATCCTCCAGGGCGGTGACGGGGATATCGTCCACTCCCAGACGGATCAATCCGAAGCTCCAGCCGGTGTTGGCCTGGGTGGGCTGGGCGTAGGCCACGAAGTCGTACCCCACGATGCCGTCGAATTGCTCGGAATGCATCAGGGTGATTTCTTTGGCCGGCAGAAACGCCAGGCCGGCGGGGTTCCAGTAGACCGCCGAGGCGCCGTGGGTCTGGGCGGCATACGCCCCCCCCATGGCCAGGGCCCGGGCGTCCACGCCCAGGGTCAGAAATTCCGCCGCATACTTGCCGTCGGACAGCCAACTCCCCCAGGCGAGAGAGCTTCCCCCCAACGTCAGAATCAGGATACCCAGCAGCGTCCGCTTCATGTTCCGTGCTACCTCGAGATTCGATTCTTACAATATACGAAGATCTGATGCGCGAGTCAAGCAAATTCTGCGCCGGAGGCCCAGGTGTGCAAAACTTGTCGCTGTCCGTCGGCGTACGGTTTTCGGGATTGGATCCCGGTTCCTGGTTATTATATCCGCCAGGGCGGCGAAAGTTTCCCCGAAGCGAGGCCGCAGCGAGGATTTCGAGGGTATTTCCCCACGCAACTCCAGCCCCCCGCGATCCTGCCCCCGGACGCGCTTTCAAATGCTCAATAACCCTTGTCTCGTATGACATAATGCAGGAATAATAATATCTTAGCCGCCTTTATCATCCCTTCCTTAAGTTTCCTTCAATTTCCGACGCGGCAGCGGCGCAACCGGAAAATCCCTATTCAATCAGCATTTTTGAGAGTATTTTCCATTCCCAGGGAGACATCTCTTTCTGGGGGGGATAACATGGTTGTTACATGAGGTTTATTGGGGGGATTATGTTTTGGCACATCATCAGGGGATCTCTGGCATTGTTAACGGCATTCATGGCATCGGGAGCAACGGCAAGTGAAGGCGATAGTTTGTGGTCCAGAACTTACGGAGGCAGATTATTCGAACATGCCTACACCATCATCCCTTCCGCGGAAAACGAATTCATCATGGGGGGTAGTACCACCAGTTACGGTTCCGTGGGGCGGGACGCCTGGCTGGTGTACGTGAAAGAAAACGGCGATTCGTTGTGGTCGCGCAAATATGGAGGCAACGGACACGAACACATCAATGCCATCGTTCCTTCCGGCGATGGCGGTTTCATGGCAGCAGGATATACCACCTCGTTCGGCGCCGGCGGACTGGATATGTACCTGCTGAAATTCGACGCAGCCGGCGAACGGATCTGGCACCGCACCTACGGCGGGGACAATGACGATGAAGCCCTGGCCCTGGCGCCGGACGGAAAGGGCGGGTTTCTCCTGGCAGGGTACTCCGAATCCTTCGGCAACGGGTTTCCCGACGTCTGGCTCCTCCAAGTGGATTCAGCCGGGGATTCGCTGTGGTCGCTGACCTACGGAAACATCGGAGTGGACTACGCTGCCGCCATACTGCACCAAGGGGGCGGAGCCTTCCGAGTGGCGGGAACCTCGGTGATGGAGACCGGCGCCGCCACCGCTCTCGTTCTGGACGTGAATGCGGGAGAGAACGCAGTTACCGCACATACCTACCAGGCTGGCTCGGGCAACCTGATGGCCACCTGCCTCCTTCCCGCTCCGGATGGAGGCTACCTCCTGGGAGGCTATGCCGGTCTCCCCTTCACCCCCGCGGACGCCTACCTGGCCCGGATGGACGGCAAGGGGCAGCTCCTCTGGTCCCACACCTACGGAGGGCCGGACGAGGAGATTTTCAGTACCATGGCCGCCACCGGAGATGGCGGTTACCTGCTGGCCGGCTTCACCCAGGCGCCCGGCCCCAGCAATCTGGATATGTACCTGGTGCGGGTTAACGCCCGGGGGGAATTCCTGTGGCAAAATTCCTACGGCGGAAGCCGCGATGACCGGGCTTACTGCCTGATCCCCGACGGCGACGGCCATTACTTCCTGGCCGGGCACACCGGCAGCTACGGTTCGGGGTGGGCCGACTTCTGGCTGGTATGCCTGGACGCCACGCCGGAGGCCGGCGTACCCGTGGGAAAAGAAGTCCTGCGGAGGGGTGACGGCGTTCTGGGGCGCGGCGAATCACCCGAAACCGAACCCCCGGCCACCCGTATGTTGGGACCTTCTCCCAACCCCTTTAACCCCACGACGGCTGTCGGCTATCAACTTCCGGCTCCCGGCTACGTGAGCCTCCGGATCTATGATACGGCCGGCCGCGAAGTGTCGGCGCTGGTGGACGGGTGGCGTGACGCCGGCAGTCACAGGGTGACCTTCGACGGGTCGGACCTGGCTGCGGGAGTGTACCTGGCCCGGATGGAGGCGGGGGATTTCGTCCAGGTGCAGAAACTTATCCTGCTGAAATAACTTTGTAACCTTCCAACCTTCCAACTTTCCAACCATAAAGAAGAGGGGCGGCTCGACAGAACGCCCCTCTTCTTTTGTGCTGCTGATGCATCCACCGGGAAATAAAATGCCAAAAAATCGCTTGACTCGGCCATATCATATTTGTATATTGTGGACACAAAATATCCAAAATAGGATAACCCCCGACCATGCAAGTGCAGCTATCCACCGAATTCGCCCTCCACGGGCTGCTGTATCTGGCCGCCAATTCCGGCCGGCGGCCCATCCAGTTGCCCGAGATCGCGCAGGCCATCCGCGTGCGGGAGAGCTACCTGCGCAAGCTCTTCCAGCAGTTGGTCCGCGCCGGCCTCGTGGACGCCTACCGGGGCGCCGCGGGCGGCTATTCTCTGAAGCGCGATCCCGAGGAGATTTCCCTGCATGACGTCCTCGCGGCGGTGGAAGGCACCGCGGATCTCTACCGCTGCTACGCCGAGCAGCGTTCCTGCCGGGTCGCCCGCCCCTGTCCCATCCGCGGGGCCTTCGCCCAAGCGTACGACAATTTCCGCAAGAGCCTGAGCCGCACGACCCTGGCAAGTTTGCTGCACGGTGAAGCGCTGCAATCCGAAGACGTGGAATGGCTGCACGCTCCGGTCTAAAGGGGAATCCACACCGGCTGATGGTTTGCGACGGCATGGCCCGGCCATGGACAAACGATGAAAGGAGTGGTTGATGGAGAAGGTCAGAAACATTGACGTGCGCGGCCTGGATCACGCCGCCAGGGAACAACGGTTATTTCCCGCCTTGGCCGATCTGCGGGTGGGGGAGAGCGCCCGCCTCATCGCCGAATTCAATCCCGTACCCCTGGTAATCATGCTGAAGTCGGGCGGAGAGTTTGAAGTGGCCTATGAGCAGGAAGGCCCGGCGGAATGGATCCTGGCGGTCCGCCGCACGGCATTGCCTGAGCCTCAGCAGGACGAGATCCGCCGCCTGTTGGAAGAGCTGTGCCAGGAGGAGGTGTCACCCCAGACGAAGGAGAAAGCCCGCCGCTTCTTCGAAACCGTGGACGCCAAGACCCTGGGGGACATGGAGCAGGAGTTGATCCGGGAAGGGGTGTCCCATGATGAGATCCGCCAGAGCCTGTGCGACATCCATCTGGAAGTGCTGCGCGATTCCCTGGCGGCCAACCGCATGGACGTCGCACCGCCCCACCCCGTGCACACTCTGATGGAGGAGCACAAGGTCATTCTCCGCACCTTGGACGGCCTGCGCGGCCTGGTAGCCGAATTGCGCCTGCTGCAAAGCCTGGACGAACTGTACCAGCACGGCGTAGTGCAGGAGTTGACGGGTCTGGCCCACCACCTGGTGGAGGCGGAGAGCCATCACGCCCGGGAGGAAGAAGCCCTGTTCCCCATGCTGGAACGCCACGACGTGATCGAGCCGCCCGCCATTATGAGAATGGATCACGTGGAATTCCGCCGGCGCAAGCAGGAACTGCTCCGCATGGCGCAGGACTGGAAGCAGTACGATTTCACCGAGTTCCGCGAGCGGGTGATTGAGCTGGGGGAATTCCTGTCCCGGGAGCTGTCCAACCATATCTTCAAGGAAGACAATATCCTCTACCAGATCGCCCTGCAGGTACTGTCGGAGGTGGAATGGAGGGAAGTGAAAATGGAATGCGACCGCATCGGCTACTGTTGTTTCACCCCCGCCGGCCATGACGCGGCGCCCTCTGCGGTAGAATTGGATTTGCGCTCCCTGCCTCCCTACCAGCGGCACGAAGTGATCATGGATACCTGGCATGCCCTGTCCGCCGGGCAGGCGCTGCTCCTGGTTAACGATCACGATCCCCGGCCGTTGCGCTACCAGTTCGAGGCGGAATATCCCGGCCGCCATACCTGGGAATACGAACAGTCCGGCCCGCGGAACTGGGCGGTGAAAATCACCAAGGTGATGTAACCGTGCCGGATAAAGATTCTACGGGGGCCGGATTGCCGCCGGCCCCGGCGCGGCTTTCCCCGGAGACGCAGCCCCCGTTGCGCCTCCGCGAGGCCGTCATTCTGGGCAAATTCATCGGTGTGTACTGCCGTAATATCCATAAGACCACCGGGCGAATTTGCCCCGAGTGCCGGCAGTTGCAGGAATACGCCCTGCGTCGTTTGGAGCTTTGCCCGTACGATCCCAAGCCGGCCTGCCGGCGCTGCCCCACGCACTGCTACGCTCCCGATTACCGCGCCCGCATCCGCCGGGTGATGAAGCATTCCGGAATACACTTCGTGCTGCGCGGCCGCCTGGATTGGTTGATCAAGTACTTCCTCCTGACCCGCATGACCGACCGCGGCGCGCTGAACCGGTGGCGCCGGCAAGGCGGTTCGCCCGCGACCGAGGCTTCACTCTCCTCCTGACCGGGCGTACAGCAAACAGATTGGGAACAACTGGAGAAACCGTTATTTCACCGAGGCCGCCTGGCCTTCGATCATCAACGCGGGAGCGAACATGGAAGGATACGCCGTCAGCAGCCCGGAAACGCTGGAACAGTTCATTTCCGAACGGCGCCAGGGATTCCGTGAATTCGACAAATTGCTGCTGGAAACCTGCGAACTGGAGGGTCTGAGCCCCCGGCATTTCTCCCAGTTGCTGGACGCCGTTCGCATCATCAATCAGCAGGTCCGCGCCCTGGTGGAACAGGACGAGCTGGCCCTGGCCGGCGACTCCGGCACACCGGTGCAGGAATCCGACTTCACCGCCTGCCAGCAGCTTTGGCTGGCGCTGGACAAACTGGAAACCGAGTTGGAGCATTTCCAGGAAAACGTCGCCAGCCGGCAACGCCTGACCCGGGTGACGGGGTTATGCGCCATGGTCCATGAGCTGCTGCAACCTCATATGCGTCCGGGCTCCCGGGAGCCGGCCCAGAAAGCCACTATTGAACGGGATTGTTTCAGCACCTTAAACCCCATGCCGCCTTCGGTATGAGGCTTATTCATAGGTACTATTCACGGGCGCGAGGAATCGCGCCCGTTTTGTTTATCCGGTCCCTTAATCCTGAATTATCAGCGCCTTGACGTTTCCATCGTAAACAGGCTTTTCTACAAAATATCCTTGTATTTTCGTCTCTGGGGGATTAAATTACAATGCTTACCCCTCCGGGAGTAATGCAGCGCTCTTCGTCGCCTCGTTCCGGATGGCCCTTGTACCCGGTGAACCCCTCACGGATCTGGAGACTCCATGGACGAAATTATCTACCTGGATAACGCCGCCACCAGTTGGCCCAAACCCGACAGCGTCTACGAATTTGCCCTGAATTTCTACCGCCGCACGGGAGTCAATCCCGGGCGTAGCGGCTTCGATAAGGCCATCGAAGCGGGCAACATTCTGGAAGACCTGCGCAAGCGCCTGAACCGCTTCTTCGGCAACGACGAGGAGGCCTGGAGCCGGGTCTGCTTCGGGTACAACGCCACCGACGCTTTGAACCTCATCATCCGGGGGTTGCTAAAACCGGGCGACCACGTCATCGCCACCAACCTGGAGCATAACTCCGTCATCCGTCCCGTCAACCACGCCGTAAGGGATCAGGGCGTCGAAGCCACCTACGTGCCCTTCAACGACGCCGGGTTCATCGAACCGGAGGCCATCCGCCAGGCCCTGCGGCCCAATACCCGTCTGGTGGTCTGCACCCACGGGTCCAACGTGCTGGGGACGGTCCAGCCCATCGGGAAAATCGGCGCGGTCTGCCGCGAGGCCGGGGTCCCCTTCGTGGTGGACACCGCCCAGACCGCCGGCGTCATCCCCATCAACATGCGGGAGATGAACGTGGACGCCCTGGCCTTCACCGGGCACAAGTCGCTGATGGGCTTCACCGGCATCGGCGGGCTGGTGGTGCGCGGGCACCTGGACATCTGCCAGACCCGCAGCGGCGGCACGGGAGTGCGCTCGGCCTACCCCTACCACTTGGAAGAGTACCCCTTCCGCATGGAGTACGGCACCCCCAACCTGGTCGGCGTGGCCTCGCTGTGGGCCGGGCAGGACTGGATCGAACAGCAGGGGATGGATAACATCTACCAGCATGAAATGCGCCTCACCCGCAAGCTGGTGACTGGCTTGTGGGAAATCGAGCGGGTCAAGGTCTACGCGTGCAGCGACCTGGATCACCACCTGTCCACCGTGACCATCAACGTGGAGGGGATCGAAGCCGGCGACGTGGGCATCATGCTGGACGTGGATCACAACATCGCCGTGCGCACCGGCCTGCACTGCGCTCCCTTGGCGCACCAGCAGATCGGCACCGATAAAGTCCATGGCGGAGTGCGCTTCGCGGTGGGCGCCTTCAACACCGAAGCGGACATTGACGCCGCCATCAAGGCAGTGGGCGAAATCGCCGCGCGCAAAAGATAGCTTTCACGCCGGAAACCGTCAGGGGCGGCCGTCCGGCCGCCCCTGTTTTTTTGGAATGCCAGCCGGCCGGGTCGTGGCGCAGTTTCTGCAGGAATTGGATACTCCGCCCCAGCAGTTCGTCCCCCAGCCTATGAGCGAGTGAAGCCATCTACCGGATGGGGTAGATGGCTTCACTATTCGTACTGGAAGGCGGCTCAAGCCGTTCCACCTCCCGGCGGGGCGGAGGATTCCGCCGCCTCTTCCGGCGCGCGGCGCTTGGGCCGGGGAGGCGCCAGCGGAATGCGCACCGCCGCCCACAGGGCGATGCCCCAGGAAATCAGCACCGAGGGGTGAGTCCGCGCGTGCTTTTCCCACAGCCGGAAGAATTCCCGGGACCACGGCGCCAGGGGAGTGTCGTGGCCCGCGAAGAAGCTCAAGGTCAGGCAGTCGGCGCAGACCAGGGCCAGGATCGTCACCGCTACGCTGATGACCGCCAGCCGCGGACCATACATTTTCCCGCTTCCCCAGACCACGGCATGGCCCACCGCCAGCCCGAGGCCCGCCACCACCCAATCCCCCCGTTTGCCGGTGAGGGCCAGGTACAGGAACAGCAGCACCACCACCGCGGCTCCCGCCGCCAGGCCGCAGATCGCCGCCCGGCCCAGGTTCGCCTCACGACCTTCCAGCCGCGCCGTCTCCCGGCGGCGCAGCAGGCAGTCCGGGCACTGCCGCGGGGCCCTCATGAACGCCCGCTTCCAGCCGGGGAGCGATTCCAGCGGACGGCCGCAGTCGTTGCACGCTACAGGATCAGGGCCCGAGGGCAGGTAATCCTCGAAGCGGTGGCCGCAGTGAGGGCATTGGGTGTAGGCCGGCCAGGTGCCTTTGCCGCATTGCGGGCAGTTCATGGGCGTTCCTCCGCAGGGAAGCAGCCGGACCCGCCGTGCCGCCGGTTTACCATTCTTCCTCCAGCACCGCCAGGATTATCGTATCCCACCAGCGCCCCCGGAACCAGCGGTTCTGCCGCAGGACGCCCTCTTCCTGCATCCCCAGCCGCACCGCCAGCCGCACCGCCGCGCGGTTTTCCACCAGGGTCTCGGCGTAGATGCGGTGCAGGCCCAGAGTGCGGAAGCCGTATTCCAGGAGGGCGCGCCCGGCTTCGGTGGCGTAGCCCCGGCCCCGGTAGTCCGCCGCCAGTTCGCCGCCGAACGACCCTTCCCGGTCCGCTTCCGACGTGGTCCGCACACCGCATGACCCCAGCAGCTCCCCCGACGGGAGGGTGATGGCCAGTTGCACCCGGCGCCGCGGTTCCTCCTCTGCCCAGCCGCGAAATTTGTTGAAGAGCCGCTCGACCGACTCCGGCAGCGCCTGTTCTTCAGGGTAGAAGCGCAGGAAATCGGGATGGGCGGAGAGCCGCCGGTAGTCGTCCAGGTCGGCCGGCTGGAAGTCGCGCAGGACCAGGCGGGGAGTCGTCAGCGTGATCATGGCCTCACCTCCGGCGCCCTTCGCTGCCCTTGAATATCCCTCCCGCCAGGATGACCGCGCCGATGACGAAGCCGAAGTTGTACCACCCGCCGTTGTTGTGCACCTCGTAGAGGTTCACGTTGTCGTTGAACAGGGAGATGACGAAGGTGACGGGGACGATGATCCCGTGCCACAGGCCCAGCCAGAAGCCGGCCACTTCGCCCTCCGGCCCCGGCGTCCCGGCGTGGGGGTTGGGCCCGGCGGCGCACCCGGCGAGGAGGAGCGCAAGGGCGAAGACGAAAATATGGCGCATCGGTTTCATGGGGCACCCCTTATTGGAGTTGATCCCACAAGATAATCAATGATTGACGGAAAAGCAAGAGAAAACGGGGGGAGATGAAATTGAGTTGTAAATACTTCGCCCGGGAGGGTCTTCCCGGGCGAAGCGGCATATTGGGGGTAGGGCGAGGTTATGTCTTCAGGAACTCGTTCAGCTTGTCGAAGGACTCCTCCCAGCCCTGCCGGGCCAGCTCGCGGTCCTCGCCTTCGGGGATGCCCTCGTGGCGCAGAGTCATCCGGGTTTTGCCGTTGACCTCTTCGAAGGTGACGGTCGTGAGCATCTCCAGGGGGTAGTCGCCGACCATGCCGTAATACGAGGCCGGGACCACGTTGCCCTGCTCGTCGGCGAAGCTGTCGGTGGAGACGATCTTCTTCCCGGGGACGATTTCCCGGTACGTGCCGGTGCTCCAGTAGTCCTGGCCGTCGGGCGAACGCATGCAGAAGAGATAGGAGCCGCCGGGCCGGGGGTCCATCTGGATTTCCGGCACCGTGAAGGTCTGAGGCCCGTACCATTGTTTCGCCATGTCGGGATCGGTCCAGGCCTGGTATACGCGGTCGGGCGGCGCGTCCAGGGTGCGCGTGATGACCAGCGCCCGGCCGGTGAGTTCTTCCACGGAAGTCATATTGTCTGCCATGGCCTTCTCCTTGATGAAAATGCGGGGCGTCATCCTCCACCGGTCATAGTGCAGGTGATACGCATCGGAGGTGGGGGGATTGGGGAGGAGGCTCGCGCAGGTTGGGTCAGTCCGCCACGAAGTGGCCACCGCGTGGCAGGGCGTGACCCAGCATGACAGGGACGCGACACCTTAAGGTTGTTGGGTTACGCTGCGCGAACCCAAACCTACCTGCTGGGCCACGAAGCGGCAGCGACCTTTTACCCAGCCTTGAAAGGCTGGGCTACTGTCCTTCGACCCCCTGCGGGGTGTTGTTACACCCACTTTAGTGGGTTGAAGGACAGTAGCCCATGGATTCATCCGTGGGGAGAAGGGGGAAGCTACTCCAGCACCGACGCATCCCATCTGAAGCCGTGACGGGCATAGAAGGCACGTAATTCTTGCTCGAAAGTCTTGTTCTGATGATGTTGCGCCTGGTTTCGGATGTAGTCGATGGTCCGTTCACGCTGCGAAACGCCAATGCTGAAAGCGCTATAGCCGTGCTGCCAGGCGAAGCGCTGGAATTCGGGAAAGGTCTCGTGTACCCACCGTGATGATGGCCCTTTCAGCCACTGGATGGCCTTTGCTACCGACATTGTCGCCGGCAGGGAAATCAACGCATGCAGATGGTCTTCGACGCCCCCCAGAGCCAGCACTTGCATCCTCTGCTGATGCGCGGTGCTCACGATATAGGGGTACAGCCGTTGCCGGATTTCGGTGGTCAGGTCCGGGCGGCGCAGCTTTGTGCTGAAGACGCAGTGGAGCGCCATACTGACGAAGGAATGCGACATTAGCGATCTCCAAAAGCCTTGACCCAATGTTTCAACACTGGGCCACGAAGCGGCAGCGACTCTATCCCCAGCCTTGAAAGGCTGGGCTACTGTCCTTCGACCCACTAAAGTGGGTGGCCTCCGTCCATTTCCGCAGCGAACTGTTGTCACCCCGTCAGGGGTTGAAGGAGAGTAGCCCATGGATTTATCCATGGGGAGAAGCCAGCGATCCCGCCGCAAGCGGTGGGGCACCGGGTGATTCCGGCGTCTTCCATCTCGACGGCCATGGCCCGCTGGTAGATGACTTCCTGGAATCCGTTTCCCAGCACCTGGTGCACGTTCATGGCGCAACCGATGATCTTATACGTCAAAGGATCCAGGGCGTGGGATTTGGGCATGGGAGGTTCGGGGAATGGTCTGAATCATTAACTGTCTGAATCGCCGATTACACGGATTACACGGATTAATTGTCTGAATCGCCGATTACACGGATTACACCGATTACGCCGATGGATTGCTTCTCCCTTTCTGGTTGCCTGCCCACGAGATAGAGTAAAGTACACTACACCCTGCCCGCCTCCTCGCAAAGGGTAATCGGTGAAATCTCCATAATCGGCGGTAATCGGCGATTCAGACAATTATCATCGGTGGTCATCGGCGAGGCAGACAACCCCCCGTGCCCGGCGGGGGAAGAGAGCGATCCCACCGCAAGCGGTGGGGCACCGGGCAACCCTTTTTTGAATGTGGCGTCAGATCTACGTACCTGACGGCGCTGGATATAATATTGGCTAACGGCATTGTGGACCCGACAACTTAGGGCCTATCCGAATAACTCTCGTATAGCATTACATGAGCTATACTTATGATCTAAAGCCAGCCCGATCGCCCCGCGGTCGGGCGGCCAATCCGTA